>CANJWR010000005.1 GCA_947478455.1 Beijerinckiaceae bacterium | reverse complement strand
CTGATAAACCAAGGCGCGGAAAGCCCGAGCGCCGCCTGAAAAAGATCCGTGTCACGCATGCATCAGAAAATACGCGGAGCCAGCGGAAACCAAAATATTCAACTTGTGGTTGAAACCTCTACCCACACGATTCAGCGAAGAGCCTGAAATCCTAGCCCTGCCGCAACGAGGGCATACAGACAGGACTATGGAAGGAACGCAAGTCCGGGGCAGGGGTTCCGGGCCCCTTTCCGGCGCCCGGATATTAAGCTTGTGATCCTGCTCAATTGCCTTTGGGGGGACTGATCGCTAATCGTTCTCGCCAGTCTTTCGCGCAAGGCGTTCAATTTTCCCAAGGAATCGCCATGGCCCGGCCGGAACCCGAAATGTTGCGATTGATCGCGCTGGACGACGACGATCTGGCGGTGATTTCGGCAAATCTGCAGGACGCGGTTGTGCGCGTGCCTGACCTCGCCTATCTGCCCAAAGCGAGGCGGTTTGCGCTGCTGGCCTCCCGGTTCGACTGGGCGGCTTCGGAGACGCAAATGGAGCGTTGCCGTGCCGGGTTGCATTTCGATGCGGTGACGCACGCGGCCTTCACGGGTTTCAACCCGGCGGATGCGGCGACCGTACTCAATCTGCTGTCGGTCGGGTTCGATCCGGGGGAAGCCCCGGGCGGCCAGATCGTCCTGACGTTTTCGGGCGGTGCCGGCATTCGACTTAAAGTGGAGTGCATCGACGCCCAGATGCGCGACATTGGCCCGCGCTGGGTGACGCGTGCGAAGCCCGGACATGGTATCGATGACGAACCGAAAGCGGGCTGAGGCGTCCCGCGCAACTGGAGTGACCTGATGCCCTTGCGGCTCGATATGAGGAAACCGGGATTTGCTGCGGAGTTTGACGCGCTTCTGGCTATGAAGCGCGAGGTTTCCGATGATGTCGATCATGCGGTGAAGGGCATTATTTCCGATGTGATCGAGCGTGGCGACGAGGCCCTGATCGATCTTTCGGTGAAATTCGACCGCATGGACCTGCGCAAGACCGGCCTTCGCGTCAGCGAGGCCGAACTCGACGCCGCTATGGGCCAGTGCGAACAGAAGGCCGTCGATGCTCTGGCCTTCGCCCATAGGCGCATTGTGGCCTTCCACGAAAAGCAGCGCCCGCGCGACGAGCGCTTTACCGATGCGGCGGGCGTCGAACTCGGCTGGCGCTGGAGCGCCATTCAGGCCGTGGGGCTTTACGTGCCGGGCGGCACCGCCAGCTATCCGTCCTCGGTGCTGATGAACGCCGTGCCGGCCAAGGTGGCAGGCGTGGAGCGTATCGTGATGGTGGTGCCGACGCCGGGCGGCGTGGTCAATCCTCTGGTCATGGCGGCGGCGAAACTCGCTGGCGTCGACGAGGTCTATCGCGTCGGCGGCGCACAGGCCGTGGCGGCTTTGGCCTATGGGACGAAGACCATTGCGCCCGTGTCTAAAATCGTCGGTCCCGGTAATGCCTATGTGGCGGCCGCCAAACGCCGCGTGTTCGGCACAGTTGGCATCGACATGATCGCCGGCCCGTCTGAAGTGCTGATCATGGCCGACAGCACCGCTAATCCCGACTGGATCGCAGCCGACCTTCTGGCGCAGGCGGAGCACGACGCTGCCGCCCAGTCGATCCTCATGACCGACGATGCAGCACTGGCCGATGCGGTTGTGGAAGCGGTCGAACGGCAACTCACCACGTTGCCGCGCCGCGAAATTGCCGCGGCCAGCTGGCGCGATTACGGCGCAATCATTCTGGTCGAGAGCCTCGCGGGATCGATTCCGCTGGCGGATCGTCTCGCCGCCGAACATCTGGAAATCATGGCCGAAGACGCCGAAGGTCTTGCGGGAAAAGTCCGCAACGCCGGCGCGATCTTCATTGGCAGCCACACGCCCGAGGCCATCGGCGACTATGTCGGCGGCTCCAACCATGTGCTGCCGACGGCGCGCTCGGCGCGCTTCTCGTCCGGCCTCGGCGTGCTCGACTTCATGAAGCGCACGTCGATCTTGAAGTGCAATCCCGAGAGCCTGCGGGCGCTCGGTCCCTCTGCCATTGCCCTTGGCGAAACCGAAGGCCTCGCGGCGCACGCGCGGTCGGTGGCGATTCGCCTCAATCTCGGTTGATCCATGCCGCATCGGGACAAAGATAAAAAGCGGCGGCTCATTTCGGTGAGCCTCGATGAAGCATCCATCGAACGCGGCAATCCCGATCAGGAACACGAGCGCAATATCGCCATCTATGACCTGATCGAGGAAAATTCCTTCGCAATCCCCGGCCATGAGGATGGCCCCTATGCGCTCTGGATGTCGTTGCACGACGCCAAGCTTTTGTTCGATGTGCGCGACCCCGATGGTCGTACGCTGGTGACGCATATTCTTTCGCTGACGCCGTTTCGCCGCATATTGAAGGACTATTTCATGGTTTGCGAAAGCTACTATGCGGCGATCCGCACGGCCACGCCGGCGCAGATCGAGGCTATCGATATGGGCCGCCGCGGCTTGCACAACGATGGCGCTGTTCTTCTGGCCGAACGCCTGAAGGGCAAGATCGAATGCGACAGCAACACCTCCCGAAGGCTTTTCACGCTCGTCACGGCTCTTCACTGGAAGGGCTGATCATATGCAGCCGGCGGGGTCCGGGGATCAACGAGCATGACGGAGGATGCTGCGCCGCGCAGGCCGCAGGCCATTCTCTTTGCGTGTTCGCATAATGCAGTGCGTTCGCCGATGGCGGAAGCCATCGGGCGTCACCTGTTCGGTCGCGAAATCTATTTTGCTTCGGCGGGTTTGCGCGCCGGCGAACTCGATCCTTTCGCGGTCTCCGCCATGGATGAAATCGGCATCGATATTTCGAAACACAAGCCGCATTCCTTCGATGAACTCGAAGACGACAGTTTCGATCTGATCGTCAGCCTGTCGCCCGAGGCGCACCATCGCGCCCTCGAATATACCCGCGCGCTGGCGGTCGATGTCGTCTACTGGCCCACCATGGACCCGACCGCCGTGCAGGGTTCGCGCGACCAGATGCTCGACGCCTATCGGGGCGTTCGCGATGGTCTCGACAGGCGCATCAAGGAACTGCTCGGCTGGCATTCCTTCGGCAAGCTTTAGCCTATTGCCGGATCGCCTCCTTGGCCTTTTCGACAATACGCTTCGGTGCGCCATAAATGCGGTCGACGCCCTCCTGCACGCGCTCTCCGCCCGCAGGCAGGATGTCGATGCGCGCCTTCTGGGCGTCCGCCAGCAATTCGGGATCGTTCAGCGCCGCCTCGAAAGCGGCGCGCAGAATTTTCACCGCCTCCGCTGGCGTGCCGGGCGGCGCAATATAGGGGCGTCCGAACAATTGCTGGGCGATGACAAGTTCGGCGACCTGCCGGTCTTCGTCGTTGTCGACGAATTTCCAGATCATCGGCACGCCCATCTTTGTCAGTTCGTCATTGGGTTCAAGCCCTGCCTGCACCAGCACATTGAGCTTGCCGTCGCGGATGAAATCCGCCTTCTGCGAGCGCAGGCTCGACCAGTCGATGCCGCAAATGCCGTCGACTTCGCCGCGTTCCATGGCGAGCGTCACCGCAGGCGTGCCCTGATAGCCGGAGACGATCTTCAATTTCATCGCGGACGTGTTCTTGTGCAGATAGGCGTAGTCGCGCGTCGATCCGCCTTCCGCCACAGAGCCGATGATGGTCTCCTGCTTGCGGGCGTCGTCGAAGGTCTTGATCTTCGATGTGACGAAGGTCGCGCAGACGCGCGTACTGTTGTTGGCGGTCGCCAGATAGATGAATTTCGTCGGATCGTAGAGGCCTTCGGTCTTGCCTTCCAGAAGAGGGCCGACGACCGCGCCCGGCGCAATTGCCCCGATCACAGTGCCGTCTTTCACCGCCAAATTGTAGATGAAACTTGCAGCGCGCAGCGTGCTCGCGCCGTCCATATTCTGAATGACAATGTTGGGTTTGCCCGGAATATGTTTCGACAGGTGACGGCCGACCGTGCGCCCGTAAATGTCGTAGCCGCCGCCCGGAGCCGAACCGATGATGAATGTGATCGTCTTGCCGGCGTAAAAATCCGCCGCATTGGCCGTCGACGCGACAGCAAAAAGCGCACAGGCTGCAAGCTTGAGCCGCATGGGTAGTCCTCCCTGAGCCGCTCATTGGCGGCGTATCGTTTTCCGATTCCGGGAGCTTAACGCGCGTTTGAGAAATAGCGAAACGAGGCAATCGTCCTGTTCGGTGCCTCGCCATGGCGAAAGCGCGCATGTTCGTATAGCAAGGCATGATGGCCGCCGGGCCGCATGGAGCAAACTTTGTCGCCGGAAATGCAGATCGAGTGGCGGAATGAGCCTTCGCAAAGCGCATCAGCTTTTGCGTCTGTGCTTGTTGCGTCGCTGGACGATCCGCGTTTGAAGCCGTCTTGCGTGTTGCCACCTACGCGTGAAGACGATGCCGACCGCGCCTTTCCGGGCGCTTCCGGGCGCTCACGTTTTCAGGAAAGGCGCTCGTTGCTGCGAGCTTTTGTAGGCAATCAGACTGGTTGCGCGGGCGAAAGCGTGATCGTTTCCTACGATCCGGAGGGAGCGCCGCGCGTCGTAGCGCCGAGCAAAGGCTTATGGATTTCGACGGCTGGACGCGGCGATCTTGTCGCTTTGGTTTGCGCTGTGAAGCCCGTCGGGATCGATCTTGAAATACTCGATGAAACAATCGAGCCTGTAGACACTGTTTTGCATCCGGTTGAACGAACCGCTCTGCTTTTGCTCGATCCCGCAGCCCGCGTACGCGCGTTTCTACGCATCTGGACCATGAAGGAAGCCTGGCTGAAGGCACGCCGCACAGGCTTCAGGCGCGATCCCTGCGAAGTCGCAATTTTAGAACAGCCGAAAGATCGGGCGCGCATCGAGGATGCTGGTGCCACCGTCAATTGCACAGCGGAATGGAAGCAATATGAAATCGCAGGCCGCACGATTCTGGCGGCCTGCGTGGTCGCTCTGGATTGAAGATCAGATATTGCCCTTCAGGCCCAGAATGAACGTCACGACATCGTCGAGTTCACGCTGGGTGAGAGCCACCGCCGGCATGGCCGCATGGGGCGTCTGCAGGAAAACCTTCAGGGAAAGCTCTGTGACCGAAGACATGCGCGCCACCGCCAGAAGGCCCGGCGCCTTGCTGGTCTTGAAGTCGACGGAATCAACGAAATGGCATTCCGAACAGACTTTTTCCGCAACCTGACGTCCCGCCGCAGCGTCCTGCGCGATGGCGGGCGTCGCGGCCAGAAGTCCAAGGCCGAGCAGCAATGCGCCTGTCTTTTTCATAGTCTTCTCCCGGCGGCTGAGGTCAGGCTTTTTGCGGAGTCATCTTGTCGGCAGCGCGAAAAAACTTGCGCGCATGCGCAATCAGCTCGCCATTGGTCGGATGATCGATGGCCTCGACGCCCGCAACGCATTTTGCAATCTGCGGATCGTGATGCTCCATATGCTTCATCAGCTCGTGCTTGGCGCTTGCGGGGCCAGTAATCAGAATGGCCTTCGACTTTGCAACAGCGTCCGTCACCTGATGCAGGAATTTCTGATCGACCGGAGCATGGCCGCTGCCGACCTGATTGGCGTGCACGTGCAGATGAACGGTCGGATCATGCGGATGAACCACATGTTCGTCGGCGTCATGTGCGTTGAAGTGAAACACACGGGCTTCGCGATGGTCGATCCAGATAACGGCGTGATAATGCTCGGTCATGGCGATCCCTTTTGGCTGTCGCTCTTCGTTTCGTATTGATATTCAAATACGAAAGACGCGGCTTTTTTGCACTGACATGGATCAATCCGCCGCAGGCGTGGCTTAATCAAGGCACAAGCACAGCCTTGATCAGGCTGCAAACACAGCCTTGGGCCTATCCGAAAATCCGCCTCGCCGTGCGCGCCGGGGATCGGCGGTGTTGCTGACACGACGGGCGAGGGGCCGCCAGCCGGCGCGCCCGGCTGCCGGCGTACGCCGGGGACGCCCTGATAGTCCGGCTTGCCCGCCGGTCGCGCCGCCCGTACAAGGCCAGCAACTCCAGCAGGCTTCCGAACCGATGACCGATCAAGCTCCGAAATCCACCACCGTCAAGGCGCGTCTTCCGCGCGGGCTGGCCGATCGCGGCCCCGCCGAAATCGCCGCTACCAATAAAATGATGGCCGCCATCCGGGAGACCTACGAGCTTTACGGCTTCGAGGCGGTGGAAACGCCGTTCATCGAATATACCGAGGCGCTCGGCAAATTCCTGCCTGATCTCGACCGGCCCAATGAAGGCGTCTTCTCGTTTCAGGACGACGACGACCAGTGGCTGAGCCTGCGCTACGATCTCACCGCGCCGCTCGCCCGCTATGTGGCGGAGAATTACGACAGGCTCGCCAAGCCCTATCGCAGCTACCGCGCCGGCTTCGTGTTCCGCAACGAGAAGCCGGGCCCCGGTCGCTTCCGTCAGTTCATGCAGTTCGACGCCGACACGGTGGGCTCGGCCTCGGTCGCCGCCGATGCCGAAATCTGCATGATGGCCGCCGATACGCTGGAAAAGCTCGGCATCAAGCGCGGCGACTATGTGATCAAGGTCAATAACCGCAAGGTGCTGGACGGATTATTGGAGGCGATAGGCTTAAACGGCAAAGAGAATGCTAGTCGCCGACTCGTCGTGCTTAGGGCCCTCGACAAGTATGATAGACTGGGGCCTGCAGGGGTGAAATTGTTACTCGGCGAAGGTCGGCGGGATGAAAGTGGAGATTTTACAAAGGGGGCGGGGCTCTCACTAGATCAAGTAAATTTGGTTTTGTGGTTCTTGCAGCTTCGTATGAACACGGATTTTGATCGCGGCGGAAAAACGACTGACATCAACCCTCGAATCAAAACTCTAGCTTCGTCTAGCGAAGTCGCGGAGCCCGATATGTTGTCCGCCATGGATCGAGCTTACGGTGAAAAGAGCCAGATATTTCGAGAAGGAGTGGCGGAACTTCGACTTATTTCGCAACTCGTAGAGAGTGGCGGCTATGGTGATGGGCGAATCATCATCGATCCCTCCGTCGTTCGCGGTCTCGAATATTACACCGGCCCCGTTTACGAGGCCGAACTTACCTTCGAGGTGAAGGACGAGCATGGCCGCCCGGTACGTTTCGGCTCTGTGGGTGGCGGCGGACGTTACGACGGTCTTGTGGCGCGCTTTCGCGGCGAGCCTGTGCCGGCGACTGGTTTCTCCATCGGCGTATCACGTCTTTTCGCGGCACTGAAGGCGCTCAAATCCCCCATCGTGTCGGGCGCAGATACGCGCGGCCCGGTCGTGGTGCTGGTGATGGACAAGGACCAGATCGCCGCCTATCAGGCCTTCGTGACAACGCTCCGCAATGCGGGCATTCGGGCCGAGCTTTATCTCGGGTCCGCCGGCATGAATGCGCAATTGAAATACGCCGACAAGCGCGGTTCGGTCTGCGCGATCATTCAGGGCTCGAACGAGCGCGAGAAGGGCGAGATCGTCATCAAGGATCTCGTCGCCGGCGCACAGGTTTCGGCCGCCGCGAAAGATATGGATCGCAACGAATATCTGGCGCTCAAGCAGCGCGCGCAATTCGCCGTGCCGGCGGAGAAGCTCGTGGATGCGGTGAAGGACGTGCTGGCGAGGTATTGAAAGGCTGCTCCTTCCTCGTCCTTCGAGACGCGCGGGGGCGACATGAAACAGGGGGAAGCGCCAATGAGTCAGGAATGGAAAGCCACACCGATCCGGCGCGTCATCACCGGCCATGAAGCCGATGGCTCAGCCACGGTCATCATCGACGACATTGCGCAGAACATCAAATCCACGCGCCCCAATCAATATTCCACTCTCATGTGGTGCACGGACGGCGCGCCTGCCGACATGCCCGTCGGGCGCGACGCCGAAGACATGGGCGCGCGCATTCTGGGCACCTATCCGCCCGCCAACGGCACGCGATTCATGATCGCCGAATATCCGCCCGGCAACCATCCGCGCCGCCATCGCACGGAAACCATCGATTACATCGTTGTACTTGCCGGCGAAATCGACATGGAGCTCGACAAGGGCGAAATGGTGACGCTGAAAACTGGCGACGTTATGGTCCAGCGCGGCACCTACCACGCCTGGATCAACAAGGGCGCGGTCCCCTGCCGGATGGTTTTTGTCCTTGTGGACGCAAAACCGCTTGGAATCGGCGACGCACTGGAGCGCGATACGCCGCATCGCTAGGCTTTCTTCGTGCTTGCCTGTCGCCAAAACCTCGGCTACTCAAGTATTCGAAAGTCTAGGCAATGGAATAAAATGGCGCAAAAGCGGACCGGCAAACAGGTCTTCGGCTCGGGTGACGAAAGCCCGTTGAGTCGTACGCCGATATATCATCAGATATTCATGCTCCTTCGCAGCAAAATCCACGAGGGCGAATATCTGGAAGGCCAATATCTGCCCGGCGAACGTGAACTCTGCGAAATCTATGGAATTTCGCGGATTACCGCTGTTCGGGTGCTCAATGAATTGGCTGCCGCTGGTCTGGTCGTGCGCGAACAGGGCCGCGGAACCCGGGTGCGCTTTGTCGCGCAGGGCATCCTAACGCGCGGTCCAATGGCCAAGCTAACTGCGGCGGCGCGGCCTAACGCACGCGCGCCCTCGGTTGAGGAATTTCTTGACGTCCTGCGGGCGCGCCCCGCCACGGAAGTCACCCTCCACGGTTTCGATCTCGTGGAAGCCAGAGGCATGGTGGCGAAGTCGCTTGCCTTGCGGGATGGCGCGAAAGTGCAGATCGCCACGCGCGTCTGGCGGTTCGAGGGTAAGCCCTTCAATCATTTGACCACACATGTACCGGGCGAAATCGCCAAAGCCTGGACGCCGGAGATGCTCACCAGAAAGCCGCTCAGTCTTCTTCTCGAAGAGACTGGCGTGAAAATCGACTTGATCCAGGATCGCGTCACCGCCACTTTGGCCGATATGGTGCTGGCGGAACGGCTCGAAGTGTCATTCGGAGCTCCCTTGCTGCGCGTCTCGCGCATCGTGCACGATGTCGATAGCCGCCCGGTTGAATATATGATCGGATATTATCCGCCCGAGCGCTATGAATACGCAGTCAGTCTGTCGCGCTGGTCCGGTCGCAAGCCGGCGGATGTGGAGGCAACCGCAGGGTGACCAAGCCGCCCGGTCGCCTTGACCATCTCTGAAGCGATATATAGCTATGTCATCTCAAAAATGTGCGCTGGAAAATAACGGGAGACGCCGATGGCCAAACACCCCAAGGATATGTCGCCCGAAGAACGGCAGGCCTTTCACGAGCGCGCCGAGTCGCAGATCCTGCACTACAAATACCAGAAGCCGGAGCCTAACGGGCGCCCGAAACAGAACACATGGCTGGTCCGCCGTCCGAAGATTCAGGTGCTGATCCAGTGCGTCCGCGAAGGCGGCGAAAACAACCTGCACTACCACACAAAGTCGGAAACGAGCTGGATGGTCCTGAAGGGCAGGGCGATCTTTCACGGGCTCGGCGACAAGGTGATCGCCGATATCGGCCCGATGGAAGGCGTCAATCTTCCCGGCGGCGTGCGTTATCGTTTCAGCAAGGTCGGCGACGAGGATCTGGAAATTCTGCAGATGGTCTCAGTCGAGGATGATGGCGACGGCGAGTCCGAACGCATCAATCTCGAAGCCCACAAGGAATGGATGGTCGAAGGCCACCTGACCAAATACTGAAACATTGAAGTTCCGGCGCGAGCGAAACATCGCCGCGCCCGCAGGGAGCCACTATGCTGAAGCCAGAAGATAACGAGCGTTTAGTGCGCGTCGGTCCCGGCACGCCGGGCGGAAATCTTTTCCGCCGCTACTGGATTCCGGCTCTGCTGGCGAGCGAATTGCCCGAGAAGGATGGCGCGCCGGTGCGCGTGCGGCTGCTCGGCGAAGATCTCGTGGCCTTTCGGGATACGCAGGATAAAATTGGCCTCGTCGACGCCTATTGCCCCCATCGGCGCGCGCCGATGTTCTTTGGCCGCAATGAAGAGTGCGGGTTGCGCTGCGTTTATCACGGCTGGAAATTCAACGTGGACGGCGACTGCACCGACATGCCATCGGAACCCGCAGGTTCCGCGTTGCAGGCGAAGGTGAAGATCAAGTCCTACCCGACCGTCGAAAAGGGCGGCGTCGTGTGGACCTATATGGGGCCGCCAGAACTGCAGCCCGATCCGCCCGACTACGAATGGCTGCGCACGCCCGCAACGCACCGGCATGTGTCGAAAACCTACGAGGCCTGCAACTATCTGCAGGGTCTCGAAGGCGGACTGGACACCGCCCATTCGTCCTTCGCACATAACAACAACATCGCGAACAAGAACGAAGTCCGCAATCGCGACAAGGCTCCGCGCATCGACTTCGAGCGCACGGATTACGGTTATTATTACGTGTCGACCCGCAACGCTGGCGAAGGCCGCTCGTGGGTGCGCGTCTATCACTTCCTCATGCCGTTCCAGCAGGCGCGCGGCAACATCACCGCTATCAACGGGGAACGCGAGGCCGTGCCAAAACTCGACGGCCATCTTTGGGTGCCGATCGACGACACGCAGACCTATGTCTACAACTGGATGACCGGCCTCGATGATTCCGTGCCGATCACGCCGGAATTCGCCGAGGAAATTGAGAAGTTTACGGGGCGCGGGCAGGACGATCTCATACCCGGCACGTTCAAGCTGAAGCTCAATCTGGCCAACGATTACATGATCGACCGTCAGTTGCAGAAAACCAAGACGTTTACCGGCATCACGGGCCTCAACACGCAGGACTATGCGCTGCAGGAGGGCATGGGCCCCATCGTCGACCGTTCGAAGGAATTTCTAGGCACGTCCGACAAGGCCATCATCACCATGCGTCGCTTGATGCTGGAGGCCATCGAAGCGGTCGAGCGCGGCGAGAAGCCTCGTGGCCTCGACCCCTCGACATACCGCAACGTGCGCGCCTATGACGATTTCGTTCCGAATGGTCAGGACTGGCGCGAGGTCTTCGGCGACCGCATCAACGCCAAATGGTAATCTGACTCAATAGACGCCGGTATGGGCGAGGCCGAACGGGCCGGCGCCATGGAGGAAACGATGATCTTGACGCGCATCCGCCCCTGGGTCGCGGCTTTGGCCGTATCCGCAGCAGTTCTCGCGCCCGCAATGGCTCAGCAGCCTGATTTCTATCGCGGCAAGACGATGGAATTCATCGTCGGCTATCCGCCTGGCGCAGGCTTCGACATTTACGGGCGCACGCTTGCGCAATTCATGGGCAAGCACATTCCGGGCAATCCGACGCTTGTCGTCAAGAACATGCCGGGCGCATCGAGTCTCAAGGGGCTGCAATACATATCTGCGCAGGCCCCGAAGGATGGAACTTCCATCGGCATTTTCAATCCGACGCTGATCAATCTGTCGGTGCTGGAGCCGAAACAGGTGGATGTGGATTTTTCCAAACTCACCTGGCTCGGCAACATGTCTAACGACACCAAGGTCTGTTTCGCCTGGGGCAGCTCCGGCATCCGTAGCGCCGACGATATTCGGGCGAAGCAGCTCATCATTGGCGGCACCGCGCAGGGCGCTGGCCTTGCCTATGGGTCGATCATGAAAGCCATTTTCGGCGATCATGTGAAACTTGTGCTCGGCTACCCCTCCAACAGCGATGTCTGGCTGGCGCTGGAGCGCGGCGAGGCGGAAGGCAATTGCACTGGCTGGGGCGTGATCCCCGCCATGAAGCCGGACTGGGTGGCGAACAAAAAGGTCAACGTCCTCGTTCAGTTTGCCAAAAAGCCAAGCGCGCTTCTGCCCAACGTGCCGCTTGTGTTCGATCTGGGCATTTCGGACGACTTGAAGGCTGCGGTCAGCTTTCTGACGCTGGCTGATTCCTTCACCCGTCCGATCATCGCGCCGCCGGGCATACCGGCCGACCGCGCCAAACTCCTGCGCGACGCCTTCCATGCCACCATGAAAGACCCCGAGTTTCTCGCGCAGGCCGCGAAGGGCAACCTCGAAATCGACCCGATGGACGCCGAAACACTGGTCGGTCTTGTGCAGGAAATCCGCAACACGCCAGCTTCGGCCGTAGAATTGGCAAAAAAACTGTCCCAATAATTGGAATTCTTTCCGGCTCGGTACGGTCGCGTCTGAAAACCTCGTGATTTGAGGCTCAGTACGGCTGTGTTTCGATTGACAAAACGCCGCAGGATCAGCAGATTCGATTTACTGCGCGCGTCCCGGTCAGTCCCCCCGATGCGCGACTGAATTCTTGGCATCCATGGAAACGTTTCGAGGTCCCCAATGACCGCTCTCAAAGTAAACGGCCGCACACATGAAGTGACGGCCCCCGACGATGCGCCGCTTCTTTACGTGCTGCGCAATGATCTCAAATTCAACGGCCCGAAATACGGCTGCGGCCTGTCGCAATGCGGCGCGTGCACGGTGATCATCGACGGTCAGGCCGTGCGCTCCTGCGTCACCTCGGTCGGTTCGGTCGTTGGTCAGGAAATCACCACGCTCGAAGGGCTCGGCGACATCAACGCGCCGCACAAGCTCCAGAAGGCCTTCATCGACGAGCAGGCCGCCCAGTGCGGCTATTGCATGAACGGCATGATCATGCGCTCGAAGGTTTTGCTCGACAACAACCCGAAGCCCACCGACGGCGAAATCCGGCAGGCGCTCGACGGCAATCTTTGCCGCTGCGGCGCCCATAACCGTGTCGTTCGCGCCGTCCTGCGCGCTTCGCAGGAGGCATAATCATGACGATCAAGACTAACCGTCGCGAACTTCTCAAGGGCGCTGGCTCGCTCGTTCTGGCGTTCGAAATCCCCGGCGCCGGCGAGGCTTTTGCCCAGACCGCTCCGGCCGCCCCCGGCGCTGCGCCTGCGGCTCCGGCAGCCGCCCCGGCTGCGCCGCCGCTCCCCGGCAGCCTGCGCAACAACCCGAAGGTTGGTTCATGGCTGAAAATCGAGGCCGAAGGCCGCGTCCATCTGCTCGTCGGCAAGGTTGAACTTGGTCAGGGCATCCTGACTGCCGTTTCGCAGCTTTGCGCCGACGAACTCGAAATCGACATGAAGCGCCTGCGCATCACGTCGGGCGACACGCGCCTTGTGCCGAATGAAGGCACGACCGCCGGCTCGTTCTCGATGCCCGATTGCGGCACCGCCGTGCGCGCCGTCTCCGCCGACGCCCGCAAGATCCTGCTCGATCTCGCAGCGCAGAAGCTGGGCGTCGAAGCCGACAAGCTCACGATCAACGACGGCACGATCCGCGCGCCGGACGGCAAGCAGACGTCTTACTGGGAACTCGTCACCGGTCAGGAGTTCGCCGTCGACGCCACCGGCAAGGCGCCGCTCAAGCCCGCTTCCGCCCGCAAGTACGTCGGCAAGTCGGTCATCCGTCTCGACATTCCGCCGAAAGCTACGGGCGGCCAGATCTGGATCCAGGATCTACGTCCAGCCGGCATGGTACATGGCCGCGTCGTTCGCCCGCCGCAATATGACGCCAAGCTCCTCTCCGTAGATGCTGCTTCTGTCGAGAAGCTGCCGGGCGTCCTCAAGGTCGTGCGCGACGGTCGGTTCCTCGGCGTCATCGCCGAGCGTGAAGAACAGGCTATCAATGCCGCCGCAGCCCTGCGTCGCGCCTCGAAGTGGGAGCTTCCGAAGGAAGCGCCGTCTTCGGACACGATCAACGACTGGTTGCTGGCCCAGAAGACGAAAGACGTCGTCATCAAGGATCAGGCAAAGCCTGCGACCGCGACCTCTGCGGGCACCATTGAGGCGACCTTCAAGCGTCCCTTCGTGATGCACGCCTCCATCGGCCCGTCGACAGCCATCGGCACCTTGGGTGACGACGGCACAATGACTGTGCAGACGCACAGCCAGTCGGTCTTCGAAACCGGCGCGGCGATCGCCCAGATGCTTGGCGTGGACAAAGCGAAGGTCCACATGCAGCACGTTCAGGGCAGTGCTTGCTACGGGCACAACGGCGCCGACGATGCCGCCGCAGATGCGGCGCTTCTGGCGCGCGCCTATCCGGGCAAGCCGGTGCGCATCCAGTGGTCGCGCAACGACGAGCACAAGTGGGAACCCTATAATTCCGCCATGCTCATCAAGACCAAGGCGGAAGTGGACGCCAAGGGCGACATCGTCAACTGGCAGTTCGATCTCTGGTCGACCGCCCACGGCACGCGCCCCGGGAACAATGCCGGCAACCTGTTGCCCGCGCGCCATCTCGAAAAGCCTTTCGCAATGCCGGTGCCGGTGAACGGTGGGCCGCCGAACTATTCGGCTGACCGTAACGCCATCGCGCTCTATGACTTCCCCGGTCATAAGGTGACGACGCATTTCATTGAGACGTTTGCTGCGCGCGTGTCATCGACCCGCGGTCTCGGCGCGTACTCGAATGTGTTCGCGATCGAGAGCTTCATCGATGAACTCGCGGCGCGCGCCAAGGCTGATCCGCTGGAATTCCGTCTGCGTCATCTCAAGGACGAACGCGGTCGCGCCGTGCTGCAGAAGGCCGCAGAGGCGTTCGGCTGGTCGAAGTGGGAGAAGAAGGCTGGTCGCGGTCGCGGCATTGCTTTCGCGCGCTACAAGAACCTTGCTGCCTTTACGGCGATTGCCCTTGAGGTCGAGGTCAATCCGTCTACCGGAAAGATCCGCGTGCTGCGCGCTGTCGCAGCCAATGATTCCGGTGATGTGGTGAGCCCGGATGGCGTGAAGAACCAGATCGAAGGCGGTCTCATCCAGTCGCTGTCGTGGACTCTGAAGGAAGGCGTTCGTTACGACGCCAGCGGCGTGCGCAGCGAGGACTGGACGTCCTACCCGATCCTGACCTTCACGGAGGTTCCGCCGGTCGAGGTGGTGCTGATCGATCGTCCGGGTACGCCGTTCCTCGGCACCGGCGAAGCTTCGCAGGGTCCGACCAGCGCGGCGCTCGCCAATGCGGTGTTCGACGCAGTCGGTGTTCGCGTCCGCGAACTGCCGCTGACGCCGGCCCGCGTAAAGGCCGCCATCAGCGCCTGATCTTCAGGCGAGCGAATTTGCAAACGGGCGCGGCTATTCGCGCCCGTTTTTTTTGCGCTTACTCCATCGCTTCTCGATTTCGCTATTTTGTGCTTCACTCTGCGAGGGGGAAGCATAATGAAGATAGCCAGTGTCGAGATCCGAGAATCTCGATTGCCCAAGATTGACAAGGAATGGCGTTTCGCGCTCGCGGCGATGCCGGTGCAGGAAGGCTGGGTGGTGATCATCCACGCCGAGGACGGCGCTGTCGGCTATGGCTACGCATCCTCCATGCCGCATGTCGGCTCGCCCCATGAGGATGTGAAGGCCGATCTTGACCGGCTTGCTCCTGTGCTTGTCGGCAAGGACAGCCGCCTCATTAACGTACTGCTGGACGACGTCGATCGGCAGGGCTTCAGGACAACCCAGTCTAAGGCCGGCATCGACTGCGCCCTGCACGATCTGCTGGCGCGCAGGCTCAACGTGCCCATCGCTCAATTGTTCGGCGGCGCAGCCGTGCGCGAATTTCGCACGCTGCGCATCCTGCCGCTCAAATCGCCGTCCGAAATGGCCCGGAATGCGCGCGCGCTCGCTGACAAGGGGTTTCAGCATTTCAAGATCAAGATTCACGGCAATATCGAAGAAGACGTGGCTTGCGTCGCCGCCATTCGCAAGGAGGTTGGTCCTGATCTTCATCTGACGGTCGACGCCAATCAGTCCTACAATGCAGACGACGCCATCAAGGCCCTGAATCTCATGGTCCCCTACAGGCTCGATCTAGCCGAACAGCCCGTCCACGTTGACGACTTTGCAGGCCTGAAGAAAGTGACCGACGCTGTTGCCATTCCCATTGAGGCAGACGAATCCGCAGAATCGCTCGATAACATCATTCGTCTTGTGCGGGAACGCGCCGTGGACGCCGTGAGTCTGAAGATCAGCAAGCTCGGCGGATTGCGCGGTGTCTATGCGGCTGCGCAAATCTGCGCTGCGGGCGGTGTGAAATACCGCATGGGTGCGCATTCCGGTCCACGGATTCTTTCGGCCCATGGAGCGCAGATAGCCTCTGCCTTGCCGGGCATCTGGTACGCCTGCGAACTCACTGAGTTCGATGGCCTCGAAAAAGACCCGTGGAACGGGCTCGAACTGAAAGACGGCGTGTTACGCCTGCCGGATGCGCCCGGCTGTGGAGTTACACCGACTTGAAAAAAACAGTGTCTGGGAGGACAGGATGATGAATCCGCAATGCACAGGAACGCTTTTTTCGCTTGTGGCGCTTCTCGCCACAGTTTCATATTCCTCGGTCGCGCAGGCGCAAACAGCGCCGGACATTCTGACCTATCGTGGAGCCGACAGGCAGGAGCGCCTCGTGGAAGGCGCAAAGAAAGAAGGCAAACTCGTTCTTTATTCGGCGATGATCGTCAATCAGGCGCTGCGTCCCATCTCGACAGCCTTTCAGGCGAAATATCCATTCGTCAAAATGTCTTACTGGCGGGCGGATTCCGAAGAAATCATGGTGAAATTCGCCGCTGAATTTCGGGCCAACAATGTTGTCGGCGATGTGCTCGAGGCCGGGGGCGCCGGCGCGCTCGCAGTCGAGGCCGGATATGCGCAACCCATGTGGTCGCCCGAATTCGCCGCCATTCCGGAACAGCGGCGCGACCCCAACGGCCTTTGGGCGCCAACGCGCATGAACTATTTTTCGGTCGCCTACAACACGCGTCTCGTCTCCGCCGAGGAAGCGCCGAAAACATTCGACGATCTGCTTGATCCCAAATGGAAAGGCAAGATGGCGTGGCCGACCGGCACCGCTAGCGCGGCGCCTCTGTTCGTCACGAATTTGCGCACCGCCTGGGGCGAGGAAAAAGCGCTCTCCTATCTGAAGAAGCTGTCCGAGCAGAAGATCATCAACTATGGCTCCGGCACTGCGCGGTCTCTGGTCGATCGTGTGATGGCGGGGGAATTCCCCATTGCGTTGCAGATCTATGCGCACCATCCGCTTATCAGCGCCGGCAAGGGGGCGCCGGTCGCAGCGCGCATGATGTCGCCAACTCCCAGCACATCGGGCACACTTGTGATTCCCAAGGGTGCGAAGAACGTTCACTCCGCCGTGCTGCTGCTGGATTTCATTCTCTCACAGGAAGGGCAGAAGACTTTGGCGCAGGCCGAGTATCTGCCGGTGCGCAACGATGTTCTTCCCGCAGACCTTATCAAGGGTGTCGTGCCGTCGGTAGCGGGCGTCACCGAAAATGCCGTTGCGCCCGAGAAGATGAACGCCATGACGGAATCATCCGAGAAGATTCTGCAGGATTTGTTCCGCTGATTTTAGCATCGTACAGGAGGAACCCATGAGCGAACCGAAAACGAATGAAGAAATGCTGGCGCTGCATGAACGCGCCGAAGCCATGATGAAGCCTTTCTCCTACCAGGCTCCCGATGGCGTCTCGACCGGCAAGGGCATTGTGCGTCTGGCGCGCACGGATTCGCTTCGCTGCAACGTGCAGATCGTCAAGAAGAACGGCGGCGAAAACAACCTTCACTATCACGCCAACGGCGACAGCTTCTGGATGGTCCTGAAGGGCAAGGTGAAGTTTTACGGCCCCGACGATCATGTGTTCGGCGAGTTCGGCCCGATGGAAGGCATCTGCACGCCCGCCTGGTCGCGCTACTGGTTCGAGAACACCGGCGATTGCGAGTTGGAAATTCTGCACATCAGCGGCCTGACCGAAGCGAAGGTCGGCGTCAGCAAACGTATCGATCTGGAGGATCAGCGTTTCAAGATCGGCACTGGCGATAATTTCTCTGCTGAGAAGGTCTAAAGAAAACGCCGGCCCGACTTCATGTCAGCGCCGGCGATCTCTTGAGTTCGGCGATTGAAACTACGGTTCGAGATCGCCCGAATAGAGCCACGAAATGCCATCGAGCGATTGCTGATCGGTGCGCGCGCCAAGCATCTGGTCGCGCAGTTCCGCCGCCGGTCCGCGCGCGTGGTAGAATTCGCCATAGATGCGCGCCATGAGTTGCACGCGCGCCGTGCGCAGATAGCGCTTCTGCTGATAGGCCAGAAACGCAGCATTGAGATTGCCAGGGCTCGCTTCCACTTCGCGGGCCAGCCGCACGGCGTCTTCCAGAGCCATGCACGCGCCCTGCGCCAGATACTGGAGCATCGGATGGGCAGCGTCTCCCAGCAGCGTCACATTGTCGGCGGTCCAGTTCTTCACCGGCTCACGGTCGCACAGCACCCACATTTTCCAGGCGTTGATCTTCTCCAACATGCGCAGAACCTGCGGCTGCTGGCCTTCGAAATGTTTCCATAGCAGCGCCGGGTCGCCTGCGGCGTCCCAACCTTCCACGTAATGGTCCGAGTGGAACACCGCGACGAGATTGTAGAGTTCCTGACGACGCAATGGATAATGCACCAGATGGGTGCGGGGTCCCGCCCACAAAACCACATCAGGACGCCACAGATCTTCCGGCACTTCCTCGCGCGCCAGCACGGCGCGGTAGGCGATATGGCCCGACACCCGGGGCTTGCCGTCGCCCACGATGCGCTGGCGAATTTTCGACCACAATCCATCGGCGCCGATCAGCGCGCAGCCCACAATGGTGCGGCCGTCCTCCATCTGCAGCTCGACCTTGCGGCCGTCGTCCACATAGTCGAGAACACGTGCTTTGGTTTCGAGCTTGATGTTGGGCATCTTCTGGCAAGCTTCGAGCAGCACGCGATGCACATCGGCGCGATGGATCACCGCATAGGGCTCACCGAAACGGTTGATGACCTTGTCGCCCAAAGGAATCGTGGTGATGATTTTCGCCGTCAGTCCGTCGCGCATTTCCAGCACGTTCGGCACAGCCACGAGTCCCAGCACCTCCTCGCGCACGCCCAGTTCGCGAAACGCCTTGAAGACGTTAGGACCGAGCTGAATGCCCGCGCCGATCTCGCCAAATTGCTCGGCCTGTTCGAACACCTGCACCGGGAAGCCCTTGCGGGCGAGAGCCAGCGCTGCGCCGAGTCCGCCGATGCCGCCGCCCGCAACCAGAAAGGGAAGATCGCTGCGCGCACTCATGTCGGTCTCCGTTTGATGTTTTGTTTCGCAGAACTTATTCGGCGTCCGGTTGCCGCTCTGGCGCGGCGTCCGCAAAGGCCGGCAGGGCAAGGCAGGCAGCTTCGGCCTGCAGAACGCGCGGCATTCTGGACAGGTCGGCCCCGAAACGGCGCGCGTTCACCAGTTGCGGAACAAGGCAAATATCAGCCAGTGTCGGCGCAGCGCCAAAACAGAACGGGCCTTTTTCTTTTGCGATCATGAGCTCGCAGGCTTCCAGACCTTCCTGATTGGTCTTGCGCGCCCAGTCGTTCATGGCCTCGTCGCTACCGGTCAGTGTCTTCACGGCATTGAGGACTTTCAGATTTTGCACGGGATGAATGTCGCACGCGATGGCCAACGCAAAGCCGCGCACTTTTGCTCGCGCAGACGGCTCTTTGGGCAGGAAGGGCGGATTGGGGTGCGTCTCGTCCAGGTACTCGAGAATCGCCAGAGATTGCGTCAGGATCGCCCCATCGTCGGTCTCGAAACTAGGCACCAGACCCTGCGGGTTCATGGCCAGATAGGCGGCTGAGCGCTGCTCGCCCTTGCGCAGGTGGTAAAACGCCTGTTCGGCCTTCAGTCCCTTGAGCGCCAGCCCGATCCGCACCCGGTACGACGCGCCCGACCGAAAAAAGCCATGCAGTTTCATGAAAGGTCGCCTCCCGGAAGCCGGCTTGATGCCGGGCTTCAACTCGGCCGGCAGAATAGCTGCCAGCGATTCAGGGTCAATCGTCACATAGGCTGTGCGACGATTGATCCGGCCAACGTCACGAACCGTATCACCCATACTCATCGGGCAAACAGTCGCCCTGATAGCGAGGCCGCCATGTCGAAGTTTCTCTGGGCCTATGCGGGCGCGGCCATAGTTTTTGTCGCAGCAGACTTTGTTTGGCTTGGCTTTGTGGCGCGGGATTTCTATCGCAACAACCTCGGCGAACTGATGCTGGAGCGCCCGCTGATGAGCGTCGCTGTGGCATTTTATGTGTTGTATTTGGTGGGCGTAGTGATTTTCGGCGTCTCGCCGGCGCTGCGCGAAGGCTCGTGGTGGACGGCAGCCATGTATGGCGCGCTTTTCGGCTTTTTCGCTTATGCGACCTACGATCTCACCAATCTGGCGACCCTGCGCAACTGGCCGCCGATTGTGACGGTTGTCGACATGGCCTGGGGCGTTTTCGTCAGCGCCGTGGCGTCGACCGCCGGCTATGCTCTGGCGACCCGCATGTCGGACTGAGGCTCCCTTTCGCCCGGCCGCCCGGGTCTCTATACTGACCCGCGAACCAGCAAACACGGGTGGGGGAACAGCCGAATGGCATTCGAGACGATTATTTCCGACATTTCGAAGCGGGGCGTTGCGACGATCACCTTCAACCGGCCGGATCGCGGCAATGCGCTGAGCCCCGGAATGGTGGACGAAATCGTCGCGCATCTGGGCGAACTCGCCGCAGACGCCGCCGTGCGTGTGGTTGTGCTGCGCGCGGTCGGCAAGCATTTCTGTGGCGGAGCCGATGTGACGCCCCGTAAGGACGGCCCCGCGCCTAAATCCTCACTCGCCGATCTACTCATCAATCTCGACCAGTTTCCCAAGCCCACCATTGCTGTCGTGCAGGGCGGCGCCATCGGGGCAGGTGCGGCTGTAACGGCCTGTTGCGATGTGGTTTACGCCTTGCCGGATGCCTTCTTCTCCGTGCCGGAGGTGCGTCTCGGCATTGTGCCAGGCGGTGTCGTGCCCGTGCTGGAGCGCGCGCTCGGTCTGCGCAATCTGCGCCGCTACGCGCTTTCGGGCGAGCGCATCACCGGGCCGGAATCGGTTCGCGCCGGCATGGCGCACGAACTGCACGCGCCCGAAAATATGGATGCGGCCGTCGATCAGCTTGTCGACGCCTTCCTTCTCGGCGCGCCCAACGCGCAGCGCATCACCAAGGAAGAAGTCGCGCACTATAATCATCCGACCATCGTTAGCGTCCGGACGGCGCCGCGCGGGCCCGGCCATGGCGTCCACACGGATGAAGCCCGAGAAGGCATTGCGGCCTTCAAGGAAAAGCGCAAGCCAAACTGGTACAAATCCTGACAGGTCGCCGGACGCATCGCCATGGATGAACCTGTTTCTCGCTATTATGTCTCGCAAGGTCTGAAGCTGCACTGGTCCGACTGGGGTAACGAGGGCGCTCCGCCCTTGCTGCTGGTGCACGGCGGCCTCGATCATGGCCGAAGCTGGGACGCCATCGCGAAGGGATTGCGCAACGATTATCGCGTCATGGCGCTCGATCTGCGCGGCCATGGCGATTCCGAATGGGTGCGCGGGAGTTCATATCCGCTGCCGGATTACGTGGCGGACATTTACGAATTCCTGCAGCAGCAGAAGATCGAAAAGGTCCGGATCGTCAGCCATTCCATGGGCGGCGGAATTAGCCTGTTGCTGGCGGGTTCATTTCCCGAACTGGTGGAACGGCTGTTCGTCATCGAGGGACTGCGCGTCATGCTGCCGAACACCGACCCCATACAGGACCGAATGACGCGCTGGATCGGGCAGATCCAGGACCAGTCGCGCCGCCAGCCGCGCGGCTATGCGTCGATCGAGGATGCACTCGCCCGCATGCAGGCCGCGCATCCGCGCCTGACAGAGCAGCAGGCGCGGCATTTGACCACACATGGCGTGCGGCAACGGCCGGATGGAACCTGGTTCTGGAAATATGACGGCGGGATAAGGCTGCGCTCGCCCTATCGCCTGTCCTTCGAGGATGTTTCGCAATTGTGGTCGCGCATCGCGTGTCCCACCTTGCTGGTGCGCGGCGCGGCCAGTGGACGTCCCGATCCTGCCGAAAAAGGCTGGATGCAATATTTTCAGCACGGATCCATCCATGATGTCGATGGCGCAGGCCACTGGGTGCATCACGACAATCCGGATGGCATTCTGGAACTTGCACGAAATTTTCTGCGTGAATGAATGCAATCGCCAGCCGGCAGACAGCGAACAACAGTTGCGGTTGCTATTGCTCGCGTCCTAAAGTGAGGATCAGAGCGTCAGAAAATGACGCCGTCAAAAAGGAACGGGGAAACGCCATGTCGGTCATGGGCAAAACAAGAACGGAATTCGCCCGCAAGATACTGGCCGCAATTGTCGCCACCGGATTGACGACAGGCGCTGCAACGGCCGCCGATCAGGCGTTGATCGATGCGGCCAAAAAGGAAGGCGAAGTCACCTGGTATACGACCCAGATCGTCAACCAGTTCGTGCGTCCGGCTGTCGACGCCTTCGAGAAGAAATATGGCGTGAAGGTCAATTACGTCCGCTCGGATGCGCCCGACGTGATCCTGCGTATCGTCAATGAAGCCAAGGCCGGCAAGGTCATGGGCGATGTGGTGGACGGAATTCCCACTTCGGCGGCCCTGAAAAAGCAGGGTCTGGCGATGAAATGGATTCCCGACAATGCCACGCGCCTGCCGAAAGATTATGTGGACGCCGAGGGCTATTGGGTCGCCACAAATCTTTATGTGCTGACGCCGGGTTTCAACACATCGCTCATTCCCAAAGGCACTGAGCCCAAAACGTTTCAGGATCTGCTCGATCCGAAATGGCTCGGCAAGATCGCCTGGGGCTCCGCCAATTCCAGTTCGTCAGCGCCGGGTTTTGTAGGCCTCGTGCTTGCCGAAATGGGCGAGGAAAAAGGCATGGCCTATCTGCGCGAATTCTCGAAGCAGAAGGTCGCCAACCTTGCCGTCGCGGCCCGTCAGGTGCTCGATCAGGTAATTGCGGGCGAGTATTCCATCGCCCTGCAGATCTACAACAATCACGCGGTCATCAGCGCCGCGCAGGGCGCGCCGTCTGCGTGGATTGCGCTTCAGCCAGCCTTTGTGGTGCCGGGCGTGATGTCAGTCACGAAGGATGCTCCGCACCCGAACGCCGGTAAATTGCTGATCGATTTTCTGGTGTCGACGGAAGGCCAGCAGATTTTCCGTGACACCGACTACATGCCGGTCGATCCCGATATCGCCCCGAAGGACAAGAGCCTGCGTCCCGACGGCAAGGACTGGCGTTACATCGCGTTTTCGCCCGAACAGGCAGACGCCGCGATGCCTAAGTGGGCCAGCATTTACAAAGAACTTTTCCAGTAAAGCCCAATCACAAAAACCTCAGGAGGAAACCATGGCGGACGATATTATCCAGCTTGAAAACGTGAAGATCGAGCGCGACGGCGGAGTGACTTTCATCATTCTCAATCGTCCCGAAAAACGCAACGCCATGTCGCCGCAACTGCACATGGATATGTGCTCCGCGCTCGACTGGGCCGAGATGGACGACCAGACGCGCGTTGTCGTGCTCACCGGCGCCGGCGGAAATTTCTGCGCGGGTCAGGATTTGCGGCTCTATTTCCGTGGCGTCGAGGGCAACCCGAAAGCCCGCACGCTGGCGCGCCGCGCCTCGCATATGTGGCGCTGGGATCGGCTCTCGTCGTTCCCCAAGGCCACCATCGCGATGGTGCACGGCTATTGCTTCGGTGGCGGCTTCACGCCCGTCATCGCCTGCGACTTCGCGTTTGCGGCTGACAATGCGGTGTTCGGCCTTTCGGAAGTGAACTGGGGCGTCATCCCCGGCGGTCTGGTCGCCTGGGCGGTGACCAACGTGCTGGGCTATCGCGACGCGATCTACTATTCGGTCACCGGCGATCAGTTCACCGGCGCAGAAGCGGCGAAGATGAAATTCGTCAACAAGTCCGTGCCGCTTGAGCAATTGCGCGAGGAGACCATGAAGCTCGCCCGCAAGCTCGAAGCCAAGAGCCCAGCGGCTGTGAAATACACCAAGGAGGCCTTGCGTTCCGTGCGCAACATGTCGAAGGAACAGGCGCTCGACTATCTCGACGCCAAGCATGATGCGCTCAAGCACAACGACCCGGAGAAGGGCCGTGAAAAGGCAATGAAGCAATTCCTCGACGACAAGGTGTTCAAGCCCGGGCTCGGCGAATTCAAACGCTGAACCGAAAACGATCAATTCCGAAAGGCCTCAGATGCAGGATCAGAAAAAGACGCGCGGCATAGAGGGCGTTCATGCGCTCCTCAATCCGAAAAACGTCGCAATCGTTGGCGCAAGCGACCGTCCAGGCAACTGGGCGGCGAACGCCTATCGCGCGCTGACGCGTCATGGCTTTCCGGGACAGATCTATCCGGTCAATCCTCGCAACGAGACCGTCTGGGATGGCAAGAAATGCTATCCCAGCCTGTCGGCCCTTCCGGAAACGCCCGACCACATTGTCGTTGTTGTGCCCGGCAAGGCGGCGATTGAAACCATCCGCGAAGCTGGCCGCGTTAGTGCACGTTCTGCGCAGATTCTTTCCAGCGGATTTGGCGAGGGCGGCGATCCTGCCGGCATCGCGCTCGGCGAAGAACTTGCACGCGCGGTGGCCGAATCCGGCGTCGCGGTCGCAGGCCCCAATTGCATGGGCAACATGTCCGCGCCCGGCAAATTCATGTCGGCGTCTGATGATCGCATCACCGAGCTGAAAGCCGGCCCCGTTGCGGTATTTGGCCAGAGCGGTGGCGTGGTGCTTGCCATCGTGCGCGCCCTGCGCGGTCGCGGACTTTATCCGAGCTACGGTCTCACCTGCGGCAACGAAGTCGGCCTGAACACAGCCGACTATATTCGATATTTCGCCCAGGACCCCGGCGTTCGCGTGCTCGCCTGTTATATCGAGGCGATCAAGGATCCCGACGATTTCCGCGATGCTTGCCGCGCCGCCCAAAAGGCCGGCAAGCCCGTCGTGGCGCTGAAAATCGGGGGCTCTGAGGCAAGCCGCGTGGCGGCGCTCGCCCACACAGGCTCGCTTGCGGGCTCGCTTGCATGTTTCGACGCAGTCGCCGGACCGCTTGGCGTTATCCGCGTCGATACGCTCGATGAAATGGTCGAGACCGTCGAATATCTTGCACACGCGACGCCGCCCAAGGGCACGCGCGTCGGCGCGATGACATTTTCCGGCGGGCTCAAGGGCCTTATACTTGAAGCCGCCGAACGCAATCAGATCGAACTGCCCGAGTTGCTGCCGGAGACGCTCGAAAAGCTCAGCAGCGTTTTGGGCGTCGGCACCTCGCTCGGCAATCCGATCGACGCGGGCTTTGCGGCGCTGAGCAGTGCAGACGCCTATTTCAAATGTATCGAAATCCTGCAGACGGATCCGAACATCGACGTCCTGTTGTTGCAGGAAGAACTACCGCAGTTGGCGCGGGCCAACAACAAGGTCGAGAACCTCAAGACCGTCGACAAGATGGTCGCGGGCGGCACGGCAAAGCCCATCGCGGTCCTGTCGATGGTTTCCTACATGTATTCTGATTTCTCGCGCGAGTTCCGCGCTGCGCTGCCGCATCTGCCGATGCTGCACGAAGTCGACAAGGCCATGAAAGCCGTTCGCGCCGCTGGTATTTACGGGCAGCAGATCGCCAGACAGGCTGATGCGACAGGGCGCATCACCAGACAGCCTGCGGCGGCGACGGTTTCAGGCCTGGTTGCCAAAGCCGATCGGATGGAAGACGGCCGCCGCGTGCTGAACGAAGCCGATTCCAAAAAGCTGCTGGAACTTTACAGCATCCATGCGCCGAAGGAAGCAGTCGCGGCGACTGCCGATGCGGCTGCTGCGGCTGCCGATTCCATCGGCTATCCGGTGGTGCTGAAAGTCGTCTCGCCGCAGATTCAGCACAAGTCCGATGTCGGCGGTGTGCTGGTCGGCGTGAAGGACGCAGCCGGCGTGCGCGAAGGTTTTGCGCGCATCAAGGCCAATCTCGCGAAAGCCGCGCCCTCGGCTACATTCGAGGGCGTGATCGTTGCGCAAATGGTGTCTGGCGGCGTCGAGCTTGTGCTTGGCGTGCAGCGCGATCCGGAAGTCGGCCCCGTGGTGATGTTCGGCACGGGCGGCGTTCTGCTCGAATTGCAGAAGGACGTCGCCTTTGGGCCCGTTCCGCTCTCGCCGCAACAGGCGCGCGACATGATTGCGCGCACCAAGGCGTCAAAATTGCTCGCCGGCTATCGCGGCGCGCCGCCCTGCGATATCGAGTCCATCGTCAACGCGATTGTGGCGCTGTCGGAACTGACGCACGATCTGGGCGACGATGTCGAAAGCATCGACATCAATCCGTTTGTGGCGCTTCCAAAGGGGCAGAGCGCCGTGGCGCTCGACGGACTCGTGGTGCTGCGCGCGAAGGGCTGAGGGCGCGGTTCCATGTCATTCCGGACGCGCGCAGCGCGATCCGGATTGCATTGGAACTATTCGTGAAGTCCTGCGCCGCCTGAGGCGGCCTCGGATTGATGTAGTTTTACCGGAACAAGTCCTTGGCGATCGCCGCCCATTTCGGGATGGTCGATTCAAGCTGTTCCGGCGTCACATAGATCGCCCGGAATTTCGTTCCATCGGGCCGCAAGCTCGGATCTGTCGGCGGGATGTTCGGATCGACCGGCATATAGGCCGCATCGCGGAAGATTTTCTGGCCCTCTTCGGAAACGAGAAAATCCAGCAGCAGTTTGCCGGCGTTTTCGTGCGGCGCATTCTTCGCGACCGACGCGACCGACAGTGTGCCCATTGCGGGGTTCATGGGAATCCAGGCGGATGGCGCGCCCTGCGAGGCGCTGATGACGGCGTGATTGTTGAAAATGCTGAGCGCAATCGAATATTCGCCCGCAATCACCTGATCGAGCACCTGACGCGCCGCGACCGGAACGCCCGCGACATTCTGCTTGGCGAGTTCGCGCAAGTAAGCCATGCCCTTTTCCTCGCCCATTTCGGCAAGTACGAGGCCAACGAGACCCGGCGCGCCTGACGCCGAACCGGCGCTGGAACTGAACACGATCTTGCCCTTCCATTTCGGATCGAGCAGATCCTGAAACGTTTTTGGCTCCGTGCCCTTCGCCACAAGCGAAGTGTTGAAGCCCGGCGTCAGCACATAGAGATTGGTTGCCGCCCAATAGCCGTCTGCGTCACGGAACTGCGCCGGCAGGCGCTTGGCGCTGTCGGGCGTCCATTGCAGGACAAGATTTTCCTTCTTGAGTGCAGCCGACGTCAGCGTTCCGTCGAAAACATCGACCTGCACGCGGCCGGCGCGCGCCTCGTTCATCACCCGCAGCGCCACTTCGGCTGCATCTGCGCGGATGTAATTCACCTTCACGCCATACTTGGTTTCGAACGCCTTCGACAGCGGCCCGACAAGCTGATTGACGATCTGCGTTGTGTACCAGGTGACCTGCCCTTCCTTCTTCGCAGCGCCGATCAGCGCCTGATCGGCTGCCTGCGCGCCGCTGCAGACCAGAAAGGAAGCCGCAAATGCGGCAAGGCAGGACCGAAATTTCAACATGGCGAAGCTCCTCGAATTCTGCAGCAACTCTGACAATCGACAGGCGTCTGTCAACCTTGCGTCGCAATGACTCTCGCCGCTACACTCGACCGCAACGGGAAGGGCGACGGGAGAAGGCAGTCGAATGAGCCGGCTATGAAACGCCTGTATCACTTCGCGACGCCGCACTCCTGCAGACGATTGCCCCGCCCGGGAATCTGCGACGCTTACCATCGGGTCGATACATGAAAATCACTGCTCTTCGCACGATAGCGCTTTCCTTCCCGACAGTTTGTCCGCTCGGCACGCCCTATTCCGAAAAGGGCCGCATGGGAGCGCTCGCTGTTTTTATCGAAAGCGATCAGGGCCTCACGGGCGAAAGCGTCATTCTGGCAGTTCACGACAGGCGCGTGGCGGTTCATGCCGCCATGGTTCAGAGCTTCGAATCCCTTCTGATCGGTCGCGACCCCACATTCAGCGAAGCCATTTGCGACGCCGCTATGGAGGATGCATCGCATCTTGGTTCGTCAGGCGCGACCATGATGGCGATCGGGGCGATCGACGGTGCGCTGCTCGATCTGCGCGCAAAGCTTGTCGGGCTGCCGGCGCATCGTCTACTTGGCGCGGCGCGCGACCGCGTGCCGGCCTATTACAGCAGTGGTCTATGGCGTCATGTGCCCATCGATCAAATGTTGAAAAACGCGGAAAACATCATCCGTCACGGCTATCGCGCCATGAAGATGCGCGCCGGCCCGGGCAATATTCCGGAGGTTGTTGAGCGCGTGCGCCGGATGCGCGAGGCCATCGGCTATGACGTGAAACTGCTGGTCGATCTCGGCCGCCGCTTCGATGTCGCCGAGGCCATTCGTCTGGGTCGCGAGCTGGAGCCCTTCCAGCTGGACTGGATCGAGGAGCCTCTGTCGGAAAGCAATCATGCGGGCGAGGCGCAGATCGCCGATGCGCTGGTTACGCCGCTCGCGTCGGGCGAAAGCGTGTTCTCGTTGGAAGAGTTCCGGCACATGATCGAAACGCGCTGCGTCGATGTGCTGATGCCTGACATGTGTCGGCTTGGCGGCCCTCGTCAGTTCATTCGAGTCGCCCATCTGGCGGAGGCCGCGAATATTCCGGTGTCGGGTCATGTCTTGCCCGAACATACGCTGGCGCTTATGGCGTCGATCCGCAACGGAACATATCTCGAAGTCATGCCGTGGTCGTTGCCTCTGTTTGCGGATGAAATCCACATCGAGAACGGCTTCGCCATCACGTCCGACAAGCCCGGCTGGGGACATGCGCTCGATCCCGTTGCATTGCGTAAATACGCGGTAAGTTGAATTGCCGAAGTGCATCGTTGCTATAGGCTTGCTGCGACGTTCGATGCTCAAGATCGAAAACGACCGGAATTCCTGAAGTTCCGGATCTTTTGAGGCCAAGGAGAACAACATGAAACTGGCATCGCTCAAGCATGGACGTGACGGTCGCCTCGTGGTCGTGTCGCGTGATCTCACGCAGGCGACGGACGCATTTTTCATCGCTCCCACCTTGCAGGCCGCGCTCGACGATTGGGAGCGTATTGCACCGCGTCTGGCCGATCTGGCTGAATCGCTTGAACACGGCATCGTGCCGGCGTTCCGGTTTCACGAACACAATTGCGCTTCGCCGCTGCCGCGTGCTTATCAATGGGCGGATGGCTCGGCCTACAGCAACCACACAGACATCATGCGACGCGCCCGCGGAAATACGCTGAAAGACTCTGATTTCAAGGATCCATCCATGTATCAGGGCGGGTCGGATTCGTTTCTGGGTCCGCGCGACTCCATTCGTCATGCAAGCGAGGCCTATGGCATCGATCTCGAAGGCGAAGTCAGCGTCATCGTGCGAGACGTGCCGATGGGTGCAAGCATTGAGGAATGCCGCGCGGCAATCGTGCTTGTGTTGCTGGCCAATGACGTATCGCTACGCAATGTCATCACTGAGGAATTGCCGAAAAGCTTTGGTTTCTTTCACGGCAAGCCCTCGACGGCGTTCTCGCCGGTTGCGGTGACGCCGGACGAACTTGGCGACGCATGGGATGGCGGCAAGCTTACACTGCCGATGCTCGTCTATGTGAATTCGAAACCGCTCGGCAAGCCGAACGCCGGGCAGGGCCTGATGTTCGATTTTCCGGCTCTCATCGCCCATGCGGCGAAGACGCGCCCGCTGGTCGCCGGCACGATCATCGGCGGCGGCACGATTTCAAATGGCGATGCGGATGGCGATGTCGGTCGGCCGATTTCGGAAGGCGGCGTCGGCTATGCGTGTCTGGCTGAACTGCGCACGGTCGAAAAGCTGCGCACTGGCGCGCCCAAAACAGATTTCCTGAAATTTGGCGATACGATCCGCATCGAGATGAAGGACCGCAAGGGCCATTCGATCTTCGGCGCCATCGAGCAGACCGTCGAGCAATATGTGAAGTGATTTACGCGGGTCCGATGGGCTCGCGCGTCACCACCACGTCGCCGTTATGGGTCAGTCGAACCATGTTGACCGTGCAGGCGTAATCGGGCGAGCCGGAATAATAGGCCGGCACGCGACCGGTGCCGACCTGAATGGGCCGGTTCCAGTGGCCGAGCGCCAGATAGTCTGCGCCGGTCGCATGAATTTCGTCGTCACCGATCAGCCATGAGGCGCGCACATTCGTGCTGCGGTCGGGTACAGGCTCGTAATGGCCATGGGCCATCGCGATCTGCCAGCGAGTCTTGCGCGGATGCGCCTGCGCGAGCGGGTCCATGTCGCTGTAGTTGAAATGGGCGCGGCCCCAGATTTCCAGATCGAGATGCTCGAAATGAATCGCCGGCTCGTGGGTGATGCCGAGCACGCAGACGTTTTCGACCTGTGCAATACCGCCGTAGTGAAACACCGAGTCCGGCGTCGCCGGATCGTGATTGCCGGGCAGGATCACCACCGGAATCGCGGCCTCCGCCAGAAGCTGCGCGGTGCGTCCCAGCAGTTCTGGCGGAAGGCGATTGCATTCGAACGTATCGCCGCACAGCAACACCACATCAGCCGACAAGCGGCGGGCGGCGTCCAGCACCTGCCGCAATCCGCCATTGCCGTCGCCACCGTTGGCGCGCGCTGTGTAATCGTCATCGACATGAACGTCGGAACTATGAATGACCACGATGTCGCGGGCTGGATTGGCAAACGTCTGGTTGGTCAAGGAGCTCTCGTGGCTGGGCCGGTTACGGTCGCTTTGCGCAACCATATGCGAGGTCGTGGCGGCGGGAAAGGGAGAGAGCGACTTTGCGTCTGGCCCAACCGAATGGCATATAGGGCTACATTTCCAACGAAGCGGGCAGGGCTATGCTCAAACTGGCAATCATCGGTTATGGCGAAGTCGGGCACATCTTCACCCGCGAATTGCTCCAGACGGGCGGCGTCGAAATCGCCGTCTATGACATTCTGTTCGACGATCCGGCTAACGGCGCCGCATGGCGCGACGACGCCCGCCAGAACGGTGTGCGGCCCGCCGCCAGCGCCGCCGATGCAGCCTCCGGCGCGCGTCTGGTCATTTCCGCTGTGACGGCCGATGCGGTTGCGGGCGTGGCCGAGCAGGCCGCCAGCTATCTCAAACCGGGGCAGGTGTTTTTCGACATCAACTCCGCCTCGCCGGTGACGAAGAAGAACGCCTTCGGCAAGGTCGAGCCCAGCGGTGCACACTATGTTGAAGGCGCTGTCATGCAGCCTGTGCCGGGGCCGGGCATAAAGGTTCCGATTCTCGGCGGCGGGCCCTACGCGCAGGAAGCCGCAGACCTGCTCAATCCGTTCGGCATGAACATCACGCCGGTCTCGAAAGAACCGGGCCGCGCTTCCGCCATGAAGCTCTGTCGCAGCATCATGATCAAGGGCATCGAGGCGCTGATCGTCGATTGCGCGGCGGCCGCAAAAGCATGGGACGTCGAGAAGGAAGTTTACGGTAGCCTCGGCGAAACCTGGCCATCCATCGATTTCGCCGATCTCGCCCGTTACATGGGCCAGCGCGTCGAACAACACGGGATTCGTCGCGCCGCCGAAATGCGTGAGGCAGCCATGATGGTCGACGACATCGGCCGCAACAGTGAATTGTGCCGGTCGGTGGCCAACGCGCAGGAGCGCGGCGCGATCCGCAAGGCGAAGGCGCCTCCGGCCGTCAAAGCCGCCGAATAGCTATTTCTCGGCGAAGAGCTGGTTGTAGCGTTCGATCACACTTTTGGGCGTACTGTTGGAGCGGCGGATCAGTTCGCCGAGCGCCTTCGCGTCGACGGGGCTGATCTCCATACGGAGCTTTTCGGCGTCTTCCAGAAACGCCATGTCCTTCGTCATCGCCATAAAGCCATCCCGCAACGCGCGTGCGCGATCTGCCGGAATGTCGGGTGGCGCCACGAAGGGCAGCGCCATCAGGAACGGCAGTTCGGCAAACTCGATCAGCGCCAGAACATCGGGATCACTGGTCAGTTCCCGCGCGGTTGGCACATTCGCCAGATCCGGGTGGCGGGTCATTCTGCCGAATTGAACAAGCGGCCGAATCTTTCCGGCCTCCCACAAGGCCCGCTGGCCAACGCGCACCGACGACAGGCTCGTCACATTGCCGTCGAGTTCGCCGCGTTCGGTCGCCAGAAAGATTGCCGGCGAATTGGCGTAGCCGCGGATGACATTGATGTTCAGGCTCAGAACGTCGCGCGCCAGAAGTGCGAATGTGTGGTTGGTCGCCCCCGGCACTGTGCCGACCTGCATGGTCGTCATCGGCTTGCGCAGATCATCGACGGATTTGATTGCGCTTGAGGCGTTCACGGCGAGAAAATAGGCGTCATTCGCGTAGGACGAGAGGCTCCCGAGCCAGGTCAGCGCCTGCGGATCATATTTGACCTGCGCCTCGCCCTGAACGGCAAGCTGGGCCGCGCCGCGGTCCACCATCGCCAGCACCGAGCCGTTGCGCTCGAACAGGCTCATCAACCGGTTGGTGAGTGCGATGCTTCCGACGCCCGGCAGGTTCTGGACCACGAATCTGGGTTCGCCCGGGATGAACCGCCCGAAATGCCGTGAAACCAGCCGGGCCGCCACATCATTCAATCCGCCGGGAGCGACGCCGACAAACATTGTGATTGTTCGGCCGGAGTAGAATTGCTCGACGGTCTGCGCTCTGGCGGTGCGGTCGCCTTCCGCAGCACAAATGATCAGGATGGTGAACAGAATCTTGAGCGCAAGCGCCCTCACGTGATTCATATGGCAGCCCTCCCGGTTGATTCGAATTTATCCGAGTTTACTGCGAAATAGGGCGAATTCCGATCCCCGGAGAACGTTCTGGGCGCTGGCCGGGTCTGGGTCAGGCGCGGCTGGCTGTCGGTCCCGTCGCGCGTTGTCACCGTACGTTTACACTTTCGGGTCTTCTAGGGGGTAGCTGCGCCGGCGAACCCCGGCAGATCATCTCCATTCCAACGCGGACATCTGCAATGCTTCAAGCGACATCCAGATTTTTCATGATCATCGAAGCAGGCCTGCTGTTTGCCGGTGCTCTGTTTCTGGTCGCGGTGAGCGGTCTCGCCCGCGCCATGTGGAGCCGCGTCCGCGTCGCCTGATTCCGGCCCTGATCTAGGTATCTGCCCGGTAGGCCCACGCGCCGAGCGGGTCCACTGACAGGGAGACATCTTCTCCCACTTTCCAGCGCGTTGTCGTTCCGAGGTCGGTTGCCTCGATCCGCGCGCCGCCGGTCTCCACCACATAGACAGCCTGTCCGCCCAGATATTGCCGCTCGACAATCTTGCCCTGCGGGGCTTGCGCGGTAGCAGCCTCGGTCGGCTTTGCAAGACGCACATTTTCCGGACGAAACAGAATGCGTGTCGGTTCGCCCTCGCGCAGATCGTCAATAGCTGTAGCCCGCAGACAAAAACCGTTCTGGTCTATGACATCGGCGAATTCGCCTGTACGGCCAGCCACATTCGCAATCATCAGATTGCTTGCGCCGGTAAACTTGGCCACATCCGGGTGGGCTGGGCGACCGAACAGGGTTTCGGTCGGTGAAAACTGCAGCAGCCTGCCGTTGCTCATAACGCCGATCCTGTCGGCGAGCGCCGCCGCCTCTTCCTGATCGTGCGTGACATAAAGGGCCGTCAACCCCGCCTGCTTGATGATATGTCGAAGATCGTTGCGCAGCCGGCCGCGCAGTTCCGGATCGAGATTGCTCATCGGTTCGTCGAGCAAAAGCAGATCGGGCGAATAAGCCATGCTGCGCGCCAGAGCGACGCGCTGCATCTGCCCGCCGCTCAACGCTGAAGACGAGCGGTCGCCGAGCTTTTCGAGCCCGACCAAAGTCAATGCCTGCATCACCTTCTCGCGCCGCTCGCTACGTGAAAGTCCGCGCCGTTTCAGAGGGTATTCGACATTTTGCGCCACACTCATATGCGGCCAGATCGCGTAGGACTGAAACACCATCGCCAGATTGCGATATTGTGGCGGAACGAACAGAGCGTCATCGGCCCGCGAAAAAATACGCGGGCCGCAGGTGATCGTTCCTTCCGTCGGCGTTTCAAGTCCAGCCACCATGCGCAGCATGGTGGTCTTGCCGCATCCTGACGGCCCCAGCAAAACGGCAATATCGCCCGCAGGCACGCTGAAGCTCACCGCATCAACGGCCCGTGCATTCGGGGCAAAGATCTTGCCGACTTTGTCGACCGTCAGTTCCAGCGACATGGCTTACTGGTTCACGCCGTACATCTTGTTCCATTCGGCGATCCAAGCGGCCTGACGCCCGGCATATTCGGCGAAGGGCGGAACCCAGACCTGGCCCTTGTCGACCTTCATGGCGCTCGGCAGCTTGATGCCCGGCAACACCGACGCGCAGCCAAGTTCCGAGTAGGTGTTCTGGCCTTCCTCGGATGTCGCCCAGTCCATGAACAGGCGCGCCGCATTGGGGTTCTTCGCACCTTTCACAACGCCGCCAGTCGTCACCGCTGCCGGAATGCCGTCGTCGAGACCGATAGCCGCAACCGGCGCGCCCTGCTTCTGTAACGGCGCGACCGCGATGAGCGGCGCAAAGCCCATCAACAATTCGCCGCTGGCGACTGCTGTGCCCAGCGGAACGGAACTCTGGAAGGTCAGCGGCTTCTGGTCGGCGAACTTCTGCCACCAGTCATCACCCTTCTTGACGCGTTGCATCAGCGCAATGGCCCAGGAAGTTCCGCCTGCGCCCGGCAATACGGTGCCGACGCGGCCCTTGAGAGCGGGATCGAGCATATCGTCGAGTTTGGAGGGCATCTTGGTGACCAGAGCGGTGTTCACCATCACCACATAGGCGGCGCCGCACATGGGCCAGAACTTTTTCGAAATCTGCGAAGCCGGCGGAAAGGCGCTCGCATTCGGCGGCGCATAGTCCTCGAAAATATTTTCGAGCTTTTTGGCGTCGTTCAGATCGGTCGTTTCCATCATGTCAGCCGTCAGGCGGCCCGTTGTGGATTCTGCCTCGACGCGCGCAATCAGTGGCGGATTGGCGAGGCGCACGACTTCCACCTTGATGAAAGGAAAACGCGAATTGAATTTCGCCACAAGCGATTGCATCAGATCGGGCAGGTTCGCCGTAAAGAGCGACAGAGCGCCTTCCTTTTTCGCCGCCTCGATGCGCTCGGCATTGAAAGCAGGCGTCTGCGCAAGCGCAGTCGTGGCCAGAAACGTTCCCGCAAGAGTGACGGTGAGCGAAGCTGAAATATGCGTTTTGAGAGTCATGCCTGATATCCTGTTCATGCGTTAGCTCCCTCTCGGGTCGATATTTTTGTTGGACGTGCGGTTCCAAGCCGGCGGCTGATGCGCGCAATGGCCCATCCGACGGCGGTCAATCCAATCAAGACGGCGACTTGCAGCAGACTATAGGCGGCCACAATGCCCAGATTGGAAACTTCGATCAATTGTACAAGCAGAAGCGGCATCAGCACGGTTCTGTTGTTGTAGAGAAACAGCGTCGCGCCATATTCGCGGATCGACAGGACGAAGATCAGCAGCGCCGCAGCCGCGACGCCTGACCATGTGATCGGCAGAATGATGCGCGCGATGGTCGCCAGAACGCCCGTGCCGCAAACCCACGACGCTTCTTCAAGCTCGCGATGCGCCTGACCCAGCGTGCCGGTCATGCTCTTCATGGCATCCGGTAGATAGCGCGCCAGTGAGGCCAGAACCAGAATGCCGAGCGTTCCATAAAGGCCGATGGGAATTGCGATCCACGCCCACAGATACGAAATACCGATCACGAGGCTAGGCACCGCAACCGGCAATGTCGCCACAATGTCGAGCACGCTGCGTCCCGGCAGGCGCGTACGCACAATCGTATAACCCAGCGCAAAGCAAAGAACGGAGCCCAGCGCTGCCGTCGTCACGCCGACGATGAGCGAATTCCAGATCGACAGCATTGTGTGCGGGTCGGCAAAGAGCTTGTCGAAATTGGCCCAGCCGAAAAGGCTTGTGTCGAACATGGCGCTGAACGAGGCCACGAAAATGAAGCGCCGGAATGCGATGAACATCAGCGCCAGCATCGGAATCACTACTGCGATCAGCAGGTAGAGAATGCCGATGGCGAGCGTCAGATATTTCCACCGGCCAAGCGTCATCACACGCGGACGTGTCGACTTGCCCGTTACGGTCACTGCGTTGCGTGAGGAATGTAGCCAGCGCTGCAGCAGCACGCCGATTCCGGTGATCAGCACCAGATAGATTGAGGCCGCCGCCGCGCCCGCATAGTCCGGCGGATTACCCTGAAACAGCGTATAAATATAGGTGGTGATCGCCGGAATTTTCGCCTGCGTTCCCAGAATGGCCGGAACGCCCCAGACGCCGAGCGTCACCACGAAACACAGGAGCGCCGCAGAGCCGAGCGATGGCGCAATCACCGGCATGGTGATGGTGAACAGCGTTCGCATTGGCCCGACGCCCGCGATGGCCGCGGCTTCTTCCAGAGAGGCGTCCATGTTGCGCAAAGCCGCCGCCGCAAAGAGATAAACGTAAGGCGCGTAATAGACGCCGAAGACGAAGATGATTCCCTCGTAGGAAAACATGTTCAGCCTGAACGGCAGGCCCGTCGCGCCGATCACAACATTCAGAAGGCCGGTGCGTGGCGAGCCCAGCAGTGACCACGCAATCGCCGCCACCAGCGGCGGCACAAAAAGCGGAAACAGCCCGACCAGTCCGATCACCTGTTTCCCGGGGGTATCGGTGCGCTCCGTCATCCATGCAAAGAAAAGCCCGATCACCAGCGCCAGCAATGTGCCGAGGCCGCAAGTGATGAACGAATTCATCAAAGCGCGCTGGGCAGTGGCATGGGTGGCGACGCCGACAAGCCGCTCGAAATTGATCGCCCATATCGAAAAGTCCGCCGATAGCGGCCCAACTTTCGACATCGCGCCGAGCAGCAGCATGAACAGCGGATACAAGACCAGCATCGTCAGCAGGACGAGAAGTGATCCGATCCAGACGCGCCCCGCAAGACCACGCGACCCGGAAGCCTTGGGGGCCCGTGTCTGTGTGGCGATGCTGGCGGCGACGTCAGTCATGGCGCTTCAATATCCTGCTGCCGCATAGGGGTTTTCCGCCGCGCGGCGGTAAACCAGCAGATTGCGCTTGTAGGAGAGTACGAGCTTGCGATCCTGATTGAAGGCGCGCGTTTCAACCGACAGAATTCCCTCGTTCGGACGCGACTGGGAATCGCGCTTGTCCAGAATGGTCGATTCGGATTCCAACGTGTCACCGGCATAGACCGGATGCGGCAATTCTATATCGGACCAGCCGAGATTGGCCACCACGCGCCCGAATGTGCGCGTCGAAGGCGCAGTCGCAGCTGTAATCACAAAAGTTTCTGCAATCCGCTGCCGGCCTCCGGCATTCGTCCTGATCCATTCGAGATCATGAAACGCCGGGTTCAATTCCAGCGAACGCCACGAATGCTCGACCGCCTCGTTCCAGTAAAAAGAACGACGTGGATTGTGAATGAAGGTCTCGCCGATACGGAAATCTTCGAAGAAAATTCCGACCTGTTCGGTGAAGACATTTGCTTCATCCTCGCGCCAAGCGGCAAACCGCGCCTCTGCGAGAGGCCGCGCGCCGGAATCGGGCCCGCATCCGCGACGATAGATCTCCGCCGTATAGATGATCCGCGCGACCTCGACGCCTTCACCGTTGATGGCCAGCGCGCAGATCGTCACATTGCCGACGTCGCTATCGCCGCCTGGCGCGCAGTCCATAATTTCGGATTCGGCATAAAGTGTATCGCCTCCGAAGACGGGCTTCGTGAGCGCAATCTTGTCGAATCGTAAAATTGAGCGACGACGCCCGAATGTTTTCGAACTCATTCCGACAGTACGCTGAAGCGTGATGGTGCTGACCATCAGAGGACGCTTCCACATGGTCTTTGCCGCATAATTGGCGTCGAAGTGCAGCATGGCTGCATTCATCGTGTCGAGCGCTTCGTCCAGATTATCCTGCTGTGAGAGCGTCACGCCCGGACGGTGACGGAATTTCTGACCCGGACGAAAGTCCTCGAAATCGAGTCCGAACCTCTCCTGAAAGCGGTTCTCGCCGGCCTGCGAATAGGCGTAAAAGGTCATCGGACATTTCCTTCTCTGGCGGCGGCGAGCGCGACTGTGCGTCGGGCGCTGCGCAGAATCGCCTCGTCGATCATGCGACCCTCATGGGCGACCGCATTGCCCCGGCTGCTTTCGGCCGCAGCCAGAATGCTTCTCGCCTTCACAGCCTCCTGCTCGGTCGGCAAAAAGGCGTCCACGATGCCGCCGACATGGCGCGGATGAATTGAAAACTTCCCGGTGAAGCCCATTGCTTTTGCGCGCCCGCAATCGGCCGCAAGCCCTGAATCGTCACGCAAATCCAGATAAGGAACATCGAGCGCGCCGACGCCCGCCGCTGCGGCCGCCTGCACGAGAGTTGCGCGCGCCGGCAGCATCGGCTCCCATTCCATCGAGGCGCGCAGGTCAGCAGCGAGATCGGCGCCGCCAAATCCCAGCGCCGCAACGCTTGGCGCCGCATGTGCAATGTCGAAGGCATGCCGCAGACCCAACGCGCTCTCGATGGTGCAGATCAGCGGCGTTCCTTCTGACAGGCGATGAATGAGTTGAACTTCGTAGGCCGATTCAACTTTCGGCAGTACAAGAAAGTCGACCCGAATGGATCCATCGAAGAATCGCGCCATATCCATGAGTCCAACGCGATTTGTCGGACTGTTGATGCGAAGTCCGGCGAATGTTTCGTTCGGCACACGCGATGCGAACCAGTGATGCACGACCGAGCGCGCGTCCGCCTTGCGGTCGATCGACACGGCGTCTTCAAGGTCGATCACGATGGCGGGCGGCTTGCCCGCAATGGCTTTGTCGAAGAGCTCAGGCTTATGCCCGGGCACGAACAGGATCGCGGGCAGATCGGCAATGGAATTGAATCTCATCCGCGTTTCCCCACCAGTCGCGGCAGCCGCGGGCGTTCCATGATGGTCTTGTCGCGGCGATTGCGCAGCGAATAGGAATAGCGGTCTTTCGGGAACAGACTGCGCGTCGCCACAATCAGGAGGCCGCCTTCGGCCCGATACCGCCGCCATGTGGCGAGCGCGGCTTCGTTTTCCTTCACGCCGAGCAGTTTCGCCTCTGCCTTGTCGAGGTTCACCGCATCGATGGTTTGATCCAGTTCGTCGATCTCATGCCCGACGCGCTGCGCCAGAAGCGCCGCAAGCGAGCCCTTCTGACCGTCCAATTCTTCGGCTGCGGTTTGAAATTCAGCCGGAATGTAATGCGTCGAATGACAGATGGGGGTTCCAGACGCCGCGACCCGCAGACCCTCGATGCGCAGAAAGCGCGCACCTTCATGAGCCCCGATCATATGCGCCAACATGGCGTCGAGCAAAATGAGAGTGGACGTCCTGCGTCGGAACGTCAGTTCCTGTGTGAATTGCAAAACATCCTGCACCGAGCTGCTTTCGTGAATGAAGCGCTCGCGCGGTGTCTTGCGCTCGACACGCGTGCCTACGCCGGCCTGTCGCGAAATGATGCCGCGCATTTCGAGTTCGCGCAGCGCGCCCCTTATGGTGACGCGGCTCACATTAAAGGCCGAGCACAGTTCAAGCTCTGTCGGGAGCAGGGAGCCGACAGCATGTTCGCCATGATTGATGCCGGCCAGAATCTCCTGCGCCACCTGCGCGTAGAGCGGCGAGCGGTCGAGCAGTCGCGTGCTCATATGATTCCAGCCTCCCGCAGGCGTTTTGTCTCGGCGGAAGATACGCCGGCCTCGGCCAGAAGTTCGTCCGTATGTTCGCCCAGCGCAGGGCTTCGTGTATCGGGGCTGACGTTGCCGCTCGCCCGAATGGAAGAGGTCATCAGCAGCAGATCTGGTCCGCCGTCCACCGGAATAGGCGAGATGCGATCCGAATCCCTGACGTAGGACGTGCTGAGCGCATCAGCTACGTCGAGGATTGGCGCCGCCGGAACGGAGCCTGCGAAGATGCTCATCCATTCGTCAGTTGTCTTTGCGGAAAGCGCTTCGTCCAGCATCGTGGTGAGCAATTCGCGATGCATCAGACGGTCAGGGAATTTGGCAAAGCGCGCGTCGTTGATCCATTCGGGATGTCCGATGCGCTCGCACAGAAGCCCCCAGAACTTCTCCTTGTTGCACATCAGGTAAATCCAGCCGTCGCGCGTCTTGTATGTCTGGCACGGCGTGAGCGACTGATGGGCGGAGCGTGGAAGACGGGATGGATTTGCGCCGGCGTTCAGATTCCAGTGTGCAAGATAGTTCAGGCTGGACAGCGCCATATCGAAAAGGCTGACGTCCACGTCCCGACCCTTGCCGGTCTGGCGCGCCGACATCACAGCGCTCACGAGGCCGAGGCTCATCATCGCGCCTGTCATGAGATCGATCACAGAATGGCCCATACGGGCAGGTGCGGATTCGGGCTCGCCCGTCAGATGAAAATAACCGGCTTCCGCCTGCATCATGTAATCGTAGCCGGGCCATTTCGCGCGAGGCCCCGTGCGGCCGTAGCCGGTGAGATGGGCGCACACGATGGCGGGGTTCACGGCTTCAAGTTGCGCGTATGTGATGCCGAGTTTCGCCGGCACATCGCCGCGCAGATTGTTCGACACTGCATCGACGCTTCGCACCAGCTTTTCGAAAATCGCGCGTCCGTCCGGATGCGTGATATCGAGCGCCAGACTCTTCTTGTTGCGGTTGAGGCCCTGAAAGAAATAGCTCTGCGCGGTTTCGGGCAGGTGATCGCCGAAATAGGGACCGACGCTGCGCGAAACATCGCCGCCCGTGCGGGGATCCTCGATCTTGATCACCTCTGCGCCAAGGTCTGACAGCAACTGTGTGCCGAAGGGTCCGGCCCCATATTGCTCGACGGCGAGTATCCGCACGCCTTTCAGTACATCCAGCATGTAGGGGTGATCCCGCCTGCGTTTCCGTCTCAACTGTTATAATGTCCTAACAAACTGGAGCCGGGGTCGCAAGTGCGACCAGCGGTCGGGTCTTCTCCGAACAGCGCGATTCAACTGGTGGCGAAGATCGGCTATGACGACGGCAACATCCATTGACCGGGAGACACCATGTCCACGTTCCGCGCCATCCGCATCGACAAGACCGATGCTGGCACAAAGGCCTCATTCGTCGATTTCGACCGCGCCGAACTGATGGATGGCGACGTGACAGTGCGGGTGTCCCATTCCACGGTGAACTACAAGGACGGTCTGGCGATCACCGGAAAGTCACCGGTCGTGCGCCGTTTTCCGATGATCCCGGGCATCGATTTCGTCGGTATGGTCGAGACTTCATCCCATAGAGATTTCAAGGCCGGCGATCAGGTAATTCTCAACGGTTGGGGCGTCGGTGAGACTCATCTGGGGGGCTATGCGCAGGTCGCGCGTGTGCCGGGCGACTGGCTGGTGCCGTTGCCCGGAGGCATGAGCGCTGCGCAATCCATGGCCATCGGCACCGCCGGCTACACGGCGATGCTGTGCCTGATGGCATTGGAGCGACACGGCATGAAGCCCTCCGATGGCCCCGCGCTCGTGACCGGCGCTGCGGGTGGCGTCGGGTCGGTGGCGGTCGCGCTGTTGAAGAAGGCAGGCTGGCATGTTCTGGCCTCGACCGGCCGGCCCGAGGAGGAAGCCTATCTGAAGGGTCTCGGGGCGGACGAAATCGTCGCGCGTCAGGAATTGTCCGCGCCGGGCCGGCCGCTCGGCAAGGAGCGCTGGGCCGTGGCGATTGATTCGGTCGGCTCGCACACGCTGGCCAACGTGCTGGCGCAGACGAAGTCCGAAGGCGCGGTGGCAGCCTGCGGCCTCGCGCAGGGCATGGATCTGCCGTCGAGCGTCGCGCCGTTCATTCTGCGCGGCGTGGCGCTGCTGGGCGTCAACAGCGTGATGTGCGCAAAGCCTCGTCGCATCGCGGCATGGGGGCGGCTCGCGCGCGAACTCGACGCCGGCAAACTGGCGTCGATGACGACCCATGTGGCTTTAGACAAAGTGATCGACGTTGCGGCCGAAATTCTCGCCGGGAAGGTGCGCGGCCGCGTGGTGGTGGATATTCCGGCCGGAGATTCTGGTGAATTGAATCGGGTGATTCAGTTCGCGGAGCAAGCCGTCTCGAAGCACGGGGGCTCACCGGCGGTTTCAGCAGCGCGCCATTTTAACGCGACGGATTGCACAGCCGGTCGAGATCGACAAAATAGTCCGGATAGGTCTTGGCCGTGCATTCGGGATCGTCGATCACAATTCCCGGCTGGCGCAGGCCGATCAACGCAAAGCTCATCGCCATGCGGTGATCGTCATAGGTCTGCACGACGCCGGGCTTCAGTTGACCCGGATGGATCGTCATCCCGTCCTCGTGTTCCTCGACGTCGAGACCAAGCCGCCGCAATTCCGTCACCACAGCGGACACGCGGTCGGTTTCCTTCAACCGCATATGCGCCACATCACGTATGCGCGTCGGGCCTTGCGCGAAAGGCGCCACGCAGGCGAGCGTCTGCGCCGTGTCGCTGATCGCGTTCATGTTGATGTCGATGCCCTTCAGCGTTCCGCCGATGACCCGGATCGAGCGCGCGCCATATTCGGCCCGGCAGCCCATCCGCACCAGCGCATCAACGAAATGAACGTCGCCCTGCAGCGCGTCGCGCGTCAGGCCTTCCACCGTCACATCGCCGCCGGTGACGGCCGCCAGCGCGAAGAAATAGCTGGCCGCCGAGGCGTCCGGCTCGATGTCGTAGTCACTGCCTGCATAGGAATGCGCCGCAATCTCGAACACATTCTTGCGCGGCTCGCTGATGCGCGCGCCGAACTGCTTCATGTTCGCAATGGTCATGTCCACATAGGGGCGCGACACAAGCTCGCCGGTGACGGTGAGTTCCACATCGGATTTCGCACAGGGAGCCGTCATCAGCAGCGCGCTGAGGTACTGGCTCGACAGATTGCCGGCGACGCTCCATTTGCCGCCCGGCAATCCCGTCGCGTCGATGGCGACCGGCGGACAATCGGTGCCGAGTTCGCAGGAGATCGCAACGCCGGCGCGTTCCAACGCTTGCACGAGTGGCGCAATCGGCCGCTGACGCATGCGCGCATTGCCGTCGAGGCGAAAACGACCTTCGCCAATGCAGCACATGGCGGTGAGAAAACGAATGCTGGTTCCGCTGTTTTCAAGCCAGAGATCAGCGCCTTTTGCGGAAAGCACGCCGCCGCTGCCTACAAGCGCGATGGACTTGTCCGCCGAATTCTGTTCGACCCCGAGACCCAGACGCCGAAGGCTTTCGATCATCACCTTCGTGTCGGTGCTTTCAAGCACGCCGGTCAGGTGCGACGGCCCCTTCGCCAGCGCCGCGAGAATCAGCGCGCGATTGGTGAGGCTTTTCGAGCCCGGCGGGCGAATGGAGCCGACGACAGGCCGCTGAACCGGAATGATCGGAAGCCTTGTGGACATTGTTGGGTCATCCTCGATGTTCGTCGCGCACTTCGCTGTTCAAATTCTTGAAACTCTCATCCCCAGTCGGCAGCTGCAGGAGATTTTCGGCCTTTCAGAAACGGCTCCATGCCCTTGCGGGCGAGCACATCGGCGCGCTCGTTCATCTCGTGGCCCGCATGGCCCTTCACCCAGCGCCAGTCGATATTGTGGCGTTCCGTGGCGGCGTCGAGCCTCTGCCAGAGTTCGACATTCTTGACCGGCTTTTTGGCGGATGTCTTCCAACCGTTGCGTTTCCAGCCGTGAATCCAGCCGGTGACGCCATCGCGCAGATATTGCGAGTCGGTGTGAAGCTCCACCTCGCAGGCGCGCGATAATGTTTCGAGCGCCTGAATGGCCGCCATCAACTCCATGCGATTGTTGGTGGTGAGTTCCTCGCCGCCGCAAATCTCGCGTTCGTGGGCGTTGTAGGTGAGGATCGCACCCCAGCCGCCGGGGCCGGGATTTCCCGAACATGCGCCGTCGGTAAACACCACCACGCGCCGTGCGGTCATCGCAGCAATCCGTAGTCGCGCGCGCTGGTGACATATTGATGGAAGCGTAGCTTCTTCACATATTCGAGCGGATCTTTCGGCCGCACCATCGCGCCCTCCGGCACATTCAACCAGTCGAACAGCCGCGTCAGCATGAAACGTAGCGCCGCGCCGCGCGCCAGCACCGGCAGGGCGGCAATCTCGGCGTCGGTCAGCTTGCGAACGCGCTCGTAGCCGTTGATAAGCGCCATGCCCTTGGTGATGTTGAACGACGCATTCTGCTCGAAGCACCAAGCGTTGAGGCAGATGGCGATATCGTACACCAGCGTATCGTTGCAGGCGAAATAGAAGTCGATCAGGCCGGACAGCTTGCCGGTGAGGAAGAACACATTGTCGGGGAAGAGATCCGCGTGAATGATTCCCTTCGGCAGGTCGCGCGGCCAGCGGGCCTGCAGCCACGCAAGTTCTTCGGCAATCGTCACCGCCAGACCGGGTAGAACCTCGTCGGCCCGCGCCTCGCTGGCGCGAAACAGCGGCGACCAGCCTTCAATCGACAGCGCATTGGGGCGCTGGATTTCGAAACCAGTGCCGGCGCGGTGTAGCAGAGACAGCGACTCGCCCACCATGGCGCAATGTTTTGGGTCAGGCCGCTTCACCGACATGCCATCAAGGAAGGTCACGATCACCGCCGGACGATCCACGAGGCGGCCCAGCGCCAGCCCGTTGCGGTTCTTCACCGGCTGCGGGCAATTGATGCCGCGCGCTGCGAGATGCTCCATCAGGCCGAGAAAGAACGGCAAGTCTGATTCGCGCACCCGCTTTTCGTAAAGCGTGAGGATGAAATAGCCGGCTTCGGTATGGAGCAGGTAGTTCGAATTCTCGACGCCTTCCGCAATCCCCTTGCAGGCCAGCACCGCGCCGAGATCATAGGTCGCGAGAAACTCCGCGAGGTCTTCGTCGGTGACTTCTGTATAGACGGCCATGCGGGAAGGGGTCCGGTGAAGCGGTCCACGCTTTGCCGACCGCGTTTGTTCGTGTTAGCGACCACCGCCCGCAAGGTCAAACTTCGCCTGTGAAGACTGGTCTCGCCAGAAAGGCGCACAATCCATGGCTGCCCTGCCGGAATTCCTCTGGGTTCTGTTCACCGTCACGGCTTCCACGGCCCAGACGGCCCGTAACGCCATGCAGCGCGACCTGATCGCCACTCTGGGCGCGGCGGGCGCAACCCATGTGCGGTTCCTGTTCGGGCTTCCTTTTGCGGCCATGTTTCTGGCGATCGAATATTTTGGCTTCGGCATGGTCCCGCCGCCTCTCAACGGTCAGGCGTTTCAGTGGGTCTTCATCGGCGCAACCGCCCAGATGGCCGCCACCGGCCTGATGCTGGCCGCCATGCGCGATCGATCTTTCGTGGTGACCATCGCCTACACGAAAACCGAGCCCGTCATCATTGCGCTTTTTGCGGTGGCGGTCTTGGGCGAAATCCCGAGCCCGATGGTCGCCCTCGCCATCGTGATCGCCACCATCGGGGTGATGCTGATGTCATGGCCGCGCGCCGGGGAAGGCAATGCACCGGGCTGGAAGCCTGCATTGCTGGGCATTGGGGGCGGGGCGTTCTTCGCCCTTTCGGCCGTAGGCTACCGGGGCGGCATCCTGCGATTTTATGCGGAATCCTTCGTCTCAGCCGCCACCACAGCCCTGGTTACCGGTCTGGTGATCCAGTGCGCGATGATTCTGGTCTGGCTGACCTTGTTCGATCGAGCGTTGTTGGGAAAAATCTTCCGCGCATGGCGCCCATCGATCTTCGCGGGCTTCATGGGCGCCTTCGCGTCGCAGTGCTGGTTTCTGGCTTTCGCCACCTCGACCGCCGCGAAGGTCCGAACCCTCGGCCTCATCGAGGTTCCAATGGCGCAGATCGTTACGCGCAAACTGTTCGAACAGGGTGTGACGATGCGCGAATATGCCGGGATCGGGCTGATCGTGACCGGCGTCATCATGCTGGTGAATGGCTAGATTCGTTCGCGCAATTCGCGGGGCAGCGGAAAGAACACGTTCTCGTTCGCTGTCGTGATGGTTTCGACGCTCAACTCGAAACGCTTGCCGAAAGCGTCGAGAATCTCCTCCACCAGCACTTCTGGCGCGGACGCTCCTGCAGTGATGCCGAGCGAGGCGACGCCGGCAAAGTCATCCCAGACGATTTCGTCTGCGCGCAGGATCAGCCGCACCACGCGGCAGCCCTCGCGCTCGGCCACTTCGCGCAGCCGCTGCGAATTGGAAGAATTGGGCGAGCCCACAACGATCATGGCGTCGACGCGCGGAGCCACACCTTTCACGGCTTCCTGCCGGTTGGTTGTCGCGTAACAGATGTCTTCCTTGTGGGGCGCGACGATCTCGGGAAACCGCCGCGACAGCGCCGTAATGATGTCGCGCGTATCGTCCACCGAAAGCGTTGTCTGCGTCACATAGGCGAGTTCGCCGGGCGGCGGGTCGAGACGCTCCACATCTGCCACCGATTCCACCAGCATCACCACGCCGTCCGGCAATTGCCCCATGGTGCCGACGACTTCGGGGTGGCCGGCATGACCGATAAGAATAACGCCCCGACCGCGCTTGTGATGGATTTCCGCCTCGCGATGCACCTTGGTGACGAGCGGGCAGGTGGCGTCCAGCGTGAACAGATTGCGCCGTGCCGCTGCATCGGGGATCGACTTCGGCACACCGTGGGCAGAGAAGATCACCGGGGCTGTCGTGTCGGGAATTTCTTTCAGGGAATTGACGAAAATCGCCCCCTTGGCCCGCAGGCTCTCCACCACATACTTGTTGTGCACAATCTCGTGCCGAACATAGACTGGTGGGCCGTACAGCTTGAGCGCCTGCTCGACAGCGTCGATCGCCCGCACCACGCCGGCGCAAAAGCCGCGTGGGGCGCAAAGCAGAACCTGCAATTTCGGTTTTGTCGTCATGTCTCGCCCGCTGTGCTGCGGTTGGTTTAGGTGGGTCAACCGTCAAGTCAAGCGTTGCCGATCTCCAACAGCCCTCGTCTAACTGCCCGCCATGGCGAATTGACGGTCGCATTCAGCCGGCGGCGCATTATGTTGGGCCGATCATCAGAGGACTGCAGAATGCCGGAAGCCGCACCAGAGGGCGCGTTTCTCCTTCCCATATTGATCTTGCTCGGCGCCGCCGTTCTGGCGGTCCCGCTGTTCCGACTTGTCGGTTTCGGGGCTGTCGTAGGCTATCTGCTGGCCGGCTTGGCGATAGGCCCGGCGGGTTTCGGTTTTATCGGCGATCCCGGCACTGCCCGCCATATCGCCGAGCTTGGCGTCGTGCTGCTGCTGTTCATCATCGGGCTGGAGCTGAAGCCGTCGCGCCTGTTCGCCATGCGGCGCGACATTGCATGGCTTGGCGCGAGCCAGATGGTTCTCTGCTCGCTCGCCATTGCGGCGGGCTGCTATTTCATTCTCGGCATGGGTCTGCGCGGCGCGGGCGTGGCAGCCATTGCGCTGGCCTTTTCAGCCACCGCCATTGCCTTGCAATTGCTGGAAGAGCGCGGCTCGATGCAATCGGCCTATGGGCGGCGCTCCTTCGCGATCCTGCTGTTTCAGGACATCATGGTCGCGCCGGTTCTGGCGATCATTCCGCTGCTGGCCGGCGAGGCAGGACCGTTCGGCGGCGATTTCAAATCGAATATGATGACCCTTGCGCCGGGCGTTGCGGCGATTGCGTTTGTGGTTCTGGCGGGCCGCTATGCGCTGAACCCGCTATTCCGTGTGCTGGCCAACGCCAACGCGCATGAGGTGATGACGGCGGCGGCGCTGTTGATCGTACTCGGCGCAGCCGTGCTGATTCAGTGGGCAGGCATGTCCATGGCGCTCGGTGCTTTTCTGGCCGGCGTGCTGCTGTCGGAATCTCATTTCCGGCATGAACTGGAAGCCGACATCGAGCCGTTTCGCGGGCTGCTCATGGGGCTTTTCTTCATGTCGGTCGGCATGGCCATCGACGGGCCGCTCGTGCTGAAGAATGCGCCGCTGTTGATCGGGCTGGCGCTCGGCGTCATTGTGCTGAAAACTGTCCTGATCTTTTGTCTCATGCGCGTGTCGGGTTCGCGCTCCGCCGACGCGCTGGCCGGCGCAAGCGTGCTGACGCCGGCCGGCGAGTTTTCGTTCGTGGTCTTCCCCATCGCGGCCGCGCAGGGATTGATGAGCACGCCCAACGCCAGCCTTTTATCGGCGGTTGCTGCCCTGACCATGATCGCCGGACCTCTGGTGGCCAATGGTCTGCAATTTTGCGCCAAACGTCTGTGCCGGAAGGGCGAAACACTGCCGGATGAAACCATGCCGGACGGACTGCACGGCAGCGCGCTCGTCATAGGCTTCGGTCGCTTCGGTCAGATCGCCGTGCAGGTGCTGCTGGCGGAGCGCGTCGATGTGACGGTAATCGACAACAATGTCGACCGCATCCGCGCGGCCGCGCGTTTCGGCTTCAAGATCTACTACGGCGATGGAACGCGGCTCGACGTGCTGCGCGCCGCAGGCGCAGCGGAAGCGCGCGTGATTGCCATCTGCGTCGACAACAAGCAGGCCGCGACGTCGATTGTCGAAATTGCCCGCGCGCAATTCCCTTTGGCGAAAATCCACGTGCGCGCCTACGACCGCATTCATGCGCTGGAGCTTCTCGAAAAGGGCGCGGATTACCAGATCCGCGAGACATTCGAATCCGCTCTGGCGTTCGGCGGCGCGGCTCTTGAGGCGCTCAACGAAAATCGCGATCTGACTCTGGAAGTCGTCGACGAAGTCCGCAACCGCGATCTTGAACGTCTCGAAATCCAGCAGTCCGGCGGTTCCTATGCTCCCGCCAGCACGGCCATCCAGCCGCGCGTTCAGCCCGAACCTCTTTCGCCGCCGGTGCGCAAGTCGAAAGGCCTGTCGCGCGAGACCGAGGAAATCGTCGAGGCCGATCGTCAGTCCGAAGAAGCGTCTGCCCGGCAGCCGGAAAACGTGAAGTGACGCAACCCGTACGGCCCACCGGGCCCGCCGGCGTCTTCACGCAAGGCTCGATTCTGCGCCACGTTCTGGTGATGACGCTCACGGGCTCAATCGGCCTGACGGCGGTCTTTGTGGTCGATCTCCTGTCGCTGATCTATGTCGCGCGTCTTGGCGATCCCAACATTACCGCCGGCGTCGGTTACGCCGCGCAGATCGGCTTCTTTATCGTCTCGATCATTATCGGACTGATCATCGCGGTCGGTGCGCTCGTGTCGCGCGCCATCGGTTCGGGCGACCGCATGGCGGGCCGCCGAATCGCGACGTCGGGTCTCGTGCATATTTTCCTCATCTGCGCGCTTGTCTCTGCCTTTCTTTTTCCGTTTCGCGAACAGGCTCTGGGGCTGCTGGGCGCGAAGGGAACTGCGCTTTCGGTCGCGTCGATGTTTCTGGCCATCACGCTGCCCAGCAATATGGTTCTGGGCGTCGGCATGGCGCTGTCGACGATCATCCGGGCTGTCGGCGATGCAAGACGTTCCATGTACGTCACATTGGGCGGCGCCATCGTCACCTCCATTGCCGATCCGATCCTGATCTTCGGTTTCGGGCTGGGGGCGAAAGGTGCAGCCATCGCGACGGTGATTTCGCGATTCGTCTTTGTCGCCGTTGGCCTGCATGGCGCATGGCATGTACACAAAATGCTGGCCCGGCCCGAACGCAAGTCAGCCGTCGGGGACTTTGCGCCCCTGATGGCGGTGGCGTTGCCGGCCATCGTCACCAATCTCGCCCCGCCTGTCGCCAACGCCTATTCGGTGAGCGTGTTCTCGCGGTTTGGCGAGGCCGCAGTTGCGGCCTATTCGATCATCGACCGCATCATTCCGGTGGCCTTTGTGGTTTTGTTCGCGATGTCGGGCGCCATCGGGCCGATCATGGGCCAGAACTTCGGCGCAAAGCGGCTCGACCGCGTGCGCGAGACGCTCACCAAGTGCTTTCTGGTCTCTGCTATCTATGCAGGCGCAATGTGGATGCTGATGATTCTGCTCTCTTCGCAGATCGTGAACCTGTTCAGCGCCGAAGGCGAAACCGCAAGGCTGGTGATTTTTTTCTGCACCTGGGGTGGCGCAGCCTGGATGGCGCTGGGCTGTCTGTTCGTCGCCAATACGGCTTTCAACAACCTCGGCTTCCCGATCTATTCGACGATTTTCAACTGGGGCCGCGCGACGCTGGGCACAATTCCCTTTGTCACATTAGGCGCCCATTATTGGGGGCCGGAAGGCGCGCAGGTTGGCATTCTGGCCGGGGCGACATTGTTTGGCGTCGGCTCTGTCTTGACCGCCTATTGGGCCATTGGCCGTCTCGCAAGAAAGGCCGCGAAGGTATAGATTGGCGACGACGTCATTTTGACCGAACCGATTGAGGACGAAACCATGTTCAACCTGAATGAGATTTTACTGGCCGGACAGGACGGCGATGCCGTCAACAATCTTGCACGCCAGTTCGGGATTGCGCCCGAACAGGCGCAGTCCGTCATCAACGCTCTGACGCCCGCGCTCTCGCAGGGCCTGCAGAACAAGGCGCAGGATCACGACGGTCTCGGCAGCATCCTCGGCATGATGAATGGCGGCCAGTATTTCGAGGCGTTCCAGAATCCCGCAGCCGCAACGAGCAGAGAGACCATCGGCGCCGGCAACGAAGTGCTGGGCGAAATTTTCGGCAGCAAGCAGATCAGCCGTCAGGTCGCCGCCCATGCGGCCGATATGTCTGGCGTCAGCCAGTCGATCATCAAGCAGATGCTTCCGGTCATCGCCTCCATGGTCATGGGCGGTATGATGAAGTCGCTGCAGAATCAGGGTCTGGGCGGCGTTTTCGATCAACTCGGCAAAATGGCCGGGCAGGGCGGCCTTGGCGGCATTCTGGGCCAGATGTTCGGTCAGGCCGGCTCTCCCCAGCAGGCCAATCAGCAGACGCAGGGCGTGCCGGGCGGCGGCCTCGGAGACGTTTTCGGCAATGTGCTCGGTGGCATGCTGTCTGGCGGCAAACAACCCCAGACGGGCGGTGCGGCGGGCGGCGGACTTGGTGGTGGCCTTGGCGGCGGTTTGGGCGACATTCTGGGCGGCTTGCTTGGCGGCGGTCAGCAACAGCCGGCCCCGCGGCAGCAACAGGCGGCTCCCGAGCCGGCGCAGACTTCAGCCGGAGGGCTCGATCCCGCGACGCTTCAGGCTGGCCTCGACGCTCTTTCGAAGATGTTCAATCACGGAACCGAGGTGTCCAAGACCCATCAGGCAGGTCTTCAGGACATTCTGGGGCAGTTTTTCCCGCGCAATCGCGGCTAGTACGACGAGTTTTCGGGCCGCGCGCTACGGGAAACCGTTGGCCAGCGGCCCGAGGAACTTGGCCGTGATGTTGCCACCGATCAACTGCACGCCTGCCAGAATCATGATCGAAATCATGCCAGCGATGAAACAATATTCGATCGTCGTCGCGGCGCGCTCGTCGCTAATCAATCGCTGCAGGTTGCGCATGACATCCTCTTTAACGTCCCCTTACTGACACGCCGAGGGTCAAGTATTGCTTAACGATTTAGGTCGTGAATTTAGGAACTTTTGAGGCCATTTCATCATGGCTATCAAAGACCTAACAAGTTTGCGGACTCTTGTGGCTCTGCCCTCCCGCCGGCTCGTACCGGTCGGCGATTGCCTGACGGGTTGTCGCAGCCTATGTAGGCAGGAGCGGCGCGGAACTCCCCGCCGAAGCGGTTTCAACGAATTCGGTCCTGCGTAGAAAGTTTCTGATGGCTCGCGACATTTCCGATACGACGCCGATCGAGTCGCGCGAAGAACTCGTCTCGTGGTTCGAGGTCGGGAGCAAGCCGGAAACCGAATTCCGACTTGGCACCGAACACGAGAAAGTTCCTTTTTACTCCGCTGATCTTGCGCCCGTACCGTATGAAGGCCGTGACGGCCCGAATGGTATCCGGGCGCTCCTGGAAGGCATGCAGCGGGAGACCGGCTGGGAGCCGATTACGGATTTCGATGCGTTGATCGGACTGGCCGATCCGCAGGGCGGCGGTGCGATTTCGCTGGAGCCGGGCGGGCAGTTCGAACTGTCCGGCGCGCCGCTCGACAGCGTTCACGAAACCGCGAGTGAGCTGGCGCTTCATCTGGCGCAGGTGAAGAAAGTAGCTGATCCGCTCGGTATAAAATTTCTGTCGCTCGGCATGAGCCCGGCCTGGACGCTGGCGCAGACGCCCGTCATGCCTAAAAGCCGCTACAAGATCATGACCGCCTATATGCCGAAAGTGGGCACGCGGGGCCTCGACATGATGTACCGCACCAGCACGGTGCAGGTGAATCTCGACTTTTCGTCGGAAGCCGACATGGTGAAGAAGCTGCGCGTCTCGCTCGCTCTGCAGCCGCTCGCCACAGCGCTTTTCGCCAATTCGCCGTTTACGGACGGCAAGCCGAACGGCCGCCTTTCGGAGCGCTCCGAAATCTGGCGCGATACGGACAACAACCGCGCCGGCATGTTGCCGTTTGCGTTTGAGAACGGCATGGGCTTCGAGCGTTATGTGGATTATGCGCTCGATGTGCCGATGTATTTCATCAAGCGCGGCGACGATTATCACGATGTAACGGGCGCAAGTTTTCGCCATTTGCTCGAAGGCAAACTGGCGCAATTGCCCGGCGAACGCGCCACTATGTCGGACTGGGCCAATCATCTCTCCACGATCTTCCCCGAGGTGCGGCTGAAGCGCTATCTCGAAATGCGCGGCGCTGATGTGGGCCCGCCCGCGCATATCGCGGCTCTGTCGGCATTCTTTGTCGGCCTGCTGTATGACCGGACCTCGCTCGACGCCGCATGGGATCTGGTCAAATCATGGACTGCCGCAGAGCGTCAGGCCTTGCGTGACGCCGTGCCGGCGCGGGCGCTCGCCGCATCCGTTCGGGGTCGCACGTTGCAGGACATTGGCCGCGAGGGTCTGAAGATCGCACGCGCCGGCCTCGCCGCCCGCAACCGCCGCAATGCAGCCGGTCAGGATGAAACGAAGTTCCTCGATCTTCTCGACGAACGCATCGCCACAGGACGCGTCGCCGCGCAAGACGTTTTGGCCAGGTACGACGGCGAATGGAACGGCAGCGTCTCGCCCGCCTTCTCCCACTGCATCTACTGACAGCGCAATTCCGAGCTTTCGATAGCATCCGGCCCGCAATGCCTCTATGCCTCTGGCCTTCAGGCATGCGGTGGAATGGATGAATTCGGACAAAAAGCGCGTAGCAATCATCGGCGGTGGCCCGGGCGGGTTGATGGCTGCCGAAAGGCTCGCCAAAGCAGGCGCGCAGGTCACGATCTACGACCGCATGACGAGCCTTGGCCGCAAGTTCCTGATGGCCGGGCGCGGCGGCCTCAATCTCACCCATAGCGAAGATTTCGAGCATTTTCTGAAACGGTTCGGGTCTACAGCGGCGGTGCTTGAGCCGGCGCTGCGCGCCTTCCCGCCGCAGGCCTTGCGCAACTGGTGCGAGGAATTGGGCGAGCCGACCTTTGTGGGGTCCAGCGGTCGCGTGTTTCCGCGCAGCTTCAAGGCCTCGCCACTATTACGCGCATGGCTGCGCAGGCTCGCGACGCTCGGCGTCGAGGTAAAGCTTCGCCACCAATTCATGGGCTGGGGGACTGACGGCGCACTCAGGTTCGCAACGCCCGATGGCGAGATCTCACAGAACGCCGATGCAACTCTGCTGGCGCTCGGCGGCGCATCATGGCCGAAGCTCGGATCTGATGGCGGCTGGGTAAAAGTGCTGCGGGATCGCGGAATCGAAGTTGCCGATTTGAAGCCCGCCAATTGCGGCTTTGACGTTGCATGGTCGGACATTCTGAAATCGCGTTTCGCCGGCGAACCGCTCAAGACCATTGCGCTGACTTTCGGCGGCGAAACTGTGCGCGGCGAGGCGATGGTGACGCAAAATGGTCTGGAAGGCGGTGCGATCTATGCACTGTCGGCCCGACTGCGCGAACACCTTCTGCGGGAAGGATCTGCGGTTCTGTCCATCGATCTGCGCCCCGACCTCGATCAGGCGACTCTCGAGCGCAAGCTCGCTGCTCCGCGCGGCAAGCAGACAGTATCGACATTTCTGCGCAAGGCGGCTGGCCTGTCGCCGGTCGCAATTGCGCTTCTGCGCGAGGCAGGTCCGATGCCGGTCGAGGCGCAGGCTCTGGTGGAGCGCATCAAGTCTCTGGGGCTGAACCTCGTCGGCATCCGCCCCATCGAGCGCGCTATTTCGACGGCGGGCGGAATCGCATTTTCGGAGATCGACGGGCATTTCATGCTCAGACGTCTGCCGGGCGTCTTTTGCTGCGGCGAGATGCTCGACTGGGAAGCCCCCACTGGCGGCTATCTGCTGCAGGCGACCTTTTCGACCGCATTTTCGGCAAGCGACGGCATTGCCGCATATCTCAAGTTGTGAATCCTGCTATTTGGTACGAGACCATCGAGAATAGGCTCAAATTTCCATTTGAAACAGCTTTGACAATTGTCAAATATGCCCCGAACACAACGGGACGCCGATGACCAGCCTTGAGCGCATGATCAATATTCTGGACCTCTTCGACGGGGCCAGAATCGAATGGACGATTGAAGACCTTCACGCCCGGCTTGGGCTCACCCGTTCGACCCTCTATCGCTACCTGAAAGTCCTCACCGACGCCGGCCTGCTGACCTCGTTGCCGGATATCGGTTACACGCTCGGGCCGCGCATTGCCGAGCTTGACTACCAGATGCGGCAGCGCGATCCGCTGATCACCGCCAGTCGCCCGGTCATGGCCCAGCTTGTCGAGACAGTGCCGGGCATTGCGCTGCTGTGCCGTCGCTATCGCGACCGCGTCCTGTGCGTGCATCAGGAGCAGAACACACTGACTTTTCAAAGTAATTATGAACGAGGACGCTCCCGTCCCCTGCTGCGTGGCGCTGCCTCCAGGATCATTTTGGCCAACATGCAATTGCCGGCGATCCGCAAGCTGTATTCCGCCCAACAGGCCGAGTTCGAAACCGCCGGATTTGGTCCGACGCTTGAAAGCGTTCGCGCCAGTTTGCGCGACATTCGCCATCAGGGCTGGGACTCTACGGTGGCGGATGTCACGCCGGGCGTCACCGGCGTGGCGGCGCCGATTTTCGACCGCCGTGGCGCGGTTCTAGGCAGCCTCAGTCTGTCTGTCGGGTCAGGGCCTTTGGGGCAGGAGCGCCTGAAGTCCATTGCGGACCGGGTGGTGTTCGGAGCCGCAATTGTCACAAAAGCCATTGCGCGCGACAATTCGTCAGAGGATGGCGAAAATCAGACTCGGGATTCTATCGCATCTTAGTGAGACAAAGATTCGCATAGTTTAGGATTTTTATCTATTTCAATTGACGGATCGCCCCGGCGCACTATCGTCCGCCCCACGCTTTCAACGCGGAGGAGACGGAATGGATACCCAGGTTCTGATCGTGGGCGCTGGCCCCGGAGGCATGACGCTGGCGCTGGATCTCGGTCGGCGCGGCATCAAGACCATGGTGGTCGAGCAGAAGGACAAGCCGGCTTTCCTGCCCAAAATGGAGCGCATCAACGCCCGCACCATGGAAATCTACCGCCGTCTCGGCATTGCCCGGAAGGTCCGCGCCGCCGGTCTCGACCGCAATTGGCCGATGGACGTTTATGTCGTCGAGGATCTGACCAAGCCGGCCCTGCTGCGGTTGCCTTATCCGTCCGTCTCGGAAGCCGAATTCGACATTCGCAACACCACCGACGGCTCGGTTCCGCTGGAACCCTACCAGCTGATCTCGCAATATTCACTCGAGCCCCTGCTGAAACAGGAATGCGAGAAGACCCCCGCCATCACCATGCGCTGGAGTACGCAATTCCTGTCGCTCGAACAGGACGCCGAAGGCGTCTCGACCCGCATCAAGAACCCCGATGGCACAGAGAGCGTAGTCCGTTCGGCCTATATGGTCGGTTGTGACGGAGGCGCGAGCCCGGTGCGTCACGCACTCGGCATCCGGCTGTTCGGCGAGCCGAACTCTCTGGCGCTCCGGCAGGCGCTCTATTATTGCGAGGAACTCGCGGATAAATTGCCGATGGGCAACGGCCCGGGTCGCGGCCGCCACTATCATGTGGCCGACGACAAATCGACCTTCCTGATCATGCAGGATTCGACCAAGCACTGGACGTTGCATTCCACCGTCGGCAGCGACGAGGAAATGAAGCGGCAGTTCGAAAAGACCGTCGGCGTGCCGGTGAAATACGAAATGCTGTCGTGCAATCCGTGGCGGCAGAATCTGCTCGTCGCCGACAAATACCAGAAGGACCGGGTATTCCTCGCGGGCGACGCTGTGCATCTCGTCATCCCGACCGGTGGCCTCGGCATGAACTCCGGCGCGGGCGACGCTGTCGACCTCGCCTGGAAACTCGAAGCCGTGCTCAAGGGCTGGGGCGGTCCGAACCTTCTGCCATCCTACGAATTCGAACGTCGGCAGATCGGTGACCGCAATGTCGGCGCATCGCGCTACGCCACGCTGGGGCGCCGCAAGTGGCGCTCCATGTGGCGCCCGAACATTCGCGACAACACACCCGAAGGCAAACAGTCGCGCGATCTTCTTGCGGCAGTGGCGGATGTCGAGCAGCGCAAGACCAACGAAATGCTCGGCGCAGAACTCGGCTATCGTTATGTGGCGTCGCCGATCATCTGCGATATTCCGGGAGGTCCGGAACATTTGTTCCGCACCTACGAGCCGAGCACATGGCCCGGCGCGCGTCTGCCGCATGTCTGGTTGAACGACGGAACCGCCGTGCAGGATCTATTGCCGGCTTTCGGCTACACGATCATTCGCCTCGGCGGCACGAAGATCGACACGACGCCTCTGCAGAAGGCCATCGCCACCCATGGCGCGCCCGTGACGGTGCTGGACATTCCCGACCAGATCGCCCGCGACATTTACGGCCACGACGTCATTTTGCTGCGGCCTGACATGCACATCGTCTGGCGCGGCAATGCTGCGCCCGAAAATGCCGCCGAAATGGCCGCCATCGCGACCGGGCACTAGTCCCGCGACTTTGCGCTCTGCACCCCGCCCGGCCTTGCCCGGTGGGGTCCAGATGGCGCATCATGTGATTTAGAGAATTTTCCTGCCCGCGATCACAGGGTGCGAACAGGCTGTCGCAGCACTGTTTTCAGTTTTGCAGGTGCGGTCTTGCGCGGATCGCTCAAGTATATTTCGTGATGCTTGCCGGCGAAGGTGAAGCCTCGCAAACGCATGACCTCGTCGTGAAGGCGCGCCAATGTCGGGCCTTCGTCATCGTAGCTTCCGACATGCAGAATTTGCAGGCAGAGGCCTTCCGCATATTTTTCCATACGCAAGCCTTCGGGGCGCGCGCCGAGTTTCTTTTCCGTTTTCTCCACGGCAGCCATGAACATTGCGCGGGTCAGAAAATCCGGAGCCATAATCATCATGGTCCAGCGCCAGCGTTCCTTGCGCCGCGCGACAAAATCGGCGGGGTCATCGGCCCACCACAAACCTTCCAGTGGCGGTACGACATAGTCCTGTTTGAGAGACTCTTTGGCTGAAAACTTCATCGCGTAGCTGACCGAAAAGAGCCACTCGATACTCTGCGCATAGGCGGGAACAATGTTGGGATTTCCAACGCCATCCAACGTCACAAACTGCATGACCGGAACATCGATCAAGACGAAATCTTTGGCAGAAGGTCGGTAAAGCTCGGGATGCGCCTTCTTGAAATCGATCTTGTGCATGCCGAAGCCTGAAATTGTAGCGCTACGTCCGCTCGCCGGCCCACACGGTAGCGGAGTTTTCAGGCAGATCCAGCCGGATCACATCGCCCTCGCGAAGCGATTGTCCATTGACGCTGCGCGGTAGCCACGTCTCGACTCTCTGCCCGCCGCAGTTCAGCACTGCCTCGAAACGATCGCCAGTAAACAGCAGCGCCTCGATCTTTGCATCGAGCGCGTTCTCCTGCGTGTCGAGCCGAACCTGTTCGGGACGGATCGCCAGCAAGGCGTCATCGCCCACCGACAGTTTCGTCTGCGTTCGCAGTGAGCCGCGCACTGTCCCCGCGCCGGCGACCTCGATAGTGGCGAAGACGCCGTCGATAGCAGTGACCCGGCCACGAAATTTTGCGAAGGCGCCGATGAAATCTCGCACAAAGGGCGTGCGGGGCGAATCGTAAAGTTCGACCGGCGTTCCGATCTGCTCGATGCGTCCGCCATTCATCACCGCAATGCGATCCGACAGGCTGAGCGCCTCGACCTGATCATGCGTCACCAGAATGACCCCGATATGCAGCCGTCGCTGCAAAAGTTTCAGTTCGATGCGCATCTGCTCTCGCACGCGCAGATCGAGATTGCTGAACGGCTCGTCGAGCAACAGCACATCGGGCTCGTAAACCAGCGCGCGCGCCAGCGCCACACGCTGTTGCTGCCCGCCGCTGAGATTGGTTGCTGGTCGCTCCTCATATCCCTGCAGGCCGACCTGTTTTATGGCTGCAAGCGTGCGGGTTGTGCGATCCTGAGAACTCGCACGCCTTATGTCGAGCGGATAGGAAACGGTCTCGTAAACATTCAGATGCGGCCAGATCGCATAGGACTGGAACACCATGCCCATGTTGCGTTTCTGAGGCGGCACGAGAACGCCGCCCTTCGAGGAAAACAATTCGGTGTCCCGCAAGCGGATTGCGCCTTCGTCGGGCTCTTCGAGCCCGGCGATGATGCGGAGCGTCGTCGACTTGCCGCAACCGCTCGGTCCCAGAAGCGCGAAGACTTCGCCCTTCCGGATGTCGAGATCGATATTGTCCACCGCCGCGAACGATCCGTAGCGTTTTGTCACGCCGCGAAGTGTCAGCAGCGGCTCCGCGGAAGTCCCTACGTCCATGAAGCAAAGCCCATGGCGCAGCCCACGCCGTCCGCATTGCGATAGCAGGGAATGTAATCCACATGCGCCGCACCATTCTGCATGGCGCCCGCCAGAATGATCCAGTTGCGGATTTCCGACGTGCCATGCATCATTTGCTTGGCCGTCAGGCCTTCCAGGTAAGCCACGTCGCGTTTCTTGAGGGCTTCGATGAAGGCGCGGTCGAAGTCTTCGTCGATCACCGTATGGCTCAGTCCACCGGAAGCCAGCAGCACGACGCGTTGATCGCCCGGCAAGGCCTCCACGCTGGCCCGCACAGCCTCGCCCAGCCTGAAACAGCGACGTGCGCCCGGCGCAGGCGGATAGTAGGTGTTGACCATCACGGGCACGACGGGCGTCTTCTTGCCCGGCATGAGGAATTTCAGAGCTCGGCCGAACGCATGGCCGAGCCCGCATTCGTCGCGGGTTTCCTTCGACCAGGCAGGATCGAAATCGCGATCCCACAATTGATGCAGCAACTCGCCCGCCATCGGCGGCACATCGTATTCCGTCATCTGGTCCTGCGCTTTTGCACCCAGATAGAGGAAATGCTCCGTCGCGCTGACCTTGTCCGCCGTGTAGATGCAGAAAGGCGGCATGTTATCGTCGAAAATATTCTCGTGCTGGTCGTCGCCGAAGACCATCACCACATCGGCCCGCAGCTCGTCGAGCCTGCGGCGCAATCCGTCGATCGCCGTCCGGCATTCGG
>CANJWR010000004.1 GCA_947478455.1 Beijerinckiaceae bacterium | reverse complement strand
GGACTTCTGGAGGCCATCAACGGAAACGTCCAGGCCGCCAAACGCAAGGCAAAAGGCTATCGCAGCAAGCGCAACCTCAAGTTGATGGTCTACCTCATCGCCGGAGGGGTGCTGGACACGCTACCCACATGAAACAGCGACGAGCCGTTTTTCATAACACTACAAATACAATGCCGGATAAAATGCTGGACTTGAGTCACGTTATTCAACGGTTAACGACCCAAGGGCAGAGCGCGAAAATACTATGCTGGACCAACGCAATGCATTTTTTGCGCCGCCCGCCATGTCCTGCTCAGGCCGCCCGCAGGCTTGACACCCGGCGCTGTCGCTGCAAACTCGTTTTAAATTTGAACGATCAGAATAACGTCAAGATCGATTCACAATGGACGGATGGCCATCGGGTCATCACGAAGTCGCCACGATGAAGGTGCAATTTGAAGCAATGATGTTGCGAGTCGCGTTGAATCCTTATGAAAGCGCGCTTCGTATCCCGAATGTGACGAGTGAGATGACAGGCCGCATGCAAGAAGAGCGCAGTTTAAAAAGACTTCTGGCGCTTTTCGTCAGCGCTGGCGTTGTGTCGACCGGCGTTGCAGGCGCGGCTGAACTCTCGCGCGAAAAGCTCAGTCAATCGACGGATGTGGCGCATTGCGCCGCCATTGGGCCCGGCTATGTGCGGGTTGAAGGAACCGATGCATGTGCGCGTATCGGCGAACGCATGCGTGTTGAAATGAACGTCCATCGGCCACCACCCTTTCTGGGTGGGTTCGCGCAGCCTTTCGACCTCGATCCCGCTCCGGACGGCCCGGCCCGTGCTCGTCTTCGCCTTGAAACCGCGCCTGCCCGAGATCCCGGTCGCCCGATCAGCCGTTGATCAGCGGGCGGAATAACGAAGCTTTTCCCGAGCGCGCGAATCCGTCATAGCTGAGGCATGGTCGAAAAACCTGCCGTTTCCAACGCACAGGAAGTCACTGTCAGCGAACTCTCCTCAGCGCTCAAGCGCACGGTTGAGGATCGGTTCGGATTTGTGCGCGTGCGCGGCGAGATTACCGGCTATCGCGGCCCCCATTCGTCCGGCCATTGCTATTTTGCCCTCAAGGATCAGACCGCCAAGATCGACGCCGTCATGTGGAAGGGAGTCTTCTCCAAGCTCCGCGTCCGGCCCGAGGAAGGCATGGAGGTCGTGGCGACCGGCAAGCTCACGACGTTTCCGGGCAAGTCGTCCTATCAGATCGTTGTCGAATCCATCGAGCCCGCCGGCATCGGGGCGCTCATGGCGCTGCTGGAAGATCGCCGTCGCAAACTGGCCGCCGAAGGCCTGTTCGATGACGGTCGCAAGCAATTGTTGCCCTATCTGCCCGAAATTATCGGCGTCATCACGTCGCCGACCGGGGCTGTCATTCGCGACATCCTGCATCGCATCGCCGACCGGTTTCCGCGACGCGTCATTGTGTGGCCTGTGCGAGTTCAGGGCGAAACGAGCGCCGCCGAGGTGGCGCGCGCCATCGAGGGGTTCAACGCGCTGCCCGACGGCGGCAGGATTCCACGTCCAGACGTGATCATCGTGGCGCGCGGCGGCGGGTCGCTCGAAGACCTCTGGGGCTTCAACGAGGAAATCGTCGTGCGCGCGGCAGCCGGCAGCATGTTGCCGCTGGTCTCAGCCGTCGGCCACGAGACAGACTGGACGTTGATCGACCACGCCGCCGATGTGCGCGCCCCCACCCCGACCGCCGCCGCCGAAATGTGCGTGCCGGTGCGGGCCGATCTCATGGGCCAGATCGTCGATCTCGCGCGCCGCCACACGGGCGCGCTGCTACGCCTTGTCGAGCGACGTCGCTCGGATTTGCGCGGCCTCACCCGCGCCCTGCCGACTGGCGACGCGATTGTGGCCGTGCCGCGCCAGCGCCTCGACCGCGCCGGCGAACGACTGATAACCTCGCTGGAAGCCGGCGTCCGCACCCGGCGGATTCATCTGGAACGCGCCTCCCGCACCCTGTTGGCGCAATCGCCGCAGGCCCGCATGGCGCGCGCGTCGCAAAAACTCGACAGTCTCGAAAAGCAATTGCGCAAGGCGCAGGAAAATCTGTCCGAGCGCCGCGGCCAGAAACTCGATGCGCTCGACAAGCGCCTCAAGACTGCCTTCGCCAACCGCGCCGGACTGGCCCGCCATACATTTGCGGCGGATCGCCAGAAACTCGAGCTTGCCCACACCCGAATGCAGAACGCGCTGAACAACGCCAACCAGCGCCGCACGGCGAGGCTGCAATCCTTCGCCCAACTGCTCGGCACGCTCGGTTACAAGAATGTGCTGGCGCGCGGCTATGCGCTGGTGCGCGACGCTTCCGGCAAGCCGGCTCGGTCGGCGACCGTGATCGAACCGGGCGCTTCGCTGACAATCGAATTTGCCGACGGAAAGGTCGCTGCGGTGGCGAGCGGCGGCCCGCCGACTGGCGGACGCCCGAAGCCCGTCACGGTAAAGCCGACGCGGGCGACGCCGGTGCGCAGTCAGGGCTCGCTGTTCTAGGCTACGGCATCGTCAAAAAGTCGTGACCGAGCCCGGCAGGGCGATTCACCAGCCATACACGTTCGACCGCTAGACTGCCGCTTCCGCAGCGGAAGGCGTGGTGCGCCACGGCAAGGACTTGATCACATTCACGCCGGGCTCGTTCGTCTGGTATCTGCGTCATGAGTTTCGCAACGCCTGGCGGCGCGACGCACGCGCTTCGCGGCGTATGACGCGGATCCTGATCGGCATTTTCATTGCGCTTCATCTGTTCGCAGTACCATTTGCGTTCGGCGCGAAGCGTTTGTCCTATATGACGGTTGAGCCACCGGTCTATGCTGTGTCGGTCGGAATTCTGATCATCTTCCTGCTGATGCTCCCAACTGCGCTTCTGGCCGCCACACAGGCGGTCTATGTGCGTGGAGATATTGATCTGCTGGCCTCCTCGCCCGCTAACCTCAGACGAATTCTGGCGATCCGCGCCGGTTCCACCGCCATCGGGGTCATCGGTCTCTGGGCCTTTCTGCTGCTGCCTTTTGCGCATGTGTTTGCGTTGTTCGGCCAATGGAAAGCGCTCGGCCTCTATCCCTTGCTGATCGGGCTCGGCATGGGCGCAAGCGCAGCCGGCATGGGTATCGCCACGCTCCTGTTCGCCCTGATCGGCCCGCGCCATACCCGAACCCTCGCGCAGGTTCTGGGCGCGATGGCGGGCGCTGTCGCAATCTTCACCCTTCAGGCCCCGAACCTCGCCTCGCGCAGCACGAAGGAAGCCTTCTGGGCGCAGATCTTGTCGGCGGACGCCAGCGGGCTGGGGCTGACAAATCCCCTGTCGTGGCCGGCCCGCGCCCTCATGGGCGAACCCTTGCCGATGCTGGGCTTCACGCTGGCGGCAGCGGCGATTTTTGGCTTAGCCCTCTGGGTTTTCACCGGCCAGTTCGCCGCCAATGCGGCGGCGGTCGCGGGCTCCGCCCAGACAGCCCGCACCCGGCGCAGCGAGCGCTCGTCGCGGCGAGTGTTCCGCACCGGTGCACGACGCGTTCTTTTCGCCAAAGAATGGCTGCTGCTGTTTCGCGATCCGTGGCTGATCTCGCAGACCCTGTTCCAGATTCTCTATTTGCTGCCGCTTCTGGCGGTGTTCTTCCGTCGCAACCTCGAAGCAGCCATGGGGGTGGGCGGGCTTGCGCCGCTGACGGTGATCATCGCCGGGCAGATCGCCGGCGGGCTCGTATGGCTGACGATCGCAGGTGAAGACTCGCCCGAATTGCTCGCGACCGCGCCAGTCGTCGAGCGTGAAATCTTCACCGCGAAACTGCTCGCCGCCATCCTGCCGGTCGCAATCATTGTCGGCCTGCCGCTCGCTTTCGTGGCAGCGGAGGATTTTGAGGCCGCCTTCTGGGCGCTGGCCGGCAGCATCGCCGCAGCAGGATCGGCCACATTGCTTGGCCTCACCATGCGTCGTGCGCAAGGACACAAGGCCTTCAACTATCGCTACAAGGGCTCGCCCCTGCTGCCGATCGCCGAAATGGCGCTCAACATCGCCTGGGCCGGATGGACCAGCATGATGATCGAGGAAAACCACTGGGCGCCGGTCCCGGCCGCCGCCGCCATTGCGCTACTCGGCTTGATCCTGTTACTCCGTCCGCAACAGACAGGCGGCGCGCTGGCGCTCAAGACAGCCTGAGATTCAAGCCAATTCAGGCAGGCGCGGATGAAATGATGGAAATCCGCCCGCGAATGCGATACCAACGCAGCTTCAGATCACGCAGAATGCCGGCGACCATGAACCGTTTGGAACGTAATCCGCTCAACGCTGTCGAAGCCCAGATCCAGTATCTGGACGGCGATTTCCGCGTGATGAAGCCCGGCGCTTTCGTGCGTTGCGCCACAACCGGGACGCCGATCCCGGTCGAGGAATTGCGCTACTGGGATGTGGACCGGCAGGAAGCCTATTCGACCCCGCAGGCCAAGCTCGACAGGCTCGGCCTCAACGTGAAGCTCTGAGCCGCTTCAATTCCGAAGTCAGCAACTGATCGACATTGTCTTGCCGGTCGAAAACCAGTTCGACCGGTAAAGCCATAACGTTGACGCCCGCAGGCAAACGCACGAAATCCTTTTCGGTCGTCACCAGCAGCGCATCAGCCGCGCGCGCTTCATCGACGAGACCGCGCAGCTCCTGCGAACTGAACATGTGATGATCGTCGAAGGCGTGGCGCGCGACGATCTGCGCGCCAGTTTCCTCCAGCGTAACAAAAAACTTTTCCGGCCGCCCGATCCCCGCAAATGCAATGACCTTGCGGCCCCGCAGGCAATCCGCGATCGCCGCCCGAGGCGCAAGCTTCGCGCGGAAAATCCGGATCGCTTTGCCGCTCAAACGGGCTGCGGCGCGATTTCCCGGCTCACCATCGCCGACCAGCACCGCCATCGACACCAGCGGGATTTGCGCGGTCATCGGCGCACGCAATGGCCCGGCCGGAAACGTCAACCCATTGCCAATGCCCGAGCCTCCATCGACGACCGCAAAGGAGAGGTCCTTTACCAACGTCGGATTCTGCAGGCCATCGTCCATCACGATCACGCTGGCTCCTGCGTCAACAGCCGCCAACGCACCCGCCACGCGGTCAATGCACACGACAGTCGGCGCAACGTTGGCGAGCAGCAATGCTTCGTCGCCGACGTCGCGCGCGTAATGATGCTCAAGACGCACAACCAGCGGCGTTGGCGAAGACAGAGCGCCGCCATAGCCGCGCGTCAGAAACACCGGCGTCTCGCCTCGCACTTTCAGCAATCTGGCAAGCGCAATCGCCGTCGGGGTCTTGCCCGCGCCGCCCATCACGAAATTACCGACGCAGATCACCGGCGCCGTCGCGCGTGCGCCGGGTTCGTGCAATCGACGACTGGCGATCATCCCGTAAACAAAGCTCACGGGCCACAGGCACAATGCGAAGAAACCGGGATTTTTCTTCCACCAGAAGGTCGGCGCGCGCATTAGCGACGCTCCACCCGCATCTGCATGAAATAAGGCTCAAGCGCGCTCATGATATTGTTCGTCGCGCCCGCAAAACGCTCCACCGCTTCATTGGCGGAGCGCGCCATCTGCCGCAGCCGCGCTGAATCCGCAAACAGCATCGCCAGCACGCGCGCCAGCGTTTCGGCGTCGCCGACCTCGACAGCGCCCTGTGCGGAATCGAGTTCACGATAGACCTCGGCAAAGTTTTCGACGCGGGGCCCATGCAGAATGGCGCAACCCAGTTTGGCCGGTTCAATTGGATTTTGCCCGCCGGAGCCGGTGAGTGATTTTCCCAGAAACACCACGCTGGCAAGGCGATACAGCAGGCCCATCTCGCCGACCGTATCGGCAATATAAAATCTTGAGTGCGCCGCAATCGGCGCGCCGGAGGAGCGAAGTTCGACATCAAGTCCGGAGTTCGCAGCGCCCGTTGCTATCTCGTCGCCACGTTCTGGATGGCGCGGGGCCACAATGGTCAGCAGATCGAAACGTTTCTCGAGTTGTAGATGAACCTGCGCCGCAATGTCTTCCTCGCCCGGATGTGTCGAAGCCGCGACCCATACCGGACGCGATCCGATGATCGCTGCGATCTCGGCAAGTTGCGCGCTGTCGACAGGTGGCGCTGCCACATCATATTTCAGGTTGCCGGCTACCTGCACGCGCGGCGCGCCGAGCTGCACCAGCCGACCCGCATCGTCCTGCGATTGCGCCAGACAAAGATCGACCTTGCCCAGCATGGTCCCGATGGCGGCGGGAACTTTCATCCAGCGACGGAAGGAACGTTCGGACACGCGCGCATTCACCAGAACGACCGGCACGCCGCGCAATCCGAGCGCATGGATCATGTTCGGCCAGAGTTCGGATTCGGCCACCAGCACTAGGCTGGGCCGCCAGTGATCCAGAAAGCGCGCAAAGAATTTTGGCGCATCCAGCGGCACATATTGATGGATCGCGCCCGCCGGCAACCGCGCGCCGATCACCGACGCCGAGGTCACCGTGCCGGTCGTCACCAGCACCTCGAAACCGCGCTCGATCAGCCGCTCGACCAGTGGCATCAGCGCCAGCCCTTCGCCGACGCTCGCGCCATGCAACCACGCCACCGGTTTGTCGCCGCGCGCCCGGCCCGCAATGCCGAGACGCTCGCCCAACCGCGCCGGATCTTCCTTGCCGACCCGCTTGCGCCACGCGAGCAACAGGGGCGCGAACGGTGCAAAGGCGCGCGTCAACGTCTCGTACGTCAACAAAAGCGGATTGCGCCTCATTGCGGAAGCGCCTCGCGCGCGCCGGGATCTTTCGAACCCACCAGCGCATAGGCGCGGCGATGCACATCGTCGAGCCCGTTCTGAACCGCAAGCCGCGCCGCTTCACATTCCTCGGGGCCCGCATCCGCAGAAACCCGGATCGCGTCCCCAACCACGATGGCACCCTTGCTGAACGGCAGGCCGACGCTGGCGTGATCCCATGAATTGAAGTCGATGCGACGGCTCGCCACCACCGCCACCGGATAGATCGGTCGGCCTGATTTCTGCGCCAGTAACACAATGCCCGGCCCCGCAATGCGCGAAATTTTTGGCACGTCGGCGGTCAGCACCATGGTGGAGCCGCCCGCGAGCGCCCGCAGCATCTCGCGTAAGGCCATCGCGCCGCCGCGTTTACGCATCTTGTCGGGCGAACCGCCCGATCCGCGGATCGGAGTGACGCCCAGACGTTCAAGCACCATCGCGTTGATTTCGCCGTCGCCGTGACGGGAAATGAGCGCGGAGACAGGCGTGTTTTTCGGCCAGGCGTAGTGAATCATCAAATGTTGGCCATGCCACATGGCTGCAATCGCCGGCAGGTTCGGGGCGACGCGCGCTTCGAAATCCGCCGGCTCGTAAACAAAATGCGACGTCGAACGTACAATACGAAAATAGGCCGTCGCCACCCGGGCGATCAAACTCCGCACGAAATATGATCTACCGATCTTTTTCAGCATGCGGTCAGTTCTGTCCGGGCGAGCGACGCAACAGATCTCAGGCCGGATCCATGAAGCGATGCAGATGAACGATGAAATAACGCATCGTGGCGTTATCGACGGTCGCCTGCGCCTTCGACTGCCAGGCAGCATGGGCGGTGGCGTAATTCGGATAGATTCCGACGACGTCGAGCTTCGAAGGATCCTTGAATTCGGTGCCGTCGAGATGTTCGAGTTCGCCGCCGAAGACGATGTGGAGCAACTGGCTGGACTTGCGCGGATGCTTGAGGTGATCGGTCATTTCAAACCTGTCTGGTGAAGGGAGCCGAAACGGCCGGGCCAGATCAGCCCGGACGATTCATGCGCGATACGCTGATTTCGCCGGAAGCTTTCGCATCATTGCTGCTCTGCAACAAGACCCGGACAAGCTCCGGTCCTAATTGGTCGGGGGCCGCAGTCAGCACCCCGTGACGGGGTTCTGCTGCATTGTAAACGGGTTGTCTCCCGTCGAGGCCGGCGAGACGCGCGCCGGATTCCCGCAAGAGAAGATCGGCCGCCGCTATATCCCAATCATAAGCATTGGTCGAGGCCAGGCTGACATCAAGCCGGGCGTCCGCCACCAGCGCCAATCGATAGGCAAGCGAAGGCACACGCGGCATGGATTCGAAATCAAGTCCCGAATGTCGCAGCGAATCCAGCATTTTGGGCGGTCCGGCCAGCCGGGCCCCGGTCAGGCTCGGACGACTGGACGCCCGGATCGGAACCTCATTCAGTGTCGCCCCCCGACCGGCTATTGCTCCGAAAGTCTCGGTCAGGGCTGGCAGATGCAGCACTGCGAAGCGCGGCTGCCCTTCTTCCACCAACGCCACCGAAACAGCCCAGCGCGGATCGCCCTTTATGAAGGCGCGCGTCCCGTCGATGGGGTCAACCACGAAAACCCGGGAACGTCCCAGCCGCTCGTCGGTGTCGGTGGTCTCCTCGGAAAGCCAGCCGGCGTCCGGGATCAGAGCCGAAAGGGCCGGCCTCAGAAAACGGTCGACGGCGAAATCGGCCTCCGTGACCGGAGAGCCGCCATGTTTGGATTCGACGGACGCGCTCGTCCTCTCGCCAGACTTGAAGAACGCCATCGCCAGACGCCCGGCTTCGAGCGTCACCCGCGTCATGGCGGCCAGCAGGGCCGCGTCGTCCGAAGAGTGGGTCAAGCCAGAAAAACCGCGTCCGAAGGATAGGCCAAAGGTCTATCGGGCAGAGTCATGCGGCGCAAGCCGCCCGGCGGCTAGTCGTTGAAAGCCTCGACGACCGCCTGAGTCTTCTGGCGGGTCGACTTTTGGCCCATCCGTTCTTCCTGCATGATTTCGAGCTGCATTTGCTGGATCTCGGCCAGACGCTGCCACTGACGCGAGATCAGATAGTCGATCTTTTCGTGCAGATGCTGGATTTCCAGTTCGGCCTTCAGGTTCACCCGATAATCGTTGAAGGCCCGCAGGCGATCCTTCGCCTCCTGCCGCTTCTGGCTCATCATGATGATCGGCGCCTGAACGGCCGCGATGCAGGACAGGACCAGATTGAGCAGAATGAACGGATAGGAATCGAAAGCCCGCGACTCGCCGAGCGCAACATTGAGCGCCATCCAAAGAACCAGGATGCAGCCGAACGAAATCAGAAATGACCAGCTGCCGCCAAAACTCGACAAATGATCAGAGAGTTTTTCACCGATGGTGCGCTTCTCGGCAAACTCATCCTCGCTGTTTTCCGAAATCGTGTCCTGCCGGGCGATGCTCTCCACCACCTGCCGGTCGAGTTCGGTGAATTCGCCATGTTCGGTCTGGAGAAGCTCCTCCACATAGATCATCCGGTAACGGGCAAGCTCGTTGCGGCTGATCTTGGCGTCTTTCGGCAGATCGGGAAAATCTGCCCGGATTCGCTCGGCAAGACTCGGCCTCAGCTCATCAATACGCACCAGTTCGCGCTTCTTGAACTTGCGCCCGCTGATGGCGGAAGGCTTCTTCTTGGAGGTCTTGGGACGGTTGGGGACAATATCGTCCATGGGGTCGGAATCCGGCACATCCGGTTCAACCATCGTGTCGCCGTCATCGGCAGGCGCGTCTCCGACCGCCGGCTCCCGGCGAATCGCCTTCATCTCGTCGACCCGCTCCAGTTCGGCTTCCGGAGAGAGGGCGGCTCTGGCGTTTTCGGGTTCAGTCATGTCGGCAACCTGGCATCAATGGAGCAGCCTGCACTGGCTACCCTTTGTGGCACCTTTATGAAAAGCAATTCGTCCACAGCCTGATTGCATTGTGAACCGGCTCAAGACGCAGGAGGATCGACAAGCAACAAGGTTCGTGATTCAAGATCAAGTTTGACAGGCACACAAAGCTCATACGAAATAGATAAAACACATACACGGCTGGGGGCTTCAAATGATATTCGGCGAAAAGGCGCGTTTGGGCGCTGCTGTTCTGGCGTTTGGATCATTTTCGGCTCTGGCCGGCGTTACACACGCAGCTGACGTCAAGCGCACGCCCACCCCCGCGGTCGAGGAAGCTCCGGGCGTCCCCGGCGAAGACATTTTCGGATTCACCAGCCCGACCGATCTCGGCAAGGCCGGCGACCATGGCGTGGCGCTCGAAAATGATTTTCGTATCGGCAAGCGTGACGGAACGTATGGGGTGCTGACCCAGAAACTCGAATACAGCCGCACGATCACGGACAATTTCGCTGCGGCGATTTCGCTGTTCGGGGCCTACCACAACATGAAGAACGTGACGGTCCAGCCGGTCGACCGCACGGGCTACAATTTCGACGGCGTGTCGGCGGAGTTCGCCTACAAACTGGTGGAACGTTCGCTCAGCAATCCGTTCGGCGTGACCATCCGGCTCGAGCCGCGCTGGAGCCGGATTGACGGCCCTAGCGGAATTCACGCGCAGGGCTTTTCGGCAGAAGCCAAACTCCTCATTGATGCTGTCCTCATTCCCGACAAGCTTTATTGGGCGGCGAACTTCAACTGGGCTCCAGGCGTCCAAGAGGTTGTCGGCATGAAGGACCAGATGGCGCGGTCATCGACGACCAACATTTCGACCGCCCTCACCTATGCTTTTTCCGACAAGGTAATGGTGGGTGTGGAAGCCAAATACGTGACGTCCTTCGGAGACTACTTCTTCAAGAACAAGCAGGGCGACGCCCTCTTCTTCGGCCCGACACTTTTCTGGAAAATTACGGACAAGATCGCGTTCAACGCCGTCTATCTTCCCCAACTCTCCGGTCGCGCGGCAGCCACACCGGGTCTGCGGCTCGATCTCGACAATTTCGAACGCTCGATCTTCCGCGCCAAACTGGCTGTTGCGTTCTAGGCTTGGAACTCAGATAGTTTGTCAGACAGGTCCGCCCGGCGAAACGCCCGGCGGACTTTTTTGTTGCGAGCTGCAGCGACTATTTGCCGGGCGTTGAATCCAGGATTGCATTTTTGCGTAACAGTTTCGCGCGCATGGCTGAAAACAGATCACGGCACCCGCGACCTGCCTGATGGAGCGAGCCCGCGATGTAAGGACGCAACCCTAACGCAGGCTTCTCGATGAATGTCCACGAGGCATAGGCCAGGACCATTGACACAACGACCGCCGCAACCATCACAGCCCACAGCGGAAGAAGCGGTGCCTTCTCGACAATAATTTGCGTCACCGGCCAGGCGACGATGTAGACGCCATAGGACAAGTCGATCTTGTTAGTAAGGCGCCTCAATCCGGCAGCCGGAATAGCTGCGAACACCAATACAATCGACGCAACAAACATGACCGATAGCGGCCTCTCGAAGGGTCCGCCGAGGGCCAGCCAGAGATCGAACCCGAGCCCGGCCATGATGAGCACCGACGGGCGTAACTTGTCTGCTGCCTGCCATGTGATGACCCCGAGGCCGAACGCAAACCATAACCGAGCGATGTGATCGATGTAGGTCTCACGCGCTTCCGGAGGGAGCTTCATCATCCAGAGCCCGGCCGCAAGGGTCAGCACCGGAACCCAGAGCGCGGTGCGCATCCGGGCCTTGCCTCCAAGAACCATCCCGAATGCCAGCACGATGTAACAGATGACTTCGTATTTCAGCGTCCAGGGCGCGCCATTGGCGATCGGCAAAAGTGGACTGTCGACGAAGAGACCCGCGAGACCTTTACCTGACGTAGCAAGTAGCGGCGCGCTCGCCAGGTAAGCTGACCAGGATGTATCGCGGAAATAATCCGCGATGGGCAATTGACCGAGCAGAGGCCCGACCGCGAGCGCCAGAATGCCGGAGACAATCATCAACGCCGGCCAGATGCGCAATATGCGCGCAGTCGCGAAGTCGACGACGGATGTGCTGCGCGCAAGGCTCGCCGCAATTGTCAGGCCGGATATATAGAAGAAGGCATGCAGCGCATGTTCGCCCAGCGTGTAGGTCATCACGCCCGCCAGTGGCTCGGCTTCTTCGTAACCGGTCTTCAGCAGGGCCGCATGCGAAACCACCACACAAAGTGCGGCCACAAGGCGCAACGCCGTCAGATTGTTCTCCAGCGGCGACAGCATATCGGCAATGCGCGGCCAGCCCGTGCGGAAAAGTTTCATACGTGCGATCCAGTCCCGAATTGGCGCGCCACAACAGGGACGCCTTCGCTGTATCGCGCGCAGCAAGTTCCAGACCTGAACCGAAACGGCAAAACTGTTTCAGACAGAAACGCTTCAGCAAAAGCCGTTTCAGTTTTGAACACGTCGCCAGAAATGAATACGCCGCGCGGGACGGTCCCGCACGGCGCAAGGTTCATTCATGAAAAGAGCGGTTAACGCATCAGATCGGCGGCGCGCTTGATGATTTCAGGCTTCGTGTTCATTAACTCATGCACGACTTGCTGAAGGTGCTCGCCCTTCCGCAATGTGATGTCAAATCCCAGACGTTTGGCTTCGTCAAGGAATTCCTTGTCGACCATCATCGCATCGAAGGAACGCCGCAAGGCCTCCACTCGTTCGGCCGGAACGCCCGGGGTCGTCACCACCGGACGACCGAGTTCGAGGCTCGAATTGTAGAACGAAATCACCTGATTTTGTTCTTCGTTCTTCGTGAACTTGTAGATGATCGGCGCGTTGAGGCCCGGCACCGGCTCATGCTCCATCGTGAACAGCGGCTTGAACTTGCCGGACGAAAAAGCATCCGGATGGCCGCGGCTGATGCCCCCGACCGTCTGGCAAATGCCCTGCACCTCGCCGCGTTCCATCGCGAGGATCACCGCATCGGCGCTGCCGTAACCTTCAATCAGTTTGAACTTCATGCCAAGCAGGCGGCTCAACAGAATCGGCGTGTTGGTGACGGAGGTGCCGGCGCCAGCCCCCCCAACAATGAGTTCCTTCTCGAACAATTCCTCCGCCGTCTGAACCGGCGCGCCCTTGATGGCCACGCAGGTGCGGTTGGTCAGTTCAGGGCTGCCGATCCAGTTCAGATCGCGCGGATCGAAGCGGATATTCTTGTCGCCGGTCAGCACCAGATAGGGAATCGCACGCTCGGTAAAAGCCACCACGGATCCATCGCGATCGGCGAGATTCGCCACGTGATTTGCGGCGATGATCTGTCCGGCGCCGGGCATGTTCACCACGATGAATGTCGGCTTGCCGGGAATGAACCTGCCCCAGTGACGCGTCATCAGACGCATCCAGTTGTCGTAATCGCTGCCCGCGGGATTTCCCACAATGGCCTTGATCTGCCGGCCCTTGTAAAAATCCTCGACCGGATCGGCCTGCGCAACGGGACTGGCCGAGATTGCAGCCAGAAAACCCAAAGCGGCGATTGCCCTTTTCTTCATCTCATCCCCTCCCTTTTTGATTTATTCTGCAAAGCTTCCATGCGTCAGCCCTTGCGCGCCTGCGCGGTCAGTTCCGGCACAATCTCGAAAAGGTCTCCAACAATGCCATAATGCGCGACCTGAAAGATCGGCGCATTCGCATCCTTGTTGATGGCGACGATCATGCGCGATTCGCTCATGCCTGCCAGATGTTGACTGGCGCCCGAAATGCCGCAGGCGATATAGACGCGCGGCGTCACGGTCTTGCCGGAAGCCCCCACCTGCCGCTCGCGCGGCAACCAGCCCTGATCGACAAGTGGACGCGAACATCCCATGAGGCCACCCAGCGCCTTTGCGCATTCGTCGATCATCGGCAGCTTGGAAGCTTCTCCGAGGCCGCGCCCCGCCGACACGATGATGTCCGCCTTGGTGATGTCGATGTCGCTAACCGGCTCCTCGATAAACTGCACGATCTCGCCGCGCTTCGGCAGAGAGCTCACATCGATGGCGAGCTTTTGGACTGACGCATTCTTCGATGCGAGTTCCGCCGTCGGCGTCGCGCCTTTCTGCAAGGCCACGAGCGCCGGCTTGTCGGCGTCGAGCACAATGCGTGCATGCAGCGCGCCGTCGTAAACCGGGCGCGCAACCGTCACTGCGCCATCGACATAGTCGACGCTGACGCAATTGGTCATGGCCGTCACATCGAGCCGTACCGCAATTGCGGGCCCCAGTTCCATGCCGACAAGCGTGTAACCGACAAGCGTCAGGCGCGGCGCGATACCGCGCAGCGCCACAACGGCGGCTTCGGCCTGCAAGCCGCCTGCCGCATTGGCGAGCGCAGCATCGTCGACAACGAACACTGCATCCGCGCCCGCTGTCGCGAGTTGCTCGGCCATGCCGCCCACATTGCCGCCGACCACAAGTGCTTCAAGTGAGACGCCCATGGCGTCGGCCAGTTCGCGCCCCTTGGTGAGCATCTGGAAGGTCACGCCCTCCAGTTTGCCGTTCCAGTGTTCGGCGATGATCAGAACATTTCCGGCCATGTCAGCGAACCTCTTTCATCTTGGCGAGCAGTGTACTGACAATCTCGGCCGGCGTTCCTTCGATCATCGTCGCCTGTCCGGTGCGCACCGGCGGCGCGACGCTGGCGATCCTGTAACCCTTCGACGCCAGATCGTCCTGCGTGAGGCCAATATCGGCCAGAGAGAGCGACGTCGGACGCTGCTGGCGCGCCCGCATGAGGCGTGCAGGCGGAACGTAGTTGAGCGGCTGGATGCCGGTCTGAATACAGACCAGCGCAGGCAGCGGTAGACGCACATCAGCGCTGCGCCCGCCGCCAAGCTCCTTGCGGACCTTGATGGAATTGTCGCCGTCCTTCTCGATGGCGGTGACGGCGAATGCGAACGGGATATCAAGTTGCTGCGCCGTCGCCACGCCGACGAAACTCGACAGTGAATCGCGCGATTGCGTGCCGGTGAGAATCAGATCGGCGCCAAGCGTCTTCAACGCCGCAGCAAGAACGATGCTTGCTGCACGCGGATCCTGCGCCTGCGCATCGACGCGGACTATTTTGTCCGCGCCCTTTGCGGCCGCCGTAAAGAGAATGTCCTGCGTCGTGATGCCCCCCATGGTGAGGGCGATGATCTCGCCCCCCATCTGGCGCTTCAACACGATGGCTTCTTCCATCGCATATTCGTCGCATTCATTCATCGACTGAAACTGGCTGCGGTAGCTCAGGACATTGCCCTGAGCCACAGCCACTTCGGTCACCGCACCTGGAACCGCCTTGCAGCAAACAACAATCTTCACTGTCGATCCTCTCGCTCAGGCAGCAGCGCTGCGGCCCGCCACGCGACCCGTGACAGCGCCGCGTGTGAGACCGGAGCCGCTCGGATAATTGTAGTAGAAGAAGCCGCCGGTGATTTCACCCGCAGCATAAAGGCCGCGGATCGGCCGATTGAGCTTGTTCAGCACCTGACAGTTCGGATCGACCCGCAGACCGCCGAATGTGAAAGTAAGCCCACCTGTGCAGGCGTAAGCCACGAATGGCCCCTTGTCGATCTTTGTCGCCCAGTTGGTCTTCGGTGGCGTGACGCCTTTGGTGGCGAGGCCATCGCGCGTGACTTCATTGAACGGACGATCGTTCAGACAGCCTGCGTTATATTCTTCAACCGTCTGCAGGAAACCGTCGACATTGATTTCGAGTTGCTCGGCGAGTTCCTTCAGCGTGTCGGCCTTCACCTCGACGCAGCCGCTGTATTTCTGGCGGCCGACGGCCTCCATCATCTTCTGGTCGAAGACCTGATAGGCGACAGCGCTCGGCTGCTTGACGATTTCCTGTCCGGTCTTGGCGTAAGTATAGGCGTGGAAGTCCTCGCCCTCGTCGATGAAGCGCTTGCCCAGCGTGTTGACCATGATGCCCCATGTCCACGCATAACGATGCGTGCGGTGGCGACGGGTTTCGGGATCGAGAAAGCCGCCCTCGTATTCGCCAGCATCGGCGTCAATCGGGGTTGCATGCGCGCCGCCCCAGTGACCAACGACCTGCGCGCCGATTTCCTGCGCAATGATGTGCCCGTCGCCGGTGTCGTAGCTGCTGCCGCGACATTTTGCGACGTCCCAGCCTGCGCCCAGATATTGCACGCGCATCGCCGGATTGGCCTGGAAGCCGCCGCAAGCGAGCACAACGCTCTTGCAGTTGATCTGGATGTAGCCATCCGGTGTGAGACAGACGAGGCCGGTAACGCCGCCCTTCTCGTCGGTCACCAGTTTGGCGGCCCCCGTCTCGAAGCGAATGTCGATATTGTGCTTCTTGAGAACCCGATGCCAGCCGGTCACGAGGCCCGCGCCGCCATCCTTCGAGTGAATGAAGCTCGCGCCGTGATGCCAGCGGAAATTGCCCTCCTTGTCGGGGACCGCGCCGCCGTAAAGTATGTCGAACTCGACGCCCGATTCCCGCATCCACCGCACGGTGGGATAGGATTCACGGACGAGCATTTCTGCCAGTTCCGGAATCGAGCGGCCGCGCGTCACGCGCATCAGATCGGCGTAGAAATCGTCCTGCGTATAGGGTTCGATCTTGATCTTGGCCCATTCAGACTCGGGCACATGCGGCAACAGGGGCTTCTCGTCCGCGATGCCGTTATGACAATGACGGAACTGCGCGCCATGGCTGTGCCAGGTGTTGCCGCCGCGCTTGTTCTCCGGCGCCTTCTCGATGATGATCACCTTGGCGCCAGCCTGATAGGCCGCAAAGGCCGCGGCCTGCGCCGCATTGCCGAAACCGACAACGACAACGTCACACACCTCAGTCTTCATATTCTTCCTCCAATGTTGAAATTCTTGAACCTGATTATTTCCGCTCCGGACCGTGGAGCAATTCGGCAATGTCGAGAACGCGCACATCGCGACCGCCTTTTTCGGCATTCACGGCTTCCTCGAGCATCGTCATGCAAAACGGACAGCTCACTCCCACAACATCGGCGCCGGTTTCCAGCGCCTGTCGCGCGCGCAGATTGCTGACACGATTTTCGAGCGGCTCCTCCATCCACATTCTTCCGCCGCCTGCGCCACAACAGAAGCTTGCTTCGCGGTGACGTTCCATCTCGATCATACTGGTTCCGGCCCGCGCTGCAATCACTTCGCGCGGCTCATCGAACACGCCGTTGTAGCGGCCCAGATAGCAGGAATCGTGGAACGTGACGCTGGCGTTGTAATCACCGTGCGGCGCGTAGCGCCCGCTTGCCACCAGATCCGCCAGCAATTGGCTGTGATGCACCACCTCATATTTTGTCCCGAACGCCGAATATTCGTTCTTAAGCGAATTCAGGCAATGCGGGCAGGTGGTGATGATCTTCTGCACGGAACGGGATTCAAACGTCGCGATGTTTTGCTGCGCCAGGGTCTGGAACAGATATTCGTTGCCCATGCGGCGCGCCGGATCGCCCGTGCAATGCTCCGCCTCTCCCAGAATGCCGAAATCCACTCTGGCTTCGTTGAGGATGTTCACCAGCGCCCGCGCGGTGCTGTGATTGCGGGCGTTGAGCGCCGTCGCGCAACCGACCCAGTAAAGATATTCAGCGCTTTCACCTTCTGCGAGCACCCGAACGTCGAGATCCTTGCACCAGTCGAGACGCCCCATCGTATTGCCCGGGAACGGATGGCCGCGCGATTCCATGCTGCGCACGGATTGCTGCATCGTGTCCGGGAAGCGCCCCTCCTCCATCACCAGATAGCGGCGCATATCGACGATCTTCGGCACATGCTCGATGAAAACCGGGCACGCCTCCATGCAGGCCATGCAGGTGGTGCAGGCCCAGAGCGCATTTTCGCCGATGAGGTCCGGAACCAGCGTGGCGGCGTCGGTCTCGATTGCGCCCTCTGAGTCGCGCTTCTCGTGCAGCAGATCGCGCAGGTCGAAGATCACCTTCTTCGGCGACAGCGGCTTGCCGGACGCAAAGGCAGGGCAAGCATCCTGACAGCGGCCACATTCGGTGCAGGCGTCGAGATCGAGCAGACTTTTGAAACTGAATTGATCGAGCGCCTTCACGCCGAAACTTTCAGCCGTTTCCAGATCGATGGGCTTGAGTATCGCCCCGCGTGCGTCGAGCGGACGAAAATAAATGTTCAACGGAGCGGTGAAGACGTGCCGCAATTTCGTGTAGGGCAGCGCAGCGAACAGCGCCAGAACCGTCACCAGATGGAACCACCAGAGCGAGGCATGCAGCGGGCGCAAACCTTCGGCCGGGATTGCGGCAGCGAGCGCCTTCGCGGCCAGCGCCCCGACGGGCGACCAAGCGGCCCATGGATCGTTGGTGGCCGCGATGCGCAGGCCTTCAATTGTGAAACCCGTTACCAGAATGACCAGCAGCACCGGCGCGTTGAACAGTTCTCGTTGCGTGTTTTCCAGCCGGTCCGGCTTGAAGAACAACCGCCGCGCCATCGCCATGCAAAGACCGACAATCGCAAACAGCCCCGCCAGATCGAGAGCCAGCGACTGGAACCAGAGGTAGAACGTCCCCTGCATGATGTGCAGGCCGAAATCTTCCTGCGCCATCACCACCAGCGTGCCGACGAACAGAATGATCAGACCGAAAAAGAAAAAGCCGTGGAAAGTCCCGGCATAGATGTGCCGCAGCCGCGACGGCCGCCCGAGGCCGTGAATGCGCGCCTGACCGAAGACATATTTTGCGAAGCCCGCCAGCCGTTCGCCCACCCGGCCAGCGCGATCTGCCGGGAGCGTCGCCCCCCAGGCGCGGATGTGTCGCCAGAATCCATACGCAAAGGCTGCCGCCGCGAAGCAGAACAGCACATACATCAACCAGATATTGCTGATGTTCCAGTAAACTTCACGCGTCGGGATCAAGCGACGCCTCCGGCGTTAGAACCCCTGCTCGCCAAACATCCCGAACCAATGCGCAAATTTCCCCCGCCAATTTTTATTTCGGGAAAAATGTTAGGCGCTTTTCGGCTGGCCGGAAAGTGGAAAGTGATGGCGCCTCACGCGCGACAAACCATCGCAATATTGCGACAGCTTTATCGTGGCTGAGGGAGTATCCGAATTCGGATCGGATGGTGGGCGCGACAGGGATCGAACCTGTGACCCCTACCATGTCAAGGTAGTGCTCTTCCGCTGAGCTACGCGCCCACAGGCAGGGCGGATATACCGGCTCACCCGCAGGTGCGCAAGCGCATGAGGACGATTTTCTTGTCTCTTCGGCGTTTGCTGTGCAGAAACGCAAAAAGCGCCCCGAAAGGCGCTTTAGACGGTCGAAACGAACCGGAATTCGGTATGTCAGGCGGCCAGCAGGCGCTGCACTTCGTTAACCAGATCCTTCAGATGGAAGGGCTTGGACAGAATCTTGGCTTCCTTCGGGGCGTTATTGTCCGGGTTGAGAGCCACTGCCGCGAATCCGGTGATGAACATCACCTTGATGTCTGGATCGAGCTCGGTGGCGCGACGCGCCAGCTCGATGCCGTCCATCTCGGGCATCACAATGTCGGTCAACAGAAGCTCGAAAGGCTCCTCACGCAGGCGATTGTAGGCCGAAAGACCGTTGTCGAACGAGGCTACGTCGTAGCCGGCGTTCTGCAGGGCCTTCACCAGAAAACGACGCATGTCGTTATCGTCCTCAGCCAGGAGGATTTTGCTCGACGTCGCAGTCTGGTCGTTCATGTCGCCCTCACTTGAATATGCCCCATAAGAACCCGCGAGAGTAAAGAACGGGTGAAAAAATTTAACGATCCTGATTTCTCGACGATTTTTGCCCACCCATTTTCAAAGTCGGGCCACTTGAAACGATGGACAGGCGAGTCGGGACTTGGCACATTGGATTTCATCAGGGCGGGTTTGCCTCGGCAATCCGCAGCCGGACGCCTCAATGCCTTACCGCGAAGAAACCACTTCCTTGTTTTTCAACGCCCGCGCCAGCGAAAGCTCGGGTGCGCAGTCTTTTGAGCCCGAGCTCGAGCCCGCGCACGAGGTCGTTTGGCCCGAAGCACCTACTGTGCCGCTTGTCATTTCATCTCCCCACTCGGGCAATATCTATCCGGCGCGTTTTCTGGCTTCCGCTCGCCTCGACGCACGCACTTTGCGCCGGTCCGAAGACGCACATGTGGACCTTTTGTTCGCCCCCGCTGCGGCGCTGGGAGCTCCGCTACTCAAGGCCCTGTTCCCCCGCGCCTATCTGGACCTCAATCGCGAGCCTTTCGAACTCGACCCAAAAATGTTCGAGGGACGTTTGCCGGCCTATGCCAACACGCGCTCGATGCGGGTCGCCGGCGGACTGGGCACGATTGCGCGCGTCGTTGGCGAGGCGCAGGAAATTTACGCCCATCGTCTGCCAATTGAAGAGGCTTTGGGACGAATCGAATCGTTTTATCGGCCCTATCATGCGGCCCTGCGCGGATTGCTCGAGTCGTCACTGGAACGATTCGGACAGGTTCTGCTGATTGACTGCCATTCCATGCCATCGTCCTCAATCGCCAATGAAGCCAGACAGAGCGATGGTCGGACCATCGATCTGGTTCTGGGCGACCGCTACGGCACCAGCGCTGGCCTCGGGATCGTCGATCTGATGGACCGGCGGCTGCGCGAACTGGGCTATATAGTTCGCCGCAACAAGCCCTATGCGGGCGGCTTCATCACCGAATTTTACGGCAATCCCTCTTCGAACTGCCACGCGGTGCAGATCGAGGTGAACCGGCGCATCTATATGAACGAAAAGACACTGGAGCGTCTGCCGGCCTTCGACCAATTGGCAGCGGATCTGGCGACCGCCATTGGCGATGTGACGGAAATGCTTGGGGCCGCCGGCCACCAGCCCCGGTTGGCGGCCGAGTAAGCGGAGCGCGTCTGAAACTGACGTCGGCACAAACTGAGCGTTAAGGGATAACCCTGCCCCGGAAAGAAAGGAGGCCGCCCGTTTTCACAGGCGGCCCAAGTCTAGGGAGGAAACGCCCAAGGAGGGCATCGGCAGCAACAAAGTTGCCGCACCGCAATAATATGCAGAAGCAGCGCACAAAAAGCAAGTGATGCTGACCTATTTTTTTGGGTCCCATTGCGTATTTTCAATGCCTTTCTATCAAGGCTCTGAATTTATTCATTTATTCTCAAGGAACCGTCGCCCAAAAAACGCATAGGCGCCCATCGCGAGGACCATCTCGACGCCCAGCAGCGCGAAAACCGCCCGATAGGCGATCTCCGGATAGATTCGCGCGCCGTCCACGATCATCGGTTCGAACAGGCCGATCACCAGTCCGGTGAGAGCCTGCTGGGCAAAAACGCCGCCCATTGAGCCGATGTTGATCAGCGTCAGCCCCCGGCCGAGCAAGCGGGGTGGAAACAGCGAACGCCCTTGCGCGGTCAGCAACGGCGTCGTGGCGAACGCGAAGCCATAGGCGAGCAGGAAGGGCAGGAGAAACGGCACCGAAATGCCCACCAGCGCCGCCAGCCCCAGCAGCCCGATCGCCGCAGCGCCGCCGATCATAGCCGGAATCCGGTAGCTGCCAAACAGGCGGTCGCTCACGCCCCACGCGAACAGGCCGACGATCTGCGAAAGCGACATCCAGAATAACAGATTGCCGCGCCCGGCGAGATCGTAGCCATAAACATGCGTCAGCCACGGACCGCCCCACAGGCCCAGAACGGCAGCGAAAGACGAATAGGATACCGCCTGCATCAGGAAGATCGGCCAGAAAAACGGAACCCGCGTGGCCTCCCGCACGCCGAGAAGCAGTTCCGTCGGGGTATCGCGTGGCCGTCCCGCCAGCGCCTCACGGCTCCGCCGATCATCGACGAGAAACATCACCGCAACCGAGACCAGCGCCGCCGCGGCAGCGATGACCAGAAAACTCCCGCGCCAGCCAATGGCGGCAGAAGCCACCGCTAGCGGCGCTGTCGACAACAGCGTGCCCAGATTGCCGCCGCCGATCTGGACGCCCACCATGGTGGCGAATTGCTGCGGCGGAAACCGCGCCGAATAGATCGCCAGCGGAGCCATCAGAAAGCTCGAACACCCCAGTCCCAGTACGATCCGCGCCGCCAGCAGCCAGCGATAGTCCGGCGCAACGGCGAACAGAGCCAGCCCGCCGACCATAATGGCCGCAGTCGCCAGCATGGAGGCCTTGGGGCCGTACCCGTCGATGGCGATTCCCAGCGGAATTTGCACCAGCGCGAAAGACAGGAAGAAGATCGACGAAAGCAGGCTGAGGGCGTTCGCATCGAGATCGAATTCGCGCGCCAGATCCGGACCGATGACCCCGATAGAATTCCGGATGAACTGGCTGACCATATAAACGGCCACCAACAGCCCGACCAGAAGCGCCGCGCTGCGCCAACCGTCACCGGAAGCCGCGCCGAAGGCAGGATCGTGGGATTTCTTTTGTTCTGACATCTGCTCTGTGGTGTTTTTCGACGCGACTGCGTATCAGGAGGCCAACGCGAACGCCATAGGACGCCGGACTCATGAAACCTGTCGATTTCGTCAGCTTCGTCGATCACCTTGCGGATGCCTCGGGCGAGGCCATTCTGCCTTTTTTCCGCACCACCATCGGGGCCGACGACAAGTCGAAGGGTGGCGTCTTTGATCCTGTGACAGAGGCAGACAGAGCGGGCGAAGTCGCCATGCGCCGCCTTATCACCCAGACCTTCCCGGGCCACGGCATCATCGGCGAGGAATTCGGCAACCACGCGCCGGACGCCGAATATGTCTGGGTGCTCGATCCCATTGACGGTACCAAGAGCTTCATTTCCGGCATGCCGGTCTGGGGCACCCTGATCGGCCTCACCCGCAACGGCCATCCCTGCTACGGGATGATGCACCAGCCGTTCACGCGCGAACGGTTTTTCGGCGACGGCTCGGCCGCTACATGGCGCGGCCTCGACCACAATCGCAAGGATATCGAACGCAAGCTGCGCACCCGCCCCTGCGCGTCTCTCGATCAGGCGACGCTGATGACCACCCATCCGTCGCTTCTCTCCGAAGGAACGCTGGAGCCATATCGGCGCGTCGAGAAAGAGGTGCGGCTCTCACGCTACGGCGGCGATTGCTATTCCTATTGCATGCTGGCCGCCGGCCATGTGGACCTGGTCATCGAAAGCGGCCTGAAGCCCTACGACATCGTGGCCCTGATCCCGATTGTCGAAGGTGCCGGCGGCGTGGTCACCACATGGGACGGCGGCTCCGCCACCAATGGCGGAACCATCATCGCCTCGGGCGACAAGCGGTTGCACGAGCAAGCGCTGAAATTGCTAGCCGTAAACTGAATCCAACCCAACCGTCAGGGCTGTGGCGCATCTGACGGTTCAACCCGGAATATTGGGCTCGACGAGTCGCGCCAGATTGCGCAGCGATTCCTGCCAGCCGAGATAGCAGGCTTCCAACGGAATCATCTGCGGCACGCCTTCCTGCGCGATTGTGACTTCAGTGCCGACCGATACCTCTTTCAGCATAACCGTGACGGTCATCGTTCCGGGCAGGTTGGGATCGTCGAAGACATCCGTGTAGCGCAAACGTTCATTCGGCAGGAGTTCGTGGTATTCGCCACGAAAGCTGTGCGTTGTTCTGCTGGTGAAATTGGTGAAGGACATGCGGAAGCCTCCGCCGACTTGTGCGTCCATCTCATGCACGCGGCCGATGAAGCCGTTCGGCGGCAGCCAGCGCGCCAATGCATCGGGCTCTAAAAACGCACGATAGATCTTGTCCGGCTTTGTGGTGAAAACCCGATGCAGACGGATGGTTCTGTCGCTCATGTCCGGCTCCCTGTGCTCAATCTTCCGGGCTGTTATTCTGATGTCTTTCTGGAGATCACGAAACTTGCAAACCGACAGGTCCGTGACGACGCTTACTCTGCTCATGCGCGATTTTTTGAATGTGGGCTCGGATGTCTTGATTCCTCTCGGGCCGGTTCAGACGCGCACTCCTGCTTTCTCGATCACGTCCTGCGCCGACACCAGCGCCTTCAACTCGTCGCGCGTGCCCGGAATGAAAGCGTCGAACGCCGCCCAGAACTGATCGCGAAACTCGTCGCGTTCCATCAGGATCTCGTGGCGCGCATAAGGGATCACGATCAGCCGCCCTGCCTTGAGCCGCGTGGCGAAACGTTCGATCGCGCCCGTGTCCACCACGCGATCAGCGCCTGCCGCAATCACCAGAATCGGCGTCAGCGTGCGGCGCGCAAATTCAGGATCGGCGAATTTTTCCATCATCCGGAACGCGCCATTGATCCATCCGATCGTCGGATCACCCAGCCCGATATGCGAGGCGGCCGCCACAATGTCGGCGCTGCGCGCATAACGAACGGGATCGGACGTGAGCGGATTGTCCCGAAATGGCTTCGTGAGAATAGACGTTTCGCCGCCGCCCGGAATGAACGCGCCCCCGAGGCCCACAATATCCAGCATCTCGGCCAAAAAGCGTGCGCCGTTAGGCCAGCGAAGCCCATGAATTCCTATGAGTGGCGCAGTCGTCACAATACGTTCGAACGGCGAACTGCCGGAGCGCGCCTGCTGAATCAGAATCGCGCCACCCATCGAATGGGCAAGCGCAAACCATGGCTTCGGACAAAAGGGTTCGAGCACCTGCAGCGCCAGCGCACCAATGTCACGCTCGTAGAGCGAAAAATCATCGATATGCCCTTTGCGGGAATTGTCGAGTTCGCGCGCCGACAGACCCTGTCCGCGCCAGTCAAACACTACCACCGTCAAACGACGCATCAGCAATTCGCTGACAGTCTCGAAATATTTCTCGATGAACTCTGCGCGCCCCGTACAGATCACCACGGTCCCGACGGAGATGCCCGCCGGGTGCCAACGGCCGACGCGCAGGGACAATCCGTCTGCGGCGCGAATTTGCGCCGCATAACCGCCGGTCGGGGCCGGATTGTCGCGCGTGAGGATGAGTTCCATGCGGGAATTCGACCCGTATATGGGCGGACCTTGCGGCCCGCCCGATCAATCGTCAGGCTGCGTTCTTTTTCTTCGCGTCCTGCATCAATTTCCAGATGCGATGCGAGGTGGCCGGCATCGGCACATCGTTGATGCCGAGTTCGCTGAGCGCATCGGCCAGCGCATTCGCCACCGCCGGCAGCGCGCCCACGCAACCGGCCTCGCCTGCGCCTTTCACGCCGAGCAAATTGGCTTTTGTCGGCACCGGATGGCTCTTGATGTCGAACGAGCACATATTGTCGGCATGCGGCATGGCGTAATCCATGAACGAGCCGGTGAGCAATTCGCCCGACTGCGGATCGTATTTCAGATCCTCCATCAGCATCTGCCCAATGCCCTGCGCGATGCCACCATGAATCTGGCCCTTGAGCAGCAGCGGATTCAACACCACGCCCACATCATCCACAACGCTGTAGCGGACGAATTCGACCACGCCGGTGTCCTCGTCGATTTCCAGTTCGACCACATGGGCGCCGTTCGGGTAATTCATCTGCTTGCCGTAATAGACCGCATTAGCGTTGAGACCTGGCTCCATGTCGGGCGGCAGCAGATTCGGCTTTGCGGCGGCGCGCGCCACTTCCTTCATCGTCATGGTGGCGTTGGACGAGCGGCTCGTGAAGACGCCTTCGGCGAATTCGACATCGTCGACCTTCATGATATGCGAAGCAAGCTTCTTCGCCTTGGTGACAACCTTCTCGATCGCCATATGCATGGACGAACCGCCAAGCGCCGAAGTGCGCGACCCACCGGTGCCCTCTCCGAAGAACACTGCGTCAGTGTCGCCCTGTTGGTAGTTGATCTCGTCGGGCGAAATGCCAAGACGATCCGCCACCATCTGCTTGAACACCGTCTCGTGGCCCTGCCCCTGCGTAACAGCGCCGGAGATCATCGTGATCGAGCCGCTCTGGTCGAAGCGCAGTTCTGCGCCTTCGAACCCGGCTCCCGCGGCCTTCTCGATCGAGTACGAAATACCGATGCCACGATACTTGCCGCGCTTGCGGGCCTCGCGGCGACGCTTCTCGAAGCCCCTATAGTCGGCCATGTCGAGCGCCTTATCGAGGCATTTCTCGAATTCTCCGCAATCGTATTTGAACGACAAGGCTGTCTGATAAGGGAACCCGTTTTCCGGAATCATGTTGCGGCGACGCAGTTCCGCCGGATCGATCTTCAATTCGTCGGCGGCCAGATCGACGAGACGCTCGATCACATAGGCGGCTTCCGGGCGGCCATTGCCCCGGTAGGGCCTCATCCAGTGCGTGTGGCTATAGACAGCCGTCACGTCCACATGAGCCGCAGGCAGAATATAGGGGCCGGCGAGCGTGCCCAGATTGCTGATCGGCCCGCCTTCCGAGCCGGTCTGGATATAGGCGCCGAGATTGGCGACGGTCTTTACCCGCAGACCAAGGAACTTGCCGTTCTTGTCGAGCGCCAGTTCGGCATCCGAAACGTTGTCGCGCGCCATCGCGTCGCTGAGAAAAGCCTCGGAACGCGTGCTTGTCCATTTTACAGGACGGCCGGTGACCTTCGAGCCCAGCAGGGTCAGGGCTACCTCGTTGAACACGCCCGACTTCATCCCGAAGCTGCCGCCGATGTCGCCGGCAACCACGCGCAGCTTGCTCTCCGGGATTTTCATAGACCCGGCGAGTTGTTGACGGAAATTCAGCGCGCGTTGCAGCGTCGTGTAGATCGTATAGCGATCGTCAAATGCGTCGTAATGGCCGAGGCAACCGCGCGGCTCCATGGTGGCCGCATAGACGCGATTGATGACGAAGCGATGCTTGACCACATGGGCGGCGCTGGCGAAAGCGGCGTCCGCTTTCGCCTTGTCGCCTTCCAGATGCACATAGCAAATGTTGTCAGAATTGGCGTCCCACACCACCGGCGCGCCCGGCTTGAGGGCGTCCAGGCCCGACAATACCGCCGGAAGAACCTCGTATTCGACGTCGATCATCTCGACCGCGTCGGCGGCCTGAACCTTCGTCTCGGCGACCACAAACGCCACATAGTCGCCGACCCAGCGCACCTTGTCGCCGGTGAGGCCCGGCAACGGCGGACGATAGAAATCCGAACCGTCGCGCTTCTGCTTGCCGGTCGGGCGCGGCAGACTGTTCCAGCCGGACTTGACCCAGTCCTCGTGCGTCAGAACCGCCAGCACGCCCGGCGCGGCCTTGGCGCGCGTCGTGTCGATGGAGAGAATTTTTGCATGGGCATGTTTGGCCCTAAGCACCGCCCCATGCGCCATGTTCGGCATGGCGTAATCGTCCACATAGCGGCCGCCGCCCTGAATGAGACGTGGATCTTCGAAGCGCGGAACCGGCTGACCTATGGCGTACTCGCCCATAATTCCCCCAATTTAGTTCGATCAAAAAAACAGCCGCGCAGGCAGGCCGGATAGCCCGTCGCGCCTTCGCCTTTTGGTCTAATAGGAACGGGGCGCGATGGAAAGCGCGGCTGCGTTTTTTTGATAGGCCAGACCGGCTTTCCGCTGGCTATTCGGCCGCCCGTGCAAGGGGCGCCGCCTCGGTTTGCGGCACAACCGCTAGAGGCGCAACGATCTGCACCATGCGTCCGGCGCCGTCCTCGATCTTGTAGACGCCCTGAATCTGCCGGGTCAGCATGGCGACGATTTGGGAACCCAGCCCATCAGGCTTCGTTCGTGTAACAGGCGATTCGCCATCGTCCCGAATTGTGAGTTCAGCGACGCCGTCGGAGACCTTGAAGCGAACTGCGATCTTGCCGTAAATCCGGTCCGCAAAAGCATGCTTGACCGAATTGGTGACGAGTTCGTTGAGGATCAGGCCCATCGGCACCGCGCGGTCGACCGGCAGCGGCACATCGTCAAGGTCGAGCCGCAAGTCGATGCGGCGGCCCGGCATCTCCGATACGTCCAGAATGCGCCGGATGATCCGGTCAAAGAACTGACGTGACGAGGCAGAACCGGTTTCGGCGGTTTCAAGCTCGCTATGCAAATCCGCAATTGCGAACAGCCGCTGGTTGGTGCGCTCCAGCATCTCGGTCACTTCCGGCTGCTTCTGGGTGCGCGCCTGAAGGCGGATGAGACTGCCGACGATCTGCAGATTGTTCTTCACCCGATGATTGAGTTCGCGGAGCAGAAGATTGAGCGACTGCGTGCGATCCCGAACCCGTTCCTCCAGATGCTCGTTCAGATTGCGCAGATTCTCGGTCGCTTTCGTTTCGCGTTGCGACGAGCGAATACCGGCCAGTGTCAGCATCACGAAACCCAGCATCATCAACGCGCTCAGCAACCCCACCTGCCACGACCTGAAGCGCCAGCGATCGAGCGCCTGGTTGAAATCCGTCACCGCCACGAGGGTGATCGGAAAGGACTGAAGCCGCTTGACGGCAGATACCCAGTCATCGTCGTCTGCAGCTGTTCCGGCATTGGCACCAAACGCCTTGCGGGCTGCCTCCACTGCCAATGGATCGGAGTTTGGAGATCTGGCGAGCAAATCGCCGGCAACATTGAACGCCACCAGCTGCACGTTGGGCCCAGTGCGGACGCTATCGTAAAGTCGGCTGAAATGCTCGGCGTCGATGCCTGCCGCCAACACGCCCTGAAATTTGCCGGACGAATCGACGAGCGCCGTGCTCAGGGTAAAGCGCGGCCGCGGCACAATGATCCCGGTCTCGGTCGGCCCCACCACGTAAGTTCCGGGCGCCTGCTGGGCAGCCTTGAAATAATAGCGATCCTTATTGTTCGTGCTGGGCCCTTCTACCGGAACATTGTTGAGCCAGCGCCAGCCATCCTGATCCATCACCCAGATGGTGCCGATCGACTCGCTGGCGATACTCATGTCCTGAAAGCGGTCGACCAGGTCCGACATCGCCGCAGCGTCGTTCCGGTTCACGCCGAGCACAAATGGCGTCAGCCTCTCGAAGGTTTCCTGAATCCGGTTGAGCGAGCGCTCCGCGTGGACATCGGCGAGCCGCACAGTGGCTTCGGTCTGCGTACGTATTGCGTCGCGGGTTGCCCGATAGTCGCGATAGATTTCGCTCCCGGCCCCTGCGGTGCAGAGGATCGCGACCGCCAGAGCCGCCAGCCACCAGATCGTGCGCTGTTTCATCTGGTTCGCCTTAATGTGTCGGAAGCCGCAGCATCATCTGGACAGATTGGTGAATAATCATGGCGCTCGTCAAGGAAAACCGCGCGTCACAATGCTTGGCCATGACAAAGAGAAAATTTGCACCCGGCCTCTTGCGACGCCCGAGACGCGTTCCCAATTCATAGACGCACGGGCCGCAACGGACGTGCAAACGGCGCCCTAGCCTAAGGGGCCAGGGTGCTCATGTCGCTTCTTTGGAGGATATGTCATGCGTCATTTCGATCTCTCGCCGCTCTATCGTTCGACCGTCGGTTTCGATCGTCTTTTTACAATGCTCGATAACGCCACAGGCGTTGATCCTGCTCCCACCTATCCGCCCTACAACATTGAGCGTCGCGGCGAGAACCAATATCGCATCAGCGTCGCTGTTGCAGGCTTCGCCGAAGCCGATCTGACCATCGAGACACGCGAGAACACATTGTCGATTCGCGGCAACCGTGAAACACGCGTCGAGGGAGATCTGACTAATAAAGTCGAAATCCTGCATCAGGGCATTGCAGCGCGCGCCTTCGAGCGACGTTTCCAGCTTGCCGATCATGTACAGGTCACCGGCGCGGCGCTGGAAAATGGATTGCTCCACGTCGATCTCGTGCGCGAGATTCCCGAGACCCAGAAACCCCGCCAGATTCCCATCGGCGGCGCTCAGGTCATTGAGGCCCGCAAGGCCGCCTGACGATCAAGCGGCCAGATGGAAGGGCTCCCCACCCTCCCGGCCGGAAAGCCCCCGCCCAAAGCGGGGGCTTTTTCGCATCATTCGAGTGGATTGACCGGCACCCCATTGGCGACGCCGTCCGGATTTCGGGCGATTTCCGGAATTCGCGGAACCTCCGGCGGGGCTTCGATCACGAACGGCGCTGTTTCAACCGGCGCGGCAGGCAATTCCGGCTTGGAAGCCTGCGGCGCTGCCGCGCTTTGCCTTTCGGGAACCCGCGCCTCTGGCCTCGCGGATGGGGGTTTCTGACTTTTCATAGATTGCGACGGAAGCGCTTTTCGCTCGACCGGCTTCGGCGCTGTTGCGGACTTGGGCTCGCGCGCAACCGCGACCTTCTGCTTTGTCTGCGGTTCGCCGCGCAGTGCAGGTCCGACGCCGGTGACCACGCGCGGTTCGCCGACGGATTGGGGAAAATCTTCGGTATCCCGAAAATCATCACCCCGGCGTGGAATATCGCGTGGCGGACGCACGCCCGCGCCTGTGACAATATGTTCGAGAATAACGCCATCGAGCGCATCGACCACCACACGTCCGCTGCGATTGTTGCGATCGAGAACGGTCGCAACAAAGACGTCGCCCTGCCGCTCCATCGGTCCCGACACCCGAAAGCCCCTGTAGGCCAGAATGTCGCGAATTTCGGTTCGGGTGAGGGTGTCGGGATCGTCCGACCGGAAGTTCTGCCGCCGTTCGAACCCGCGCGGAAGATCCGGCGCGATTTCCACCGGTTCCCGCCAGGTGCGGTAACCCCATGCGCCATAGATCTGCGCGTTAGCAGACGCCGGAATGAAAGCCGCAAGTGCAGCACCCAGCCCGCCGAGTGCAAGAATTCGAATGGCCGTAATGCGCCCCGCCTTTGGGCGGTCATCAATCGTGCCGGAAGTCGTCATCAAACTCTCCGTATCCTGCGCCCCACCCCCAAGGATGGCAGCACGATTGCGGCGTCGATTGGACGAAATTCGGGAGGTTTTGGTCTCCTCTGCGAAGCCGCGTCAGGCCGAGCGGGCAATATCGAGGAAATGTTCTATTTCGAAATCGCGCGTCGCAAACGACGTCACGAGCCGAACGAAAATCTCGTCGGCCGAAGGCCGCTCGTCGTCGCGCAGGCCGCGCGCGCCCCAGTCGTAATAGCGTGACCCCGCCGCCTTGAGCGCAGCGTCCACGTGGCGCGGCAGCACGACAAACAATTCGTTCACTTGCGGCCGCCATGGAATGCGCACGCCCGGAATCGTCGCAAGACCTTTTGCGAGTTTGGCGGTTGAATCATTGGCGCAGCGCGCCAGAGCCAGCCAGTGATGGCCTTCCAGATAGGCGATCATTTGTGCGCCGAGCAGACGGCCTTTCGACAGAAGATGCCCGCCCCGCTTGCGCCGGTAGGCAAAATCTTCTGCGAGCTTCTTATTGAAGAAAATCACCGCCTCGCAGGCCAGTGTGCCATTTTTTGTCGCCCCGAAAGACAAGGCGTCGACGCCCGCCTTCCACGTCATCTCTGCGGGTGAACACCCCATAGTAACAAGCGCATTGGCGAAGCGTGCTCCGTCCATATGGACTTTAACGCCCGCCGCATGAGCGATGCTGGAAAGTTCGGAAACTTCATTCAGTGCGTATAGCGTGCCGCATTCGTTGGCCTGCGACAGCGACAGACTGGCGGGCTGCACCTGTTTGACGAGCCCACGCGGATAGGCGGCCAGCGCATCGCGCAGCACATCCGGTGCGATCTTGCCCGCATGGCCCGTCAGGCCGATCATTTTTGCACCGGCGGAAAAGAATTCCGGCGCGCCGCATTCGTCGTCCATTACGTGGGCGTCTTCGTGACAAAAGATCGCCCCCCACGGGGGCGTCAGCGCCGCAAGCGCCAGCGCATTTGCGCCCGTGCCTGTAGCGACGAGAAACACCGCACAATCGCGCTCGAAAACGTCGGACAGCATTTTTTCAGCGCGCTCAGAATAGGGATCGGCCCCATAGGCCGGATAAGAGGATCCATTCGCCGCCACCAGCGCCGCAAGGATTTTCGGGTCTGCGCCCGAGGCGTTGTCGCTGGCAAAATCCACTGGATGCTCCGTTGTTCAGCCGGAACTTTGTGAACCCGTCCGGCGTATGTCGCAAGCCATGTTTGCGGAGATCAGGCGCGCAGGCCGTTCCATACCAGTTGCAGCGCCAGCAACGTCAGCACGCACTGAAAGATCATCCGGAATCTTTGTTCGCTCGTGCGGTGCAGGGCTTCCTCGCCGAGCCAGTTGCCGAGCGCGCCCGATGCGATCATGGCGACCATCAACGGCACATAGGCCCCGACCGCAAAGCCCAGAAACCCGAAGGCGACGAGCTTGGCGATATGCACAAAGGTCATCAGCGCGCCCACAGTGGCCGCATGCTGGCGACGGTCCGGGGCGGCGCTCGCCACGAACGGCGCGACCAGCGTGCCGGTCGCGCTGACGAAAACGCCAACGAAAGTCGCCACAAATCCCAGAACCAGAAAGCGCCCGCGCTCCGCCCCGATGCGTCCCAGTTTCGGCATCCACGTCACGACCAGAATGAACGCCCCGAGGATCAGTTGCAGCCAGTTCATCGGCAGCGACACGAAAATCCGCCCGCCCAGCGCCGCCCCGCCCATGGCTCCCAGCAAAAACGGCAGCAACGTCGCCCGCATCACGTAGCGCCACATGATCAGCGTGCGGGTGACGCCGGAGCCGAGTTGAACCACCGTATGTATGGGGATCACCACAGCCGTCGGCATGGTGACCGCCATGATGGCCAGCAGGATCAGCCCTCCCGCCGTGCCGGTGAACACGCCGATGAAGGCCGTCGCGAACGACGCCAGCGTCAGGCCGGAGAACAGCAGCGGGCCGATGTCGGGGGGAATGATGAAATCCATACGCCCGTTTAGCGGCTGGCCGCCTCCGCGCAAGTGTGGCCCGCGCATGGCTCCCGGCCCTGCCCCGCCAAACCGGCGTGACTCTTTGCGTCCTTCGGTCTATCTCGTTTGCCGGAATTGATCCGCTTAACGACCATCCAGAAAGGGACGTCCCAGTGAAATTCCTGACCTACAAAGTTCTCGGCGGCCTGCGCCTTGGCGCGCTCGATCCGCAGAAGGGCGTTCTCGATCTCGTCCGCGCCGCCCGCACCCTGACCGGCAAGGATCTACCGGTGACGTTGCGCGGCCTCGTGGCCGGCGGCGATCAGGCTCTGGCGGACGCCCGCGCGGCCTTCTCGGCGGCCCAGAAGGGCGGCGCAGCCGACCTGTGGACGCCCCTGTCGGACGACATTGTCGCCACGCCCCTGCCGGGCGCGACCAAGAACGTCTTCTGCGTCGGCCGCAACTACAAGCTGCACATCGAGGAAATGGCCCGCGCCAAGAACATTCCGCCGTCCTACCCGAAGTTCCCGGAATATTTCACCAAGCCGCCGACAACCATCGTCGGCCACACAGACGGCATCGAGCGCCATGCGGCCCATACCCAGAAGCTCGATTATGAAGTCGAGCTCGCGGTCGTCATCGGCAAGCGCGGTCGCGATATTTCGGAGGCCAACGCCCTCGACCACGTCTTCGGCTATACGGTGCTGAACGACGTCACCGCCCGCGACGCCCAGACCAACCACGGCCAGTTCTTCAAGGGCAAGAGCTTCGACACCTTCTGCCCGATCGGCCCCTATGTGGTCACCAAAGACGAATTCGGCGACTGGTCCGGCCACCGCCTGTACCTGACCGTCAACGGCAAGATCCGTCAGGATTCGAACACGTCCGACCTGCTGTTCGGCGTGCCGAAGATCATCGAAAGCCTCTCGGCCGGCATCACGCTGGAGCCGGGCGACGTGATCTGCACCGGCACCCCGGCCGGCGTCGCCTCCGGCATGGAGCCGCCGCTGTGGCTGCAGTCCGGCGACGTGATGGAAGCCTGCGTGGAAGGCATCGGCGTCCTGCGCAACAAGGTGTTGCCCGCGTAAGTCGTCTCTGGAACGAGCGCTCGTTCTCGAGACGCGAGCTTGGAAGTCGGAAATCAAGGCTCGCCGCAAGGCGGGCCTTTTTTGCATGCATCTCCAGCCGGAGCGACCATAAGGATTGGCACGGTCTCCCAAAAGATCCCGCTGGTCCAGATTTCCAATCCCTGAATCACTGCCGTCGAACGACTTGACTCATCTCCCTGTATGATGAATTTATGTATTCATCATACAGGGAGGGACCGTTGCCCCGGCGACCACTTGCAGCCTCATTGGCAATCTGGCTGGCCCTCGCGGCCCCCGCATCCGCACATTTTCAGGAACTCATCCCCTCCACGGACATCGTGCCCGACGAGGGCGATCACTCGGTGAAGCTGTCCCTCACCTTTACCCATCCGGTCGAGGGCGGACCGGTGATGGATATGGGGCAGCCGGTCGAGTTCGGAGTTCTGGCGGACGGCAAGAAGATCGATCTTCGCGCCAGCCTTGCGCCCAAAACCATCGACGGCCGGAAGGCCTTCGAGGCGAGCTATAAATTCGGCAAGCCGGGCGACTATGTTTTCTATCTCAACCCCGCCCCCTACTGGGACGCCGCCGAAAAGCACTTCCTCGTCCATCACACCAAGGTGGTGGTGGATTTTGGCGCAGGCGATCAATGGGATGCGCTGGTCGGCGCGCCGGTCGAAATCCGCCCGCTCACGCGCCCCTACGGCCTGTGGACCGGCAATCTGTTTCGCGGAATCGCCCTGAAGGACGGGCAACCCCTGCCTTACGCCACTATCGAAATCGAATGGATCAACGACGCAAAGATCAAGGTTCCGTCCGATCCGTTCACCACACAGGTGGTGAAGGCCGACCAGAACGGCGTCTTCGCCTATGCGATTCCGCGCGCCGGCTGGTGGGGCCTCAACGTGCTGGTGGACGGAAAAATCACCGGCCCTGACGGCAAGCAGGCCGACGCGGAAATCGGCGGAACCATGTGGGTGAAGGCGGTCGATCTGAAATGAGATTTTGCCGCATTCCGGCGCGCAAAGCCTTGTTGCGCAAGGCCGCGCGCCGGGTGTATGAGAAATCTCATTAAACGGCTTAAAGCGTTCAGGGCGGAGCAAGCGTGGCGCATATCCCGGATGGAGTTCTGTCTGCCCCGGTCCTGGCGACCGGCGTAGCCGTGACTCTGGCCGGATGCGCCATCGGGTTGCGCGCCCTCGATCACGAAAAAATCCCCCGGACCGCCATGCTGTCCTCGGTGTTTTTCGTCGCGTCGCTGGTGCATTTCCCGGTCGGGCCCTCGTCGGTCCATTTGATTCTGAATGGTCTGGTGGGCGTCGCACTGGGCTGGACGGCCTTTCCGGCCATTGTGGTGGCGCTGCTTTTGCAGGCCGTTCTGTTCGGCTTCGGCGGACTGGTGGTGCTGGGCGTCAACGCCATGAACATGGCCGTGCCGGCCCTGCTTTGCTACGCGCTGTTTGCCGCTATCGGACGACGCGACAGTCGCAAACTCTCGATCCTCGCCGCCGCGCTCGCGGGCGGTCTCGGCGTAATTCTCACCGCCCTGATGGTCGCGGGCTCTCTTGCCCTATCCGGCAAGGAATTCGACGCGGCCGCGCGCCTCACCCTGTTCGCCCATCTGCCCGTCATGGCCATCGAGTCCGCCTTCACGGCTGCCGCCGTCAGCCTGCTTCTGCGCGTGAAGCCGGAATTTCTCGGCATGCCCGAACCGCAGGAGGCGTCCTATGCGTAAGCGCCTCGCGATTCTGGCTCTTGCCCTGACGATCTGCGCGCCACCCGCGCTGGCGCACAAACTGAAAGTCTTCGCCACCGCCATCGGGGCCGAGATCTCCGGCTACGGCTATTTCGCACCAGGCGGAAGGGCGCAGGATTCCGCAGTTTCCGTGACTCTGCCGGACGGACGCGTGCTGGCTACACTCCGGACAAATGCGGAAGGCGAGTTCGCTTTTGTGGCGCAGACGCGGGCCGATCATGTATTCACACTCGACGCCGGAGACGGTCATGTGGCGACCTACAGGATCGCCGCAGCCGAATTGCCCGATACATTGCCGGGCGCAGGCGCCGCGCCCGCAATCGCCGCGACGCCTGCCCCGCAGGCGCAAACCGCAAAGGGCGATGTTTCTTCAGCCGAGATTCGCGCCATGGTCGAGCAGGGCGTCGCCCACCAGCTTCGCCCGTTGCGCGAACAGATCGACGCCTGGCAGGAGAAGGTCTGGCTGCACGATGTACTGGGCGGTCTCGGCTATATTATCGGCCTCGCAGGCCTCGCATACGGCCTTTCGGCCAATCGCCGCAGCAAGCCGCAAGCCTCCTCCGCCATGAAGGAGGCGCGCCGGTGACGCGTCCCGAACAGACATCATCCACCATCGCGCACGCCGACGATGAATGCGACGCGCCACGCCAGACGCCGCCGCTGCTGCGCATGATCGATCCTCGCGTGCGACTGCTCGTCTGCATGGCGTTCGCGCTTGCGACTGTCAGCCTCTCGCATCTGCCGGGCCTGCTGGCCGCACTGGGGCTAGCCATCGGGGCGGCGCTGGCGGCGCGGCTTGAACCGGGCGCAACGTTCAGGCGCATGGCGTCGCTCGACGGTTTCATGTTTTTCGTTCTGGCCCTGCTGCCTTTTACGACTCCCGGTTCGCCCCTGTTTGCGATCTGGGGATTTGAGGCAAGCCACGAAGGACTGACGCGCGCCATCGAAATTCTTTTGAAATCGAACGCTGTCGTGCTGATGATCCTCGCGCTTCTGGGCACGATGGAACAGGTCGAACTCGGTCACGCCATGGCGGGCCTGCGCGCGCCGGAAAAATTCGTGCATCTGTTTCTATTCACGGTTCGCTACATCGAGGTCCTGGGCCGCGAATATCGCCGCCTGCGCACCTCCATGCGGGCGCGCGGTTTCACCATGCGGTGCAACTGGCACACATGGCGCAGCGTAGGTTTTCTGTTCGGCATGTTGATGATCCGCAGCATCGAGCGCTCCGAGCGCATCGTGGCCGCCATGCGTTGCCGGGGCTTTCAGGGCCGCCTGCCATCGCTCGCTGATGTGCAGACTGTGCGCGGCGCCGATCGCGCCTTTGCGCTTGTGTCGTTTGCAGCCTGCATCGCGCTGTTCACTCTGGAGCATGCGTGAGCGAGGTTTTGTTCCGGCTCGCCGGCGTTCATTTCGCCTACGACAAACAGCGCGTCGTTCTGCGCGAAGCGAATTTCGAATTGCGTCGCGGCGAACGCATCGCGCTTGTAGGCCGCAACGGCGCGGGCAAGACGACCCTGTTTCACCTGATGGTTGGCCTGCAGCGCCCGCAGTCGGGAACCATCGAGGCCTTCGGCAAAATCCGCAATGCCGAGAAGGATTTTGTCGAAGTCCGCGCCCGCGCCGGATTGCTGTTTCAGGATTCAGACGACCAGCTTTTCTGCCCCACCGTGGCGGAAGACGTCGCCTTCGGGCCGCTCAACCTCGGCAAGACCGCGCTGGAAGCGCGCGCCATCGTGCGCCGCACCCTATCGTCACTCGGGCTTGAGGGCTTCGAGACCCGCATCACACATAAATTGTCGGGCGGTCAGCGCAGACTCGTGGCGCTGGCGGCGGTGCTGGCCATGGAGCCCGATGTGCTGCTGCTCGACGAGCCCACCAATGCGCTCGACGCCGAGACCGAGGCGCGCCTCACCGATATTCTGGTCGCCCTGCCCCAGACCCTGATGGTGATTTCTCACGACGAGGATTTTCTGGCACGCGTGACAGGCAAACGCATACACCTTCGGGACGGTCAGATCGTCGCAGCGTGATAGCTTGCTTGCGGCCCGCGAACCGAAGAAATTGTGGCAACTCCAACGGCCCAGAACGCAAAAGGGCGCCCGTTCGGGCGCCCTTGCAAGATGCAAGCAGAACGGAAACTATTTCCATTCCAACATGTTGAACATGAAGCCTTCGGGCTTCTTGGTTCCGCCGTCAGGAATCTTGATGTCCTTTGAATGCGCGATCAGCGCCGGCAGCGCCGAAATTGGCATGGAATAGCGCTCCTCGTTCGCCTTGTTGAACATGGTGCGATAGAGATCTTCGCGCTTGGCCGGATCGAGTTCGCTCTGGCCCTTTTCCATCAGTTCAGAGAGCGACTTGTCGCCGTTGTAGTTGCGGTCGCCCGGCTCGTAGAAGAAGCCTGCCGTCGATTCGACGTCCGGTGCGCCGCCGCCATTGTCCCACAGCACGAGGAAGGACTCGAGCTGCCCCGCCTGACGCTTGCCCACAAAGGCGTTGATGGTGAGGCTCTCAACCGACGCGTTGATGCCAACGCGACGCAACTGGCCGGTGACGGCTTCAGCCACGGCGCGCGACGGCCCCCACGCCGCAATGGTGAACTTCAAATCCTTCACGCCGGCTTCTTCAAGAAGCTTCTTTGCGAGATCGGGATTGTAGGACGGCGGTGCAACGCTCGTCGCGCACGCAATATGCCACGGGTGGCACATGCCGAGCTGGAACGGCGCCGACGCAATCTCCTTCGGCAGCAGCGCATCAGCAATTGCCTGACGGTCGATGGCGCGCATCACGGCCTCGCGCACGCGCTTGTCCTTGAACGGCGTCGTAGCGGTGCGGCCCATGGCGTCCAGCGCCAGATAGGTGAACTGGATGGACGGGCGAACGGACAAATCGAGCGCGGGATTCTGCTTCAGGAAGTCCGCAACGTCTTTCTGCACGTCGTACATGAGGTCCTGTTCGCCGACCATCATCCGCGCCACCTGCGTCTGCGCATCCGGCACCGGCGTGAAGACGATCTTGCCGATCTTTGCGGTGGGCTGGCCCGCATTACCCCATTTGAAGTCGGGGTTCTTGACGAGGATCACGCCCTTGTTGGGATCGACCTGCGTGGCCTTGTAGGGGCCGGTGCCGATGGGCGCGCGACCGAACGCTGCCTTGTCCGGCAGGGCCGAATGATATTTCGCCGGCAGGATCGGCAGGATGGTCGTCAGGCGTGCGAGGAACGGCGCGAAAGGCGTCTTCGTCTTGATCCGCACCGTATATTGATCGACCTTCTCGACCGACGCGAACTGGCCGAAACGTTGTTCCTTGAAACGGAACTTCGATTCAGGATCGATGGCGTATTTCACCGAATAGACCACATCGTCGGCGTCCATCGGATCGCCATTGTGGAACTTCACATCCTTGCGGAGTTTGAACTCGTAAGTAAGCGGATCGATCTGCGACCACGATTCCGCAATGCTCGGCAGGATCTTGCGATTGTCGACGTCGAACACCACCAGCGTGTCGAACACCACGCGGTCCATCAGATTGCTCTGCGGCTGCGGATCCCAGAGCGCATCAATGATCGCGATGGGCTGATAGGCCCCGATCCGCAAAGTATCCTGAGATTTTTGCGCCAGTGCGGGGGCGCTTGCGAGTGCGCCGAGCGCAGCAGCGCCCATCAGACGCAACCATTTTTGCGATGTCATAGAGTGCCTCCCTGCACGAAATTATTATGGCGGCGCGAAAGCCGCTCGTCCGAATATAATATAAATCGAACGGCGTCGCCATAAGCCAGGCCAGATTCCGGCGTCTATTTTGCGGGAGCGATTGCGACCCTGCGGCGGAGCAGATCGCGGTTCGAGGTGATCGAGCAACCTTTCGTCTCCAGCGAGACGTAATAAAGCTGCGCACTGTCGCCGGTCTCGTCGTAATTGCGCGATTTCGATTGCGGATCGAGCATCGACGGATAACCCATCAACGGCCCTGAAATCTTGCAGGGATCGTCGTAATTGGTTGCACCCGCCAGCAGCAGGCGCGGCATTGTCCAGTCGGTCAGGTTGCGCGAGGTCGCATAATAGAGACCCGCCAGCGGGTGATATTTATCGTCCTTCCACGCCTGATAGACCGCGATCCAGTTTCCCGAAGCCGCATGGCGCGTCACCGACCCGACAGGCGCCTGAAACGGCAGGATTGGCTGACAGGGTTTGCCCGTATTGGTTCCAGCAGGCCCATAGGGATCGCCATAGCGCCGGCTGAAATCCTTACCGTCCCACGCCCGCCAGGACGATGGATCGGACGTGTCCTGCGTGCGGAACAGGCACACCCCGAACCCCTGCCCGTCCCAGCCCGTATTGGAAGCCATGAAATAACGATGGTTTCCCATGGCGACGATATTCGACGGATTGAAAAAGCCTCGGTGCCGGCCCTGCTGCTTGTCCTGCGTAAAAGCCGCCGCCGCCACCACGGGCGCACGCGCTGAGCGCAGAAAATTCGCTCCGCCGTCGGTCGATCGATAGCCGACGAGCGTGTTGTACCAGCACTTCATCATCTCCTTGAACGCGCAACGACCTTCATGTTCGTTGCCATGATATTCGTGGTGGATGATGGCGTCGACGCTCTTGCCATCGTTGGTCCAGGTAGCGGTGATCCAGTTGTAGTCGTCGTAGGCTGCCGGATCGGCCAGATGTTTCGAGTTCAGCACGACATTGCAGTCAATCTTGATCCGGTCGAGCGTATCGCCGCGTAACGCTCGATTGACGAAGTGAAGTCCAAACGCGACCGTCTTGCCCTCGGCGTCCCGATAGGCCCGCAACGGAGCGTCCGGCACGTCATGGCCGTCGCAGCGATCCCGCTTCGGGTTGAAGACGAGTTCGGTCTCGCCCGCAAATGTCAGTTTGAGCGCCGGAGCGCCGGCAGGCTCCGCGACAGCCGGCGTCGCCAGCAACGCCCAAACCACGATCCAGCCCCATGGGTGCACATTTCCCGACATGCCGGCCTCCTGACCTGACGCTTCGCGGACGTTTGTCCGACAGCGCCCGTCCGGCAAGGCGAGATTGAAAACGTGCTGAATCCGGACCGGGACGGCCCCGCGCGGCACGCCTCTTGACAAAAGTCATATTGCAATGCAAAAAAGAATGATCATTCGTTTTTTATTAATGTGCGAAGTCCAGACTGCCTCATGCCCAAGCTCAGCCCCGAACAGCAGAACAACCGACGCAAGCGGATCGTGGACGCCGCCGAGCAGTGCTTTGCCCGTAACGGCTTCCACCGCACCACCATGCAGGACATCTGCCGCGAAGCCGGCATCAGTTCGGGCGCGCTCTACGTCTATTTCGACTCGAAGGAGGCCCTGATCGAGGCACTGACAGAGCGGGATCGCGAACAGTTTCTCGGCCATTTCGCCGACGCCGGAGAGGTCGAAAATTTCACCGCCGTCATGGAGCATTTGTTTCGTGTCTGCATCGTCGAACAGCCGCGACATAAATCCACGCTTTGCATCGAGATCGGGGCGGAATCGACTCGCAACCCGGCCATCGCAACAACCATGAAGCGTTTCGACGAATCCCTTCGCGGATCGCTCGGCCTTCTGCTTGAAGACGCTCTCGCCAAAGGCCGTATTGCGCCTCTGACATCAATCGATCAGGCGCTGACATCCATGATGGTTGTCGCCGACGGAGTCTTCTGGCGCCGCGCTGTCGATCCCAACTTCGATGCTGCGGTTGTTGCGCCGGTTATTACCGCCATGATGACCGCCATCCTGCGCCCGGTGGCCGAGCCGCCGGCCACAATCAAACAGAAAACCAGCACTACCCGCTCCAGAAAAGCGACGTCGGAGTCCGTGACATGAAATCCCGCCTGCTGATTGCGGCGTTTGCAACCGCAACGCTCGCCGCCCCCGCTTTTGCGGTCGAAGCCGCCCCGACCCTCTCGGCTGCTCGCGCGCCTGCCGTCACCACCGCCAATGCAACACGACGTGAAATCGTCGAGAGCATCAGTCTCAGCGGCACGCTGGTGGCGCGTGACGAAGTGCTGGTTGGCCCCGAAATCGAGGGGCTTCGCATCATCGAATTGCTCGTCGAGGAAGGTGACAAGGTCGCCAAAGGCGCGGTGCTGGCGCGTCTCGCACGCGATCAACTCGATGCGCTACTGGCGCAGTCCGACGCCGCCCTGACGCGCGCCGACGCAGCTATCGCGCAGGCAAACAGCCAGATCGAACAGGCGCAGGCCAACCAGACCTGGACCACGCAGGATCTCGAGCGCGCACAGGTGCTTTTGAAACAGGGCTCCTCCACGCAGGCGCAGGTCGAGCAGAAAACCAACGCCGCCAATGCGGCCAGGGCGCAATTGCAATCGGCCCGCGACGCCGTTCGCGTCTCGGAAGCAGACAAGGCCAACATCGCCGCGCAACGTCGCGAATTGATGGTCCGCATCGGCCGTACCGAAGTGCGCGCGCCGGCTGACGGACTCATTTCGCGCCGCAGCGCCAAACTCGGCGCCATGGCGACCGCCGCCGGCGAGCCAATGTTCCGCATCATCGCCGATGGAGCAGTCGAACTCGAAGGCGACGTGCCCGAAGCAAAGATCGGCGCATTGTCGGTCGGTCAACCGGCGCAGGTCACGCTCGCGAATGGCGCCATCGTGCCCGGCAAGGTGCGGTTGCTGTCGCCCGAAATTGACCGCACGACACGCCTTGGCCGCGTGCGTCTGTCGCTGCAGCCGCATGCGGCGGCGCGCGTCGGATCTTTTGCGCGCGGCAGTATCGAATTGCGCCGTGCCATGTCGGTCATGGTCCCCACCAGCGCGATCTTCTACGCCAACGGCAAGCCGACCGTGCAACTGGTCGAGCGCGATCAAGTTCATACGCGCGCTGTCGTGCTCGGCGTCACATCGGGCTCGATGATCGAAATCCGCGACGGGCTGGATGAAAACCTCAAGGTCGTGGCCCGCGCCGGCGCATTCCTGCGCGACGGCGATGCGGTTTCGCCCGTCGCCGGAACGGAGACGCCCTGATGGCCATGAACATTTCGGCCTGGTCGATCCGCCGCCCGATTCCCTCGCTTGTATTGTTCACAGTCCTGCTGCTGCTCGGCATTTTCTCGTTTCTGAAACTACCGATTACGCGGTTTCCGAATGTGGACATTCCGGTCATCTCGATCAGCGTCGTACAGCCAGGAGCTGCACCGTCCGAGCTTGAATCGCAGATAAGCAAGAAGGTCGAGGATGCCATCGCAGGCGTCGCCGGCATCAAGCACATTGTGTCGTCGATTTCCGAAGGGCTTTCGACCACCACAATCGAATTCCGCCTTGAAGTAAATTCCGACCGCGCGCTGAACGACGTGAAGGATGCGGTCGCCCGCATTCGTTCCGATCTGCCGCGCGGCATCGAGGAACCGCTGGTGCAGCGCGTCGATGTGGTCGGTCTGCCGATTGTGACTTACGCGGTCGCATCGCCCACAATGTCGCTGGAAGAAATTTCGTGGTTTGCCGACGATACAGTCGCGCGCGCACTGCAGAACATTCGCGGCGTCGGCTCCGTCTCGCGCATCGGCGGCGTGGATCGCGAAATCCGCGTGACGCTCGATCCAGACCGTCTGGCATCGCTCGGCGTAACCGCCGCTGATGTCAGCCGTCAGGTGCGCGCCATGAACGCCGATCTGGCCGGCGGGCGCGGCGATGTGGCGGGCCGCGAACAATCGATCCGGGCGCTTGCCGGCGCTCGCAAGATCGAGGATCTCGCCAGCCTGACAATCGCCCTGTCGGGCGGTCGTAAAGTCAAACTTTCCGATCTAGGAACCATCACGGATGGCGCTGCCGAACAGCGCCGTTTCGCGCGTCTCGACGGCCGCCCTGTTGTGGCGTTCGGCGTCACCCGCAGCGCCGGCGCATCCGACGCAGTGGTGGCTGAAACGGTCGCCAAACGCGTCGAGGACATCAAGCGCCAGCATCCCGATGTTTCGATCGATCTGATCGACACCTATGTGGCCTACACGGTCGGCAATTTCGAAAGCGCCATGCACACGCTGATCGAGGGCGCGCTTTTGTCCGTGCTGGTCGTACTGATCTTTTTGAAGGACTGGCGCGCCACGCTGATCACCGCCATCGCGCTTCCGCTATCGATCCTGCCCACCTTCTGGGCGCTCGATATGCTGGGCTTCTCGCTCAACCTCGTGAGCCTGCTGGCCCTGACGCTCGCCACAGGCATTCTGGTCGACGACGCCATCGTGGAGATCGAGAATATCGTGCGTCACATGCGCATGGGCAAATCCGCCTGGCGCGCTTCGCTCGAAGCTGCTGACGAGATCGGACTTGCGGTTATCGCGATCAGCTTGACCATTGTGGCGGTCTTTGCGCCCGTGAGTTTCATGGGCGGCATTGCGGGCATGTATTTCAAGCAATTCGGCCTGACGGTTGCGATCTCTGTTCTGTTCTCGCTGCTGGTGGCGCGCCTGATTACGCCTCTGCTGGCCGCCTATTTCCTGAAAGCCCATCCGGATGAAGTTCATCGGGAGGGGCCGATCATGCGCGGCTACACGAAGCTCGTGCTGCTCTCCGTGCGCCACCGTTTCTTGACGGTCATTGCCGGCCTCGGCATTTTCGCCGGCTCGCTCTGGTCGACACAATTTCTGCCGTCGGGTTTCATGCCCGGCGAAGATGTGGCGCGCCTGTTGCTCGCCGTCGAACTTACGCCCGGTTCGCGCCTGTCAGATACAATGCAGGTCACCGATGACATCGCCCAGCGCCTGAAGCAGATTCCAGAAGTGCGCAGCGTCTTCGTCGACGGCGGCAAGATCGGCCTCGGGGCAACGGAAGTTCGCAAGGCGCAGTTCGTCATCAACCTCTCGCACAAGACCCAGCGCACGAAATCGCAGAAGGAACTGCAGCGCGAGATCGCCGCGCAGGTGGATCGCGTTCCCGACATCCGTAGCTGGTTCCTGAACGACAACGGCCAGCGCGCCGTTTCGCTCGTCGTCTCCGGCCTCGACAACGAGGCTGTGGAGCGCACCGGCGCAGCCCTGCAGAGCGAGATGAAGCGCATTCCGCTGATCTCGAATGTCGTCTCGACCGCCGCGCTGGATCGACCGGAAATCCGTATTCGCCCGCGCCTCGACCGCGCCGCCGAACTCGGCGTCTCGACAGAGGCTCTCGCAGAAGCCATCCGGGTCGCCACCATCGGGGATCTTGATGCCAACCTCGCCAAGTTCAACGCCGGCAATCGACTGATCCCGATCCGCGTGCAATTGCCGGAAGCGGCGCGCGCCGACATGGACACGCTCGGCAACCTCAAATTGACGACGTCGCGCGGCGCAACTGTACCATTGTCTTCGGTCGCCGATGTAGAACTCGGCCAGGGCCCGACCAGCATTTCGCGCTATGATCGCGTCCGACGCATTGCGGTCGAGGCCGATCTGTCCGGCACAGATGCGCTCGGTCAGGCGCTTGAAGCCATCTACGCCCTGCCTGCCGCAAAGGCCTTGCCGGCCGGCGTGACGTTGAAGGAATCAGGCGACGCAGAAATCATGGTCGAGGTGTTCCAGAGCTTCGCGCAAGCGATGGGCGCCGGTCTCATGATGGTGCTGGCCGTGCTGGTGCTGCTGTTCGCCAGCATCCTGCAGCCAATCACCATTCTGTTCTCGCTGCCGCTCTCCATCGGCGGCGTGATCTTCGCGCTGTTCATCACCAACAAGGCGATCTCGATGCCGGTCGTGATCGGCATTCTGATGCTCATGGGCATCGTAACCAAGAACGCCATCATGCTGGTCGATTTCGCGCTTGAGCGCATGGCGGCCGGCATGGATCGCACCGAGGCGATTGTCGATGCAGGCCGCAAGCGCGCCCGCCCCATCGTGATGACCACCATCGCCATGGCGGCCGGCATGATTCCCTCCGCGCTGGGCCTCGGCGACGGCGGCGAATTCCGCTCGCCCATGGCCATCGGGGTTGTGGGCGGATTGCTGGTCTCGACCATGCTGTCGCTGGTTTTCGTGCCTGCGGTCTTCACTTTGATGGACGATCTTGGCAAACTGGCCTGGCGCCTTTTCTCGCGCATCATTGGCCCCACCGACGAGGCCGAGACGGAGCAAGTTCCGCAAAACACAAAGCCTGATCAGCAGCCTTTACGCATCGCTGCCGAATAGATCAGCTGCGCTCGACTTCCAGCGCCGCCGCAATATTCCGGCGGCGCGGAAGCACCACCAGCCAGGCGATGAAACAGATCACAGCCGAGAGTACAAACGACCAGCGCAGTCCAATCGAGCCGGAAACGATTCCGACGATCAGCGAGCCCAGAGCGGGCGTGCCGCGAAAGATGAGCACGTAAAGCGAGACCACGCGACCACGCATGTCGTCGGAGACAGCGCATTGCACCAGCGCCGAAATGCTCGTCGACATTGTGTTCAGCGTGAAGCCGATGAAGGCCGAAAACAGGACGCCCGCCCAGAGCATGTCGGACGCCACAAAGCCCAGCGTCGAGATGGCCAGCCCGATGGTCCCGAGAATCGCATGGCGCGTCAGCCCGGTGATGCGGCCGCGAAACGCCACAAGCCCCGCGCTCGCCATCGCGCCGACGCCCATGGATGACGTGAGATAGGCCAACCCCACAGCGTCGGAATTGAAAATATCGCCCGCAAAGCCGGGCATCATGTCCTGAACCGGACGAATGAACACAGAAGCGACCGTCAGCAGCAGAAACGCCGGCCAGATTCCCTGATGCGTGCGAACATAGGTAAAGCTCTCGCCGATTTCCTGCCAGATGTTGCGCGTTGCATTCACGGGCCGCTTGGGCAATTCAACATCGATCACATAAACCGCAGCCAGAAACGTGAAACTGCCAACAGCGTAGGAGGCGAATGTTCCGCCTACGCCGTAAACAGGAATCATGATCGCCGCCAGCGCAGGCCCGATGAAGCGCGTGAGCTGAAACAGCGCGGAATCGAGCGCAATCGCCGTGGAAAGATCCGACCGCGGCACCGTATTCGGCAACACGGATTGTCGCGCAGCCGAGAAGAACGGCGCGATGAATCCGGTGATCAGGCTCATGAAGAGTAAAATCCAGATATTCATCCAGCCGATTTCGGTCATCACCGCCAGCCCGATGGCCTGCGTCACCAGCATGGCCTGCGTGATACGCAACAGGCGCGCCGCATCGGAACGGTCCGTGATGGCCCCAGCGAAAGGCGCCAACACCAGCATGGGGGCAAGATCCGCCGCCGCAATAATGCCCAGCCAGGCCGGAGAATGTGTCAGTTCCCACGTCATCCAGCCCATGCCGACGCGCTGCATCCATTGGGTGACGGTCGCCGGAACAGAGCCAACCATGTAGATCGTGAAGTTGCGGTGACCCCAGATGCGCGCAATGGGCTTTCGCTCGGATGGAGGCGAATGTTGCGCGGGTGCTGCCATGCTTGAAAACGGCTCCATTTTGCGGCTCTGGCCGGGCGTCGCGAAGCCCGGTATGAAGCCTCTGCGATCGAACGTCCAGCGTCGACGTAAGACCCTGTGCCAAAACCCGCCGTCGCTGTTAGAACCGAACGATGCAAGATCGAAACCGCGACGGCACGACCCACCTTCCACTCGGCCCGCCAATTGACGCAGCCGCCGCACCGCGCCCGGAGCGCACAACGCTCGCCGGACGCTTTGTTACCCTTTTTCCGCTGGAAGCTGCCAACGCCGACGAGCTGTACGGCCCTTCGCACGGGCCGGAAGCCGAAGCCCTCTGGGCCTGGATGGGCGACGGCCCCTATCCTGATCCGGAAAGTTTCGCCGCAAACATCGCCGCGAAGGCGACCGGCCCGGATCCCTTCTATGCAGTCATCGACAACGCGTCCGGGCGCTGTCTCGGCTACCTGTCGCTCATTCGGATCGATCAGCCCAACCGGGTCATCGAGATCGGCAATATTCTTTACACACCGGCCCTCCAGCGAACCCCCGGGGCGACCGAGGCGGTCTTTCTGGCCGCGCGTTATGTATTCGATATCCTCGGCTACCGGCGACTCGAATGGAAGTGCAACGACCTCAATGCCCCTTCGCGCCGGGCGGCGACGCGATTCGGGTTTTCGTTCGAGGGAGTCTTCCGCCAGCACATGATCATCAAGGGCCGCAACCGCGACACCGCATGGTATTCCATGCTGGACCGGGACTGGCCGGCCCTCCGCGCCGCTTTCGAGAACTGGCTGAAACCGGAGAATTTCGGGCCCGACGGCCGCCAGCGCCTGTCGCTTTCGGCCCTGAATGGCCGGAACCCGGTATAATCCGGCCGGGTCGGCGATTCCTGTTCATTTCCGGGTTGATCGTCCCGACAAAATGGGGCATAGGAGCGCCACGTCTGGCGGGCTTCCCCGCTCCAACTCTTTTCGTTGACGGGTAAACCGATGAAAGTCCGTAACTCTCTCAAGTCCCTGCGCAGCCGCCACCGCGACAACCAGCTCGTGCGTCGCAAGGGCCGCGTCTACATCATCAACAAGACGCAGAAGCGCTTCAAGGCGCGTCAGGGCTAATCAGTCCTCTGATTGTTGAGACCCAAGGCCCCGGCCAACCACCGGGGCTTTTCGTTTGCGCCCGCACGAAATGTTGATGGCTTGTGACTTTGACGCCGCGCGAGTCTCGTCCTAGACTTCCCACATGCGCGATTTAACGGACCGCTCACATCGCACGATCTTTTCTGCCGGACTGGCGTTTATCGTCGGCCTCGCAGGCCTGACGGCTGCGCTTGCAGCCAATGAGGATGCGGCTCCGGCGATTCCGCGGCCGTCCGCGCCTCCCAACACACTCCAGATTCCTGGCCTCCCGCCGGTCGAACTGCCGCCCGGCAGCCGCGCCTTCGGGCCCAATGGCGCACAGGGCGTTGCGCCCCTGCCGCCGCAGCGCGACGCCGACGCTCCGGCCCGCCGCGCGCCGCCGACCACCGCCCAGAAGGCCGAGGAGCCGAAAAAGGCCGAGCCGCCCCGCAAGCGCTCTGACATCAATGTTCCCGATACCCGCCAGAAATTTCTGGCTGAATTGTTCGACCGTCTCGGCAAATCCGGCGATGTCGACGAGGCGCGCGGCATTGCGGGCGCCATCGAGCGCGTCTGGCTTCGCACGGGTTCAGACACATCCGACCTTCTGATGGGCCGCGCCGTCAGCGCCTTTCAGTTGAAACAATATGATCTGGCTATCGAAATTCTCGACAAGGTCGTGGTGCTCGACCCCGAATGGGCGGAGGCCTGGAACAAGCGAGCTACAGCAAAATATTTCGCAGACGATTATCAGGGTGCAATGGCCGATATCGGCGAAGTCCTGAAACTTGAACCGCGGCATTTCGGCGCTTTAAGCGGCATGGGTTTTATTTTACAAAAGACTGGTTTTGAAAGGCGGGCGCTGGAAGTTTTCCGGAAGGCGCTCGGAATTTATCCGAAGCTTGACGATATTAAAAAGCAGGTTGACCAAATGACTATTGAGATCGAAGGCCGCGAAATTTAATCCGACTGCGTCCATCCGTAACTTCAAGGCGTAAACCACTTGCGACTGCTCAGTCGTCGGAACGGGTTATTATGTTCAGAATATTTGTTTTGGCTGCACTGACCGTATCAGTCGGATTGGCAGGTTTTACGATATCCCAGACTGGTCGGATTGCGCGCGCATTTCCGCCGCGCGGCCAGTTTGTCGAAATCGACAACGCCCGGATGCATTACACAGAGCGCAAGCCCGACAGGCAGGCGCGCGCGACGGTGCTTCTGCTCCATGGAGCGAGCGGCAATCAGGCCGACATGATGGTCCCGCTGGGAGACCGCCTCGCAGCCGAAGGTTTCGGGGTTCTGGCGTTCGACCGTCCGGGACACGGCTGGAGCCAGCGCCCGGGAGGCCGCGCGGACGCCTCTCCGGCCGTTCAGGCAGCCCTCATCAGACGCGCGGTCGAAATGCTGGGCGTCGACAAGGTGCTGCTGGTCGCCCATTCGCTTGCGGGCGTCGTGGCGACCAACCTGGCCATCGAGCACCAGAGCTTTGTGTCGGGCCTCGTGCTGGTGGCGCCCGTCACCCATCCCTGGCCGGGCGGCATCGAGGCCTATTATACGGTCGCCGCCACGCGGGTGATCGGCCAGCTTTTCACGCGCCTGCTGGTGATGCCTATGGCCCTTTTGCGTTTCGAGAGCGGACTTGAATTCGTCTTCAAGCCCAATGTTCCCCCGACCGATTATCTACAAAAGACCGGCGCGCAACTGGTCCTGCGCCCGAGTTCCTTCATGGCCAATGCGCAGGACGTTGCGGGGCTTCACGCCTTCGTCGAAAAACAGGCTCCGCGCCTGCCTGAAATCAAAACCCCGACCGCCATCGTGACCGGCGATTCCGACACGATTGTGCTCACCCACATTCATTCCTACGGAAGCGCGAAAGAAATTCCGGGCGCGACGCTGAAAGTTCTGCCGAACGTCGGCCACTCGGTCCATTGGGCAGAGCCACAGGCGGTGGTGGATGCGGTGCTTGAGGTGGCCGGGAGAGGCGCGCAAGCGACCGAAGTTGGGGCGCGGTGAGGGCGGGGAAATTTATTGAAGACTTTAGTGCGCTCGAAGCCGTCATTGCGAGCGAAGCGAAGCAATCAACCTTTTCCAGCGCGCATTTGCTTATGACTGCGAGGCTGATGCCGAACTGGATTGCTTCGTCGCATCGCTCCTCTGTCGATCGAAGATCGACGCAATGACGCAGCAGTTTCTTTGTCCCCTCACTTCTCCTCGCCCGTAAACGCGATCCGCACCATATTGGTCGCCCCCGGCGTTCCGAACGGAATGCTCGTCGGTAATAAGCCTTAAAGCGACATTCGAACGGGCGCGATGGACCAGGTATTTCGAGCGCGCCGATGCACTCAATCGTCGACCTCAAACGTTCGGGCCGAAATGTTGATGTCTTCGCACTCGGCAAGTGAAATGCCACGATCAGGTGTGCGAGCATCGCGCACCTGCCAGCCTTCGCCGGTCAACGTGAGGCCCACAGGATGAATTTCTTGAGGGGCGCTGGATTTTGACCGGATTCGAACGCGCTGCCGCTGGCGGATGGCGCTGACAAATGCGGCAATGCGAGGGTCGGCTTCAGCGTTTGACGGCAGTTCGAACCGGAATCTTCGTCGCGCGGTTTCCGCCGCAGTCCGAACACTGTCGGGTAGGGATTCGAGCAGCTTACTGCGAGCCAGGGCGGCTGCTTTGCCCATGCCAAGCACTTCCAATACGGGGAATGGGTGGCCGAGCGTGACGCCGAGCGCTTCGGCTTCGTCCGTCGCAAGCCCGGTCAATCGCGTCCTATAGTTGAATCCGAGTTCGATGCCGCCCTGATTGCCCTGCAACACGACGATCGGAAGACCGGCTTCCGTCAACGCATCAACGTCGCGCAGAATGGTGCGCTGCGCCACTTCCAGTTCACGCGCGAGTTCGCCGCTGGTGAGCCGCCCCCGATTTTGTAGCAGCAGCAAAAGTCTAAGCAATCGAGAGGCGCGCATGTCTCGGTTCCAAATATGACATAAGATGTCATATTAGCGCCCGTACACATTCGTCAAATTCTCCAACGAGGAAGTGGCAATGAAGTTCTTTGAGGTCAGCCGGATGATCGATGCCGAGCCAGCACAGGTATGGCGGAACCTGACAGATGCCCGGGGGCTCGCCAGTGGCGACTTGGGCGTCACCAAAATCGAGGGTTCGATCGGGCCGGGAGAAAAGTTCAAACTGTGGTCCGAGGTCGCACCCGAACGTGCGTTCAGACTGCGCGTCACGACCTTCGAGCCGGAGCGCCGCATGGTGTGGAAGGGAGGCATCCCGCTTGGGCTGTTCCAGGGGGTGCGGACGTTCACGCTTTCGCGCACCAGCGGAGGCGTTAACTTCACCATGCGAGAGGACTACACGGGACCATTGGCGCCGATACTTCTTCGCTTCATGCCAGACCTCAATCCCTCATTCGAAAAATTCGCAAAAGGCCTGCAATCTCTTTCGGAAGGAAACGCGCGATGAATACCGTCACTTATGGAAGCGGCGACAAGGACGATCCCTGGATTTTGAAGACGCCATCGCTGAGTTCGGAGTATCAAGCCTGGCAGGACAAGACGCTCAGTCCTCCTGCCCTGGTGGTGCAAGTTGGCACGACGCGGCTCTCCTACCAACTCCGTTGCATCGAGGACCTACGTGCGATGTTGCTAGAGAGGGGAGATTGGATTGAACTGGGTAACGCCGACGAAGGCAAGCCCGTCAAGGATGGAACGGTGGAAGCATGGGCGCGCGATCCTGGCAACCCGGTTGGCGGCTATTACGGCCTGCGAAAAGGATATCGCGGTCGATTTGCCAACTACGTCACCCCGCTCCTTGAACTGCTCGGCTATGTCGAACTGGAGCACGGTCCACGCAACAATCGAGTGCGCGCCACTTCGAAAGCGTAGTCGCTGTTCTGTCAAAAAGCGGCGGACCACGGCAACCCCGGCTCCGCCACCTCGCAGGTATCTTCCCAAACATGCGGACAGGCGCAAAAATCGGGACTTCGCAAAGTGGTGCGTCTTTGAGATATATTCGCCATCCTTCAATCCTGGCCGAAGCCGCGCGGCTTCATCTTTCAGCTCTCGTTCAACATTGCTAGACTGACTGTTCACGCTGGCTTCAAGCAAAGAGGGAATTGTGGCTCTCGAACTCCGCCCGAACTGTGAGTGGTGCGACCAGGACTTGCCGCCTGCTTCTCCGCTCGCTCGAATCTGCTCATACGAATGCACGTTTTGCGCGGATTGCGTCGAAAACAAACTGCACAACGTATGTCCAAACTGCGGCGGAGGGTTTTCGCCACGTCCGATACGCCCAGCGACAGAGTGGCGCCCCGGACTCTCTGTTGAGAAGCGTCCGCCTTCAAGCAAGCGCGTGCACCTCTCCTACAGCGCCGCAGATATCGCCGCACATTCAAAGCGGATTAAAGATATCCCGCCCGGAAAGAGATGAATCGAATTTCGACACACTGCAGGAGCAGCGCCTTTTTCTCGAAACAGCCTGCGATTGCAACCCCAATCAGCGTTGTCAGAAGTCTTGAGTTTTGGACCAAGCATCCAGAAACAGGATTGTAAAAATAGACCTTAAAAACAAATCCTCATCAGATACTCACTCCCCTCACTTCTCCTCGCCCGTAAATGCAATCCGCACCATATTGGTCGCGCCGGGCGTTCCGAACGGCACGCCCGCCACGATGATGATGCGCTCGCCCGCGCTGGAAAAACCTTCGCGGTTGGAAAACTTGCAGGCGCGTTTCGCCATGTCGTCGAGATCGTCGGCGTCTTTCGTCACCACCGCATGCACGCCCCACACCATGCACAGTCGCCGTGCCGTATCGAGTTTCGGGGTCAGGGCAAGGATCGGCGGCTGCGGGCGTTCTCGGGCGATGCGGAACGCCGTCGAGCCTGACGCTGTCCACGCCACGATGGCCTTGAGATCGAGCGTCTCGGCCACATCGCGCGCCGCCACCGCAATGGCGTCAGCGCCTGTGGCTTCGGGCGCCGCGCGCTGCGCGGTGATGATGGAGCGATAGAGCGGATCGCACTCCACCTCCTCGGCGATGCGGTTCATCATCTTTACCGATTCGACCGGATACAGCCCCGCAGCGCTTTCCGCCGAGAGCATCACGGCGTCCGCGCCCTCGAACACGGCGGTCGCCACGTCCGACACTTCGGCGCGCGTCGGCACCGGCGCTGTGATCATGGATTCCAGCATCTGTGTCGCCACCACCACGGGCTTGCCAAGACGGCGCGCGCTGCGGGTGATGCGCTTCTGCAGACCGGGCACTTTCTCGACCGGCATTTCGACGCCGAGATCGCCGCGCGCCACCATCAGGGCGTCGGAAATCTCGATGATTTCGTCGAGACGCGCGATGGCCTGTGGCTTTTCGATCTTGGCCAGCACGAGCGCGCGGCCGCGCGCGGTCTTCTTCACATCCGCAATATCCTCGGGCCGCTGCACGAACGACACCGCGATCCAGTCGACGCCCACATGCAGCGCCGCCTCAAGATCGGAACGGTCCTTCGACGTCATGGCCGAAACCGGAATGTCGGTGTCCGGCAGGCTCACGCCCTTGCGGTTGGAAATCTTGCCGCCGACGTCCACGAGGCACGTCGCCTTTTCGGCCGAGGCCTCGATCACATGCAGCGCCAGCTTGCCGTCGTCGATCAGGATCGTATGTCCGGGCGCGAGCGCCGCCAGAATTTCGGGATGCGGAAGATAGACGCGTTTGGCGTCGCCCGGCGTCTTGCTGGCGTCGAGGACGAATTTCTCGCCCTTCTTCAGTTCGGCGGAACCGCCCTTGAATTCGCCGACGCGCAGTTTTGGGCCCTGAAGATCGACCAGAATTCCGATCGGCCGCCCCTGCTCCTTCTCGATGGAGCGGATGGTCTGCACGCGTTCGCGCAGATTATCGTGGGAGCCGTGGCTCATGTTGATGCGGAAAACGTCGACGCCGGCTTCAAACAGCCTCACCACAACGTCACGATCCTGAGAAGCCGGCCCCAGAGTGGCGACGATCTTCACGCGGCGGAGCCGTCTCATCAAAATCCTTTCGGCAGGCCTAGCGAGCCGGCTGATTTGCATCCGTCAACTGGACGGTCCAGTTCTTGGCGTCCTTGCCGGTGTCGATCTCGAAAAACCCGGTCCGGTCATAGCCGCGCACAAGGCAGTTCTCACGGCCCTCGATGCGGAATTCGCGGTCCCGCGTACACATGTAGGCCTTGCCGCGCCATTCTCCACCCCGTTCGTCCATCGCGTAGACGTAGTAGAACTGTGCCGCCAGCGGCCCGCGCAGCAGGGTCTCGCAGGCGCTGGCCTTGAGGTTCCACCAGCCTTCGGTCACCCAGGTCTGTCCGTCCGTATAGGAGATCGAGACGCTGACCCGGTTGGAGGCGTTGTTGCAAAGCCGAAAATCGGCGCGGGCCGCAGAACTCGCAGCCAGTAGCCCCAAAATAAAAGCGCTCGGGGCGATGAGACGTTTGATCAGGCAGCTCATGGGTCCCGGTTATCCAAAGCTCATGTCATCAAAATGGCGATCAGCGTAAAATCGCAAATCACCTTCGCGCATCTTCAGTCACCGCGTCCGCATGTCAACGAGTGCTTGTCGACCATGAAGCTGGCGCGGCGATGACGCGACGCAACGAGTACGATTTTTTGGCTCGTCCTGCATCATCGCCTTTCGATTGCCATTCGAATCCGGCAGAAAGCTTCCATGACCAACGTCGATCCCCGCAATGCCGTTCCTTCGCCGGTCGAGTTCATCGACGGTCGGCTGGATTCCGGCGTTCTGTTCCTGTGCGATCATGCCTCCAACGCCCTGCCGGCCGAATATGGCGATCTCGGCCTCGATCCGATGCAGTTCACACGCCACATCGCCTACGACATCGGCGCGGCCGACCTGACCCGGCGGCTGGCGCAGATTTTCAACGCGCCCGCCCTGCTCACCACCTGGTCGCGCCTGCTGATCGATCCCAATCGCGGCGCGGACGATCCGACCCTCGTCATGCGCCTCTCGGACGGCGCGCTGATTCCCGGCAATGCGCGCATCGACGCCGCCGAAGTGCAGTCCAGAACCGACCGCTTCTGGAAGCCCTATCGCGAACAGGCTGGCGAACTGCTCGACCGGATGAGCCAGAGCGTCCAGATCCCCGTCATCGTCGCTCTGCATTCCTTCACGCCAGTCTGGAAGTCCTACGCGCGGCCATGGCAGGTTGGAATCCTGTGGGATTCAGATCCGCGCATTGCGGAGCCCTTCATCGCAGCCCTGCGCGCCCAGCCCGACCTGACTGTGGGCGACAACGAGCCCTATGATGGCGCGCTCGAAGGCGACACGCTGCACGAACTCGGCACGAAGCGCGGCCTCGCCCACATGCTGATCGAGCTCAGGCAGGACCTCGTCGCCACCCGCGCCCATGCGGAAGACTGGGCCAATCGTCTCGCCCCCCTGCTTGCCTCTGTACTGGCGAGCCCACACGCCCATATGATCGAACATCATCGAAGCCGCACCGAAAGACCCGTGAGGAAGACCCCATGACCGAGATCGACCAGAAGACCCAGACCGAACTGGAAGCCGCAGCCTTTCGTCGCCTCACCAAACATCTGCGCGAACGCGCCGAGGTCCAGAACATCGACCTGATGAACCTGGCCGGCTTCTGCCGCAACTGCCTGTCGAACTGGCTGAAGGACGCAGCCGACGAGCGCGGCCTGAACATCGGCAAGGAAGAACTGCGCACGCAGGTCTACGGCATGCCCTACGACGACTGGAAGAAACTCAACCAGCGCGAGGCCAGCCCCGAACAGCTGAAGGCCTTCGCCCAGTCGCCCGCAGGCCAGCAGAAGCACGGCTGAACGGAAGGAAACCGGGGATTGCGGGCGCAACATCCTTGACGCGCCCGCGCCCGCGTTCCATCCATCCCGGCCAGAACGGGCGCGGGCGCCCACACCACAGAGACAGGCCGGCACATGAGCACCAACGCGGTCGACGCCAACCATTTGCGCGCTTTCCTAGAGCGCATCGAGCGTCTGGAAGAAGAAAAGCGCGCCATCGCGGACGACATCAAGGAAGTCTATGCCGAGGCCAAGGGCACCGGCTACGATTCCAAGATCATCCGCAAGATCGTCTCGATCCGCCGTATGGATCGCGACAAGCGCCGCGAGGAAGAAGAGATTCTGGAACTCTACCTGTCCGCACTGGGCGACGTTTAGAGCCTAGCGAGACGCGCGCTCGAAGCGTCCGATCAGGGCGTTTCCGGCGCCGGCGATCAAGAACAGCACGATCAGCAGCGCATAGAGCGTCGGCATGTCGAAGCGCTGGTAAAACTGCATCACCAGATAGCCAAGCCCCTTGTTGGAGAGCTTGGTTTCGGCGAGGAGCACTGTGATCATCGCCAGCCCGAAGCCGAGGCGAATGCCGGTCAAAACTGGAACCCGCATGGCCGGCAGATAAATTTTCGTCGCCATCTGCCAAGCACTGGCGCGGAAACTGCGCCCGACCCGGATCAGCACCTTGTCGATCAGCGCCATGCCGGCGGAAGTGGAGAGCGCAATCGGGAAAAAGCTCGACAGCGCCCCCAGTGCGACTTTCGATTCCACCCCGATCCCGAACCACATGATCATGATCGGGAACAGGATGATGCGCGGCGTCGGGCTGAAGTAATACATGAAAGGCTCATAGGCCTTTCGCAGAAAGCCATTGGCCCCCAGAATGATTCCGCAGGCGATTCCGGCCGCAGCCCCGATCCCCAGCGCAACCAGAATCTCCAGCGCCGTCACCTGCAGATTGGTCCAGAACGCATCCTGAATCAGCAGACGCCACATGGAAGCGAGGATTTTCACCAGCGACGGCACCACGTCGCCGAAGAAAAGCCCCGAGGCCGAGATCGCTTCCCAGATGGCGATGACCACAATTGCAAACACGATCCGCACGCCGAGCACGGCGCTGCGCGACGGCGCGGGCCCGGACTCAAGATCGAGCCAGGTGCGCTTGCGTGGCCGGGCCGCTATCGCTCCGGTTGCAGCCATGTCTCAATCCGTTCAAGCACGATGAAGAAGGCCACACTGAGCAGGATCACGAACGCAATTCCCGCATAGGTTCCGGGCAGATCGTAACGTTCCGCGAGATCATTGATGAGTTGGCCCAGTCCCCCAAGATTGACCAGAAATTCGACGCCCACCACCGTCACCAGACAAAACGTCCAGCTCAGCCTGATGCCGGTGAAGATCGATGGAATCGCGGACGGGAACATGATCTTCCAGAACATCTGGGTCGGCGTCATGTTGAGGCTGCGCCCCACGTTGATCAGCACGCCGCGCGTCGACGACAGGCCTTCCAGCGTCTTCAGCAAGATCGGCGGAATGCCGTACACGAAGGCGATGATGATCACCGTTTTCGGCCCGCGCCCGAACAGCACGAGAAACAGCGGAAACGCCAGAACGATGGGCGCAGCCGCCAGCGCCGCCACCCAGTCTTCCAGCGCCATCCGCAGAATACGGAAGCGGTGAAACAGCACGCCCAGCGGAACCCCGAAGACAATTACCAGAAAGCCGGCGGTCAGAACCTCGAACGCCGTATCGCCCGTGCGCGACAGAATGTTTTCTTCCATGATCACGCGCCGAAATGCGCCCAGCACATCGGAGGGCAACGGCAGCATGTAGCGGTTCATCACGCCCGCAAGGAGCAGAACCTCGACGAGCGCCCCGACCGCCACGAGCGTCGCGATCCCGACCGCGACCGGAAACCACGATGTCCCCGCAAGCCGCCGCAAGTGGACCCGTTCAGCCACGGGCGGCGCTCCGGCGGGAAATCGAGGCCTCGGCGTCCACCATGCCGCGGCTGGCTTCCTCGCGCAGATCGTTCCAGATTTCCGCGACGTAATGGCCGAACGCATCGCTGCCGACCACCTCAGACGTCCGCGGGCGCGGCAAATCGATATTGACGATGCGCTTCAACCTGCCGGGCCGATAGGTCATCACCACGATCCGGTCGGACAGCTGCACGGCCTCGGTGAGATTGTGGGTGATTAGCAGCGTCGTCTGGTTCAACTGCTGCTGGATCTGCAAAATCTTGTCGCCCAGCAAAAGCCGCGTCTGCTCGTCGAGCGCCGCGAACGGCTCATCCATCAGCAGGATGCGCGGCTCCGACACCAGCGTTCGGGCGATCGACACGCGCTGTTTCATGCCGCCGGAAAGCTGCGACGGAAAGCGCTTTTCGAAATTCGCCAGACCCACCATGTCGATGAAGTGATGCGCCCGGTCCTGACGCTCCGACTTCGGCACGCCGCGCAATTCCAGCGGGAAGGCGACATTGTCGATGACATTGCGCCACGGGAAGGTCGATTCTTCCTGAAACACCATCCCGATGGCCGGATGCGGACCGTCGATGCGCTCCTTGCCGACGCGCACCTCGCCGTCGTAGTCGCCCAGCAATCCGCCGATGATGTTGAACAGTGTGGACTTGCCGCAACCCGACGGGCCGATCACCGAAACGAATTCGCCGGGCTTCACGCCGAACGACATGTGATCGACCGCCACAGTCGCATCGGCGTCCGTGCCGAAGCGCTTGTAGATATTGTCGATGACGAGGAGCGGATCGGCGGCATTCTCGACCGGCGTGCTCATGATGTCGGCGTCTCTTCCCGGGCGTCAGGCATCATGCAAATGCGCAGCAGACTGATCGAAGGCGATCATGTTTTGCCCACCCGGCATTGTCAACGCCGGGCCAATCGGCCGTTTCGAGGAAGTCTGTCTTAGTTGACGCGCTTGTCGCCGGCAGCGTCGGCACGCTGGTCGCTGCCTGCAGGGGCTTGCAAGGCGGAACCCGAAAAGCTCTTGCTGTCGAATTCCGGCTTCCGCGCCTCGAAGCTTGCCGGGAGTTCCGAAGCCGACGAGAAAACCAGCGCCCGCGCATCGACGCGGCCTGCGGGCCGAAGCGGCGCGACGGTCGAACCCAGCACAGTCGGGGTCGTAACCCGCGCCATCTCGACGCTCGCCGTCAAACTGCGGAAATTCGAGCGATCAAGCCGCGCCGCCACCAGATCGGCCTTCTTGGCCGGGCCGGAGGAGCGAACCGGCGGACGAGCCGTCGTGGGCGGTGTTGGTATGATAGACGTCGATTTGGTCATGATGACCGAACGCGCCAGCAGCGAATCTTCGGGCGCATAGGACATGACGCCCGGAGCCGATGGCTTTTGCTGCAGCGATGTTCCCTGCGTGATGATTTTCGGCAGATCGCGGCCGCGCGGCGGCGGCACAGTGCTGAACGTGCCTATCAGACCCGCGATGGCGTCAGCCTTCGCGGCGGAAGCCGAACCATTCGACGCGCGCGGAGTGACCAGCGAAGCCAACTCAACCGGGCGAACCGGCGGCAACGGCGCAAGCGCCGGAATACTGGCCGTAATCAGCGGCAGATCGTCAGGACGGCGCGGCGGCAGCGGCAGCGAGGCCGCGCGATCCTGCAGACGCGGGTCGAGCGCCGCAATAGCCACCGGCTGAGGAGCAGGGGCAGGAGCGGCAGTCTGAACCGGCGCGCTCTGCGGCGGCGCAGGGCTCAGGAAAGTCTCGCCACGCGGAAGATTGGTCTGCGCGCGCGCCACAACCTGCGTTTGGACAGGCGCCTGTGGCGCCAAGCGGGCCGCATCGGCGCGGAAAAACGCGGCGGCGCTGTTGTCGTCTCCATTGGCGGGCGCGGCGATCGGTGCAGGCCCGATGCCGGTCGCGCGACCGAGCGAAGCGACCTGCTGGCGACCGCGTGTGTTACGGGTCGGAGCAGGAGCCCGGGTAGCGGCAACGTCTTCATCTTCGCCGCCGCCGAACAGGAAGGCCAGGAAGCCCGGCATCTTGACCTGTGCAAGTGTCGGAGCAAGCGCCCCGCCACGCGCCGCGAGTTCGGCGCGGGCTTCTTCGTAGCGAGCCAACGGCTGTCCGTTGCTGGGGATATGGACGGTCTTGCCGTCCGGGAAAATACGGGCGAGCTGGTCGTAGCTCATGCGCGGCCAGGCGCGCACGCTGCCGACGTCCAGATGCACGAAGGGCGAACCGGCGCTCGGATAATAGCCGACGCCGCCGCGCTGCAGGCGCATACCGATTTCGCGGACTCGCGACATGGGAACGTCGACGAAATGAATATCCATGGCCTTGCCGACCATGTGCTGGGAATTCTCGGCCACAGCTTTCGACCGGCGGCGCAACATCGCATTGGTGCGCGGCGACCGGTAGGCCGACATGACCTTCATGGGCTCGCGTGATCCGCTCTCCCGATAGGTCGCCCAGATCGTGTCGAACAGGCGCGGGTCCATATTGACCGGCTCATCGAGCCGCCAGTCGCGCAGGAACCAGTTCAGCTTTTCGAGAACACGACCGTCATATTGGCCGTCGACCATGAAGGTGGCCGTGATGGTTTCGTTCGTATGGGAGTGAAACAGGCTGATGGTGCGGGTGTCGCCGTTGGCGACCGCATTCTGGGTTTCGGTTGTCGAAAGGGCAGTCAGCGCAATTGCACTAGCTCCGGCGGTCGCCATCAGCGACCAGCATTTCCGGGCGGCGTTTCGCATACGCGCTTTCAGCAAGCTCGAACTCACATTTTGAGGAGGTTCACCCCATACACGGGTGAACTTATGGTGAGCGAATTATTGCGAAGAAGGGTTAAATCCTCGTAAGCCCGAGAACCTTTCCCCAACCTTGACGGCATCACGCAATGTTTACTCCGATCCGCAGGGGAAAAAAAGCCCCCAGATCATGGCGGCTTTGTGGCGCTGCGCCAGGCAAAGCGCCGCAGGCCGGAAAAAAGCAGCCTGCGGACAAAAAGCATCCCGATTACAAATATTTGACCTGAGTCCGAAAAGGGCCAGTTTGGCCTCGATTCGCGCCGCCTAAGCGTCGACGCCGAGCGCCGCCCGCACTTTCTTCGAATATCCGTAGATGTCCTTGCGAAGCTGCAGCTTGCCCGCCTCGTCCACCAGCGCGGTGAAATACTGGATGTGGACGGGCAAGGTTTTGGGCAGATGGACGGTCTTTTCGCCGCCGCCGACCATCTTCTTCAGCCGGTCCTCGGTCCAGCCATTGTCGCGGCCCAGCACAACTTCGGCCAGCGCGAAGGATTTTCGACGCGCACGCAGCCATGGCTGTAGGCCCGCTCCGCATTGGCGAAGAGGTGGCGCGACGGCGTATCGTGCAGATAGACCGAATGTTCGTTAGGGAACATGAACTTGATGCGGCCCAGCGCATTGCGCTCGCCCGGCGGCTGGCGAACCACCACCTGCCCCCGGTACTGGGTGACCTCGTAGCCCTGCCGCGTCAGATAGGACGGATCGGCGGCGAGCTTGGGCATCATCTCTTTCTTGATGATCGAGACCGGCACGTTCCAGTAAGGATTGACGATCAGATAGCGCATCGTGTCCGAAAAGATCGGCGTCGCATTCTGCGGCTTGCCCACCACCACGCGGGTGCGGTGTACGACCGTCCCCGCCTTCGTGACCTTCAGCGCATAGTCGGGAACATTGACCTCGATCCGGTCCTCGCCCATGTCGCGCGGCAGCCAGCGCCAGCGCTCCATATTGGCGACGATTTCGCCTTCCAGTTGCGAAGGCTCGCCACCCGACAGGGCCGCAATGGTGCGCGCCGTCAAAGCGCCTGACGCCGGCAGGCCTGCCTCGCGTTGAAAATCCGCTACCGCGGTCGCGACGCGAGAATCATAAACCAGATCGTCGCTCGTATTGGCAACTTGCGCATTGTCGATGCCGAACCGCGACCGGATCAGCGGAACGCGAGGGTCTTTCATGCCGATCTTGAGTTCGCGACCGGCAGGAATGCGCACCTGCGGCGGCATGGCGGGCTTCTCCCGCTGCAGTTCGGCGAGTTTGGCCCGCAAATCCACATAGCCCTTATGGGGCGGATTGAAGCCCTGCAGGGTCGCGCCCGCGTCGGCGGAACCCGATACATCGGCCAGAATCTTCGCCGCATCCGCTACTTCCGGCTTCGCCGTAATGGTCGCCGCGATCGAGCGCGGATCGAGACGCCCGCCGCTCGCCTGCCGCCCATAGGCGACCACCGCCTGTGACAGCGCCACATCTACCGCCGCCTGTTCGGCGGGCGCAGCGCTCTTAAGCGTCGGAATTTTGTAGGCCTGAAGGTTGAGGCCGTCGTCGCCTGCGCGCTCGAGCCGCGCGATTGCGGCTGCCGCCTGCGGGGTCCATTTGCCGTCCGCAAGCCAGACAGGCGCAAAACCGCGCGCCTCATAGAAGGCCGCAACCGCTTCCCGCTCCTTGCGCATGGCGACCGCGAAGGGACCGCGCACGATCGGGACCTCGTTCACCGACGCAACGGACGTGCGAACAGCCTCGCCCAGCGCCTGCGCCGCTTGCTGACGCAAGATGTCATCGAACTGCGCGACCGCAGCCGGCGGCAGATCGATATCGAGCTTCAATTCTGGCGTTGCCGCAACGGCCTTCGGTTCGGCCGTCACATCGTCGAAATGCGCGGTCGCATCGGGCGGCAACGGAACCACGACATCGGCCCCGGCGCGCTGGGTCGGAGCTTGAGTCACATCGTCGAAATTCGCCGTGACGTCCGGCGGCAGGGCCGGCATCAAACCATTGACATTGTCAGCTTTTACAGCCGTTTCGGGCGGCGCGAGCGGGGTCGCCACAATGTCGTCGAAGCGCGCCGGGGCTTCCGGCGGCAGCATCACATCGAGATTATGCAGTTCCATCGGGGCTGCGGTCGCGGATATCGCCTCCTGCCCGCGCACGGGCCCGGACAAGGCCAGCGCCAGGACGACCGAAGATACACCCGCAAGCCAGAACTTTGTCACAGGCGATGACATCCGAAGGCCCCTTTGGTGAATGCGAACGTCGGCGCAGCATCCGACCGGCCGCCCCACCGGGGACGACTTTCGATTCGCTATCTCAACCGTTCCAACACTAGGAATGCAATGGCGGCGTGGCTGTGCGGCGGCGCACAGGTCAAGACTTCAGACCTGCGTGTCGCTGCCGCAACAGTTTCAGGCGGCGCTGGCCTCGCCGGCCATGGAGCTTCCTTCGTCGAGTCCGAAATCTTTCATCTTGCGATAGAGCGTTGAGCGGCCGATGCCCAGTTTACGAGCCATCTCGGACATCTGTCCGCGATAGTGCGACAGCGCGAACCTGATGACTTCGGCTTCGAGTTCCTCGAGCTTGCGGACATCGCCGCCATCGTCGAGCAATTTCAGCACATTCGGGTCGCGTACTTCAACGCGAACGAATTCGCGCTGCGCGGGATGTGTCGAAACCGGCATGGCGGGCGCCGGCGGCACACGCACGTCGAAGCCGTCCACCTGTGCGGCAATTTGCGGAAACTCCGCCACGCCCAGTTCGTCGCCATCGGCCAGAACCACGGCGCGGAAAACAGCATTTTCGAGCTGGCGCACATTGCCGGGCCAGTCATAGCGCGTCAGCAATGCGCTCGCTTCGGCCGTGAGGCCGCGCAGCTTCTTGCCTTCCTCAGCCGCAAAGCGGGCCGAAAAGCGCCGCGCCAGATCGGGAATGTCGTCGCGACGCGAGCGTAGCGGCGGAATTGTGATCGGGAATACGTTGAGGCGGTAGAACAGATCTTCACGGAACTTGCCGCGCTTCACCAGTTCGATGAGATTCTGGTTGGTCGCCGAGATAAGGCGAATGTCGACCTTCACGGACCGCTTGGCCCCGACAGGATCGATCTCGCCCTCCTGAAGAGCGCGCAGCAGTTTCACCTGTGTCTCGAGCGGCAATTCGCCGACTTCGTCGAGGAACAGCGTGCCGCCGTTGGCTTCGACAAACTTGCCGACGTGTTTTTCGGTTGCGCCCGTGAAGGCGCCCTTCTCATGACCGAACAGAATTGACTCGACGAGATTTTCCGGCAACGCGCCGCAATTGACTGTGATGAACGGCTTGCCCTTGCGGTCAGACGCGCCCTGCACTGCGCGCGCGATCAGTTCCTTGCCGACGCCCGACTCACCCTCGATGAGGACCGGAATCGACGATTTGGCGGCGCGTTCGCCCAGGCGAATGATTCGCCCCATATCGTCGCTGCGCGTCACGATATCCTTGAAACTCAGCGTACCGGCGTTGCGCTTCGAGATGCGACGGATTTCATCCTCAAGCGCATCGACCCGCAGGGCGTTCTTGATGGAAATCTGCAATCGTTCGGCGCCAACAGGCTTCACGACGAAATCGGTAGAGCCGGCCCGCATGGCGGAAATGACCGCCTCGATCGACCCATGAGCTGTCTGGACGATGACGGGCAGCGAATTCTTCTTCTCGCGCAGACGTCCGAGCACTCCCATGCCGTCGAGATCAGGCATGACGAGATCGAGAATCAGCAGATCAACTTCGGGCTGGTCGCCGGCGTCGATGCGCGCCAGCGCGGCTTCGCCGCCATCGACGGTTTCCACCTGATAGCCAAAACGGCGAACCATCGCCTCCAGCAGTCGGCGCTGTACCGGATCGTCGTCGGCGATCAGAATTGTCGAACTCATGCAGCCCCTTTTTCCCACAGGTCGTCTTGCCTGCGTGTGGGACATGCTGGTCGATCAGGGTAAATGTCGTGTTAATGCCTGCCCTGTTTTGGGACTTATGCACGTCTCCGGGAGCACTCGCCCCCGGATTTTACAGTTTTACGCCGCAGACCACCTCGGCAGAAGCGCCGAAAGCAGCCGCGCCGGTGCAGCGGCGTGCTTTTCAAAACGAATTCCGCGCTCGGATTCGCGCCGCCAGACCTTTGTGGCGTCCTTCCCGACCTGATCGTCCAGGCCGACAAAAAGCTTGAATTTCTTCGGCAGAATGGTCCGTTCGACCATCCAGATTCGCGCGCCTTCACCGGAAATCTCTGTGATCAGGCACGAGGCGTACCTTTTGCGGAGACGCCCGAATTCCACCATGCCCTCGACCAGCGTGGGCTCGCGTTGCAGCTTGCGTCGATCGTGATCCATTTTGCGGCTCGTCGCTGTTTCATGTGGGTAGCGTGTCCAGCACCCCTCCGGCGATGAGGTAGACCATCAACTTGAGGTTGCGCTTGCTGCGATAGCCTTTTGCCTTGCGTTTGGCGGCCTGGACGTTTCCGTTGATGGCCTCCAGAAGTCCG
>CANJWR010000003.1 GCA_947478455.1 Beijerinckiaceae bacterium | reverse complement strand
TAGGTGTTGCGCACCATGAATTCTTTGAGAATGTCGTTCTGGATCGTGCCCGAGAGCTTGCTCATCGGCACGCCCTGTTCTTCTGCCGCCACGATATAGAGCGCCAGCACCGGCAGAACTGCGCCGTTCATGGTCATCGACACGCTCATCTGGTCGAGTGGAATCCCCGAGAACAATGTGCGCATGTCGTAGATGGAATCGATCGCCACACCCGCCATGCCGACATCGCCCGCCACGCGCGGATGATCGCTGTCGTAGCCGCGATGGGTGGCGAGATCGAACGCCACCGACAGGCCCTTCTGGCCGGCCGCCAGATTGCGCAGATAAAAGGCGTTGGAATCCTCCGCTGTCGAGAAGCCCGCGTACTGGCGCACTGTCCACGGCTGGTTGACGTACATGGTCGGGTAGGGGCCGCGCACGTAAGGGGCTGTTCCCGGATAGCCGTCGATGAAGTCGAGCCCGGCAATGTCGGCAGGGCCGTAGGACCCCTTCACCTCGATGCCCTCCGGCGTCAGCCATGGCTCGGCAGTTTCGGCTGTTGCCGCAATCCCGACAGTCCGGAACGGGATGGTTGAAAAATCAGGAATGCGGGACATGGAAAGCTCACGGCTGCGAAATCGCTGAGCGATCATAGTCCCCCCAATCCACGCGGACCATTGGAAAATAGGGCAATATCTGCTGCATGCTGCCGGCCGGCCACGGCATGATAGACTTGTCATTCGATTGGATTCTTTGGGCCGCGATGAGCGAAGACAGTTTTGAAAGTTCTGCGCGGCAATGGCCGTTGCTGGCGCGCTTTCTGGATGCGGAAGCGCGCTGGGCCGAAAAATGGTCCCATAGCCGGTTTGGGCTGGGAGCGTATGAGTTCGTCCGTTTCGGCGCCAAGCAGGCGTGGGCCTGTCTGTTCGGCGGCGCCATGGTTGCGCTGCTGATCGCCACACATCTCTGGTATCCGCGCAGCGCCAGTCTGGCGCGCTACGATTTTCTGGTCGTGGCGTCGATCAGCATTCAGGCCTTGCTGCTCGCCACCAGAATGGAGACGAGGGAGGAGGCCAAAGTCATCCTGGTGTTCCATCTCGTCGGCACCGCGATGGAAATTTTCAAAACCGCCGTGGGGTCGTGGACCTACCCGGAGGCGAGCCTGTTGCGCATCGGCGGCGTGCCGCTGTTTACCGGCTTCATGTATGCGTCCATCGGCAGTTACATCGCGCGGTCATGGCGACTGTTCGATTTTCGCTTTACGCGGCACCCGCCCCTGTGGGCGCTGGGTCTTCTGTCAGTGGCGATCTATGCGAATTTCTTCACCAACCACTGGGGCTGGGATCTGCGCGTGTTGCTGTTCCTCGGCGCAGCCATTCTGCTCGGCCCCGGCATGATCCACTATCGGGTCTGGAGAAAGCATCGCACGATGCCGATCCTTCTCGCCTGCGGCCTAACGGCTTTCTTCGTCTGGATCGCCGAAAATGTCGGCACCTACACCAATGCGTGGCTCTATCCCCATCAGGGAAGTCAGTGGTCGCCGGTCGGCTTCAACAAATTCTCGTCATGGTTCTTGTTGCTGATCATCAGCTACGCAATGGTGGCGCTGGTTAACAGACCGCAGACGATGGCGCGGGAGATCGCCGACAAATGAGTTTCGTCTTTCGTCGCAAATGGGCGGAACGACCTGTCGCCTTACCGCGCAGCGGTAAATGCATTTTCCAGCACAGCCGGCAGGTCCGAACCGGCAAACACGAACTCCGCAACGCCCGCTTCTTTGAGCGGGCCTTCAAGTTCGCCAGGACGACCCGCCAGATAGATGCGTGTTGCGCCCGCATCCTTTAGCGCTTGTGCCGCGGCGGCGGCGCGCTCCGCATAAAGCCCGTCCGACGAACAGAGGCACGCCATCGCAGCGCCAGATGTCTTGAAGGCCGACGCCAGATCGGCGGCGCTTTCAAATCCGTCGTTCGAAAGCGCCTCGATTCCGCCAGCCTCGAAGAAGTTTTTCGCGAACATGGCGCGCGCCGTGAAGGCCGAGATCGGCCCGAGATTGGCGAGGAAGATGCGTGGCCGTGCGTCGTTCTTCGCCAGCGCATCGGCGCGGTCGCGCAAGGCCTCGAAGGGCGTCGCATCGCGTTGCGGCGTGAGGGCCGAAAATGAAATCGGCATGGCCGGCTGGACTGTTACCGTCGGGATCGGTGCCAGCACGTCGACAGGCGCTTCGTGGATGTTGGGAAACTCGCTCGCGCCCGTCAGGGCGTCGCGACGGCGCGCAATATTTTTCGCCCGCACTGCGCGCGCTGCTGCAACTTTCGACTGGAAAGCGCCGCTCACCAGCGACGAATAAAGCCCGCCTGACTTTTCGATTTCGCCGAACAACGACCAGGCTTTTTCACAAAGCTCGTTGGTCAACGCCTCAAATCCGCCAGCGCCCGCAGCCGGATCGGCCACACGACCAAGATTCGATTCCTCGATCAGGACCAGTTGAGTGTTGCGCGCGATGCGCCGCGCGAAATCGTCCGGCAGGCCGAGTGCCTGCGTGAATGGCGTCACCGAAATCGAGTCCGCCCCACCAAGACCCGCCGAGAACGTCGCCACAGTGGCGCGCAGAATATTCACCCACGGATCGCGCTGGCTGGTCATGCGCCACGCGGTCTCGGCATGCAGATGCAAGGGTTCCGGCGTCAAACCGCAGCTTTCCTCGACGCGCGCCCAGAGGCGACGCAGCGCGCGGAACTTGGCGAGGGTGAGAAACTCGTCTGCGTCCGCCGCCAGCCGGAACGAGATCATCCGGCGCGCAGCTTCAAGCTCCACGCCCGCCGAGTCGAGCGCCCGCAGATAGGCCAGCGCCGACGAGATCGCGAAGCATAGCTCCTGCGCCTCTGTGCCGCCCGCTGAATGAATCACGCGTCCGTCCGCTGCAAAAATATGCCGTCCGAAGCCGCGCGACACGAGATGCTTCGCCATACCGGCCGTCATCGGCGCGAGATGCGTCCATTCAACCGGCGTGCCGCCCGCCAGCGCCATCACGCCCATTGGGTCGAAGCCGAAGCCGATATCCGTCAGGGCGGGATTAATCTTGCGGGCTTCCACTAGCGCCGCAAGCGCCAGCGCCGCATCCTTCGTCTGCGGGCTCAGGTCGAGTTCGAGCCGCACGCCGGCGTCAAGAAAGACCCCGTCGAGCAGGGCCGAAATGGCATCGCCGGAAACATCAGCAAGGCCGAAACCGTTTGCGCCGCAGGAACCTGCAAAAACCAGTTGCAGGCCTGTCGCTCCGTTTTCGAGATCGGTCAACGCCGCCGCATGGGCGGATTTTACGTCCGGATGATCGATCCGGGTCAGAACGCGCCATGGACCAGCCTCGGCCCGGATGGCGCGCGGGGCGGCGTCGGCGCGCGGATAAAGCGGCGCAACCGCAATACCGTCATAGGTTTTGCCGATAAGCCGCTCGAACGGGCCGCCCTTCAGCACCTTGTCGACGAGGCTGCGCCATTGGGCTTCGGTGGCAGGTGAAAAGGCGGAAGCCATGGGGGTGTCGGCGGGCGAGAGGGCCATTCAGGAATCCGGGTCTGGCAAATGGGCGATGCAAGTTCACTGGAGCGAAACAAGATCGCTGCCGTTTTCGCATGCGCAACCCGCTCCGGCCACACGCCCTTCGTCGCATGGCCGGAATTTTCTCTAGATGAACTGGCCGAGGCCCGGAACCGAGGCCGCAATTTGACCCATCAGGTCTTCGCCGGCATGTTCCCGGCCCGCCGCAAACAATTCCTTGCCGACAGACTGCATCTCGCCCATGCCCAGACCCATGCCGGTCAGTTGGCCGGCGAGGCCCATCAGGCCGCCTCCGCCGCCCATCATGCCCATCAGTCCGCCGAGCAGGCCGCCGCCAGCGGGAGCATCCGCATTGGCGGCCACGAGTTCGGCCCCGCCAGGGAGCTTTTCCATCAGCTGGGCGACTTCGGCCTGCGGGCCCTCTTTCTGCAGAAAGGACAGGATGGCGGCTATCGCCTTGCCGGCCGTCTCGGGTTCAATACCGGCGGCCTGGGCGACGCGGGCAATAAGCTCTTCCATCTGTTACCTCTTTTGGGTGCAATTTGACCGCATTGCTCTAGCTGACCCGGCCTCGCTTTCCAAGTGCGTCGCCGCACAGCGCCCCCCGACATTCTGGTGGGTGGCGACGACTCGGGCTATGCCCTATAAGCAGCGCTTGCGACTATTTATTCAGGACAAGACATGGCCGACGATCCGCGCACCCAGCCTGGCAAGATTCTCGTCGGGAAAAGCGACAAATACGAATATCTGACGCTGAAGCTAGGCAATCGTCACGGGCTCGTCACGGGCGCGACCGGCACCGGCAAGACTGTGACCCTGCAGGTGCTGGCCGAGGGCTTTTCCAACGCCGGCACGGCGGTTTTCGCCGCCGACGTAAAGGGCGATCTGTCTGGCATCGCCATGGCGGGCGACGCCAAGCCTCCCTTCGTGCAGCGTGCAAAGGACATTGGCGTCGAATACACGGCGGATCGTTTCCCCATCGTGTTCTGGGATGTGTTCGGCGAGCAGGGCCATCCGGTCCGCGCCACCATTTCGGAGATGGGCCCGCTTCTGGTGGCTCGCCTGCTGGAATTGAACGACACCCAGGAAGGCGTGCTGAACATTGCTTTCCGCATCGCCGACGAGCAGGGGTTGCTCCTGCTCGACCTGAAGGATCTGCGGTCGATGCTGCAATATCTGGCCGACAACGCCGGAACCCTCACGACCAAATACGGCAATATCGCTCCCGCCACCATCGGGACGATCCAGCGACAATTGCTGGTGCTGGAGAATCAGGGCGCGACGAAATTCTTCGGCGAGCCCGCGCTCGACATCAATGATTTCATCCGCACCGACCGCGACGGGCGCGGCATCATCAATGTTTTGGCTGCCGACAAGTTGATGCGCTCGCCGCGGCTCTACGCGACCTTCCTGTTGTGGATGCTGTCGGAACTGTTCGAGACGCTGCCGGAAGTAGGCGACGCCGATCAGCCCAAACTGGTGTTCTTCTTCGACGAAGCGCACTTGTTGTTCGACAATGCGCCCAAAAGCCTGATGAGCGCCATCGAACAGGTGGTTCGCCTCATTCGCTCAAAGGGCGTCGGCGTCTATTTCGTCACGCAGAACCCGCTAGATGTGCCCGAAGTCGTTCTCGGCCAGCTCGGCAATCGCGTGCAGCACGCGCTCCGCGCTTTTACGCCGCGCGACCAGAAGGCCGTCAAGGCCGCCGCTGATACGTTCCGGCAGAACCCGGCTTTCGACACCGGAACTGTGATCACGCAGCTTGGCGTCGGCGAGGCGCTCGTCTCCATGCTGGAAGGCAAGGGCACGCCCGCTATCGTGGCGCGCACGCTTGTCGCGCCGCCAGCCTCGCGCGTCGGTCCTGTCACGCCGGAAGAGCGGCAGGGCATCGTCAGCAAGAGCCAGCTGGGCAGCAAATACGAGACGATGATCGATCGTGAGTCGGCTTACGAAGTGTTGCTCAAGCGCACCAGGGAAGCGACCGGCGAGGCGGATGCTGAGGCTGAAGGCGGCGGCGGCATCATGGGCCAGCTCGGCGGGATGCTCGGCGGCGTTCTCGGCACGTCGCAGAAGACCACGAAAAACGGCAAGACCACGACCCGCATGTCCACCGGCGAGATGATCGTACGCTCCGCCGCGCAATCGGCGGCGCGTTCACTTGGGACACAGATTACGCGCGCAATTTTGCGCGGCGTGCTCGGCGGCATCCTCGGAACGAAAAAATAGTTCGCGCGGCAGTTGCTACTGGCCGACACGAATGGCCGGCCACGATTGCGCTTCAACTGCTGCGCCTGCGCCTGTCGCAGCGCTGAGGCCACAGCGCTCCGCTGCGAGCGGCTTTGCTTGGCGGCATCGCCGCGCTACATCAGTCTCATCAAGCGGAGAGACTCATGGCGACCATCGACGAAGTCCTGCACAAGATCGACGCGAACCAGAGCGCGGCGCTCGACCGTCTTTTCGATCTTCTGAAAATCCCGTCCGTCTCCACCGATCCTCACTACAAGGCCGACTGCGCCCGCGCGGCCCAGTGGCTTGTGGATGATCTGAACGGCATCGGCTTTGCTGCTTCCGTCCGACCCACGCCCGGCCATCCGATGGTGGTGGCTCACGCAAAAGCTGTCCGGCCCGATGCGCCGCATGTGCTGTTCTATGGCCATTATGACGTCCAGCCGGCGGACCCGCTCGAACTCTGGGAGACAGAGCCTTTCGCGCCGCGCATCGTCGAGACGCCGACCGGCAAACAGATTGTGGCGCGAGGCGCCTCCGACGACAAGGGACAGCTCATGCTGTTCGTGGAAGCCTGCCGTGCCTACATGCAGACCGGCGGCCTGCCGTGCCATGTGACCCTTCTGTTCGAGGGCGAGGAAGAATGCGGCTCGTCCTCGCTGCCGGAATTTCTGGCGCAGAATAAGAAAGAGCTTTCCGCCGATATTGCACTCGTCTGCGACACCAACATGTGGGATCGGCAGACGCCCGCCATCACCACGATGCTGCGCGGTCTTGTGTATGAGGAAGTGATCGTGCACGCCGCCACGCGCGATCTGCATTCCGGCATGTTCGGCGGCCCCGCCGCCAACCCGATTCGTGTTCTGGGCGGCGTCATCGCCGGCCTGCACGACGCCGATGGCCGCGTGACCCTGCCGGGCTTTTATGACGGCGTCGACGAATTGCCCGAAGACGTCGCCCGCCAGTGGCGCGATCTGCCGTTCGACGGGCGCAAGTTTCTGGCCGAAGTCGGCCTGTCGGTTCCGGCTGGCGAGGCGGGCCGCAGCGTGCTCGAACAGATTTGGGCGCGCCCGACTTGCGAACCCAACGGCATCATCGGCGGCTATACGGGCGAGGGCGCCAAGACCGTTCTGCCTGCAGAAGCGCGGGCGAAAATCTCCTTCCGCCTCGTCGGCCACCAGAACCCGGAAAAAATCGTAGAGGCGTTTCACGCCTATGTGCGCGCCGCCGTGCCGGCCGATTGCCGGGTGGAGTTTCTCTCCCATGGCGCATCGCCAGCCATCGTGCTGCCGTTCACATCGGAAGCTTTGACGCGCGCGCGCCGCGCCCTGCATCAGGAATGGGATCGCGAGCCTGCGCTCGTCGGCTCCGGCGGCTCGATCCCGATTGTCGGCCAGTTCAAGAGCGAACTCGGCCTCGACGCCCTGATGGTCGGCTTCGCGCTGGAGAATGATCGCATTCATTCTCCCAACGAGAAGTACGAACTGACCTCGTTCCACAAGGGCGCGCGCAGCTGGGCGCGGATTTTGGACGCGCTGGCGAAATAAATCGGTCGGCTTGCCCTATCCTACCCTGGGGGATAGGATGAGGCATGTCACACGCCGAGAATCCCGCCATCCTGAAGCGCCTCAAGCGCGCTGAAGGCCATCTTCGCTCCATCGTCACGATGGTCGAGGAGGGGCGAAGTTGCCTCGATCTCGCGCAGCAATTGCACGCGGTGGAGGCCGCTGTGGCCAATGCCAAGAAAGAACTGATCCAGCATCACATCGAACATTGTCTTGAGGAAAATGTCGGACAGGGCGCAGGCGCGCGCGCGTTGCTTGGCGAGCTGAAGATTCTCTCGAAATATTTGTGAGCCCCATGCCCGATATCGCCACCATCATTCAGGGCGGGGTCGCCAATCCCTGGCTTTATCTGCCGTTCGCGGTGCTGCTGGGGGCGCTTCATGCGCTGGAGCCCGGCCATTCCAAATCCATGATGGCCGCCTTTGTGGTGGCGACGCGCGGCACGCCCGCGCAGGCGGCCCTGCTGGGCGGTTCTGCTGCTATCGGGCATACGCTGGTTGTGTGGGCTCTGGCGGCGCTCGGGCTCTACCTCGGCGACAAGCTCATTCTCGAAAAGGCCGAGCCGTGGCTTGTGCTTGTGTCCGGCCTGCTCATCGTTGCGCTGGCGTTTCGCATTCTCTGGCTGTTTCGCGCCGAGCACGATGATCAAGACCATGACAATCACGACCATCATGGCCACGACGATCATCACGACCATGATCACGCAGCACCGAAGGGCCTGTCGCACGAGCAGGAGCACGAGCGCGAGATTGTTCAGAAATTCGCCGGCAAGCGCGTCACCAACTATGACATTGCGTGGTTCGGCCTCACCGGCGGCCTGTTGCCCTGTCCTTCCGCCATTGCTGTGCTGCTGATCTGTATCCAGTTCAAGGCCTTCGTGCTCGGCTTCACCATGGTCGCAGGCTTCAGCATCGGCCTCGCGATCACGCTGATCTCGGTCGGCGTTCTGGCCGCATGGGGCGCGCGAAAAGCGCAGGAGGGCTGGTCGGGATTTTCGACCCTGTCCGAAAAGCTGCCCTACATCTCGGCAGCTTTCGTAGGTCTGATCGGCTTGTTCATCACCCTGAAAGGGTTGATGCAACTGGGCGTGCTTTAATCAGACGAAGTCTGACGCCGGCGCACTGTTGCAGAATGCCTAGTTGAACGTGATCCAGTCCGTCCGCGACAGCGTTGTGGCGCGTGTTTTCAGCGGTTCGTTCGTGGCGTTGGCGCTGGATTGCGTGAGCATCTGGTAGTCGCCGATGGCTTCTTCCCACGCGGAAGGACCGAGCGCCGCATCGCGCCCCACTACAACCGTCATTCCGCGCAGCGTCGCGCCAATTGATGTGTAAAGCACCGAGCCGCTGTTCTTCCAGCCGATGATCACGAGCGTCTGCACGCCCTTGTCTTTCAGGACCTTTTCCAGCTGCGTGTCGTAGAAGCGGTCCTGACCTTTTGAAGCTATGAACGGATCGCTCGCCAGCGGGGCGACATCCGGCATCCAGCTGTCCTTGCGGGCTTCCTGCGTCGAGTAGACGATCATCACGCCGGCCTTGCGGGCGCGCGCTATAAACTCTTTCGCGAGAGGAATCATGGTTGCGACGCATTTGGGCTGGCTCTTGCAGATCGGATCGATCATGTCCGACACCAGCACCGCTGTCGTCGCCGGATTGAGCTTCACCGGCACGAGTGCGGGCGCTTCCGGCATCTGGATCGTCATCATCTTTTGCGGCGCTCCCTGCGCGTATGCCTCGATGGAAGCGAAGGCGCTGAGCGCCAGGGCAATTGCCGTTACGGTCGATTTCATAGCGCTCTCCCCTCAATGTTGAGGAAAGAGCTTAAACCAGAAATCAAAAATGCCTTGTCACAACAGTTTGAACGCGCGTTTTCCGGCGCAGCTCAATACCCGTGCTCTTTCGACGGGAACGCGCCGCTCTTCACTTCCGTCACATATGCCTTCACGGCGCCTTCAATCGTGCCCGTATCGGGAATGAAGTTCTTCACAAAGCGCGGGCGCTTGCCGGGGAAGACGCCGATCATGTCGTACAGAACCAGCACCTGCCCGTCGCAATCCGGGCCTGCGCCGATGCCGATCGTTGCTGTGGTTTTCAGCGAGCGGGTAACGCGCGCGGCGGTTTCTGACGGCGTCATTTCGATGACCATCATGGCCGCGCCCGCCTGTTCCAGTGCCAGCGCGTCGGCGAGCATCGCGCCCGCCGCATTGTCGCCCTTGCCCTGCACACGGTAGCCGCCGAGTTGATGCACCGATTGCGGCGTCAGCCCGATATGCGCGCAGACCGGAATGCCGCGCTCCACGAGAAAACGCACGGTGTCAGCCATGTAGGAGCCGCCTTCGAGCTTCACCATCTGCGCGCCCGCCTGCATCAGCTTGACGGAGCTGCGCAGCGCCTGCTCGCGGCTTTCCTGATAGGCGCCGAACGGTAGATCGGCGATCAGGAACGCCCGCTCCATGCCGCGAAACACGCAGGCCGTATGATATTCCATTTGTTCGAGCGTCACCGGCAGGGTCGTCACCTGACCCTGAATGACATTGCCGAGCGAATCCCCCACCAGCACCACATCGACGCCGCAACGGTCCAGCATGGCCGCGAAGCTGGCGTCGTAGGCCGTGAGCATGGCGATTTTTTCTTTCGCCGCGCGCATGCGGGCGATGTCGCCGAGCTTGAGCGGCTTGGTGTCGGCAAGATACGCCATGGTTCAGGCTCCCTGTCAGTCGTCGAGACTGATATTGTCGATCAGACGCGTCTTTCCAAGACGCGCCGCAGCCAGCATCCGCAAGGCCCGTCCGTCCGGCTTCTCAACCGGCGCGAGAGAGGCTGCGTCGCGAACTTCAAGATAGTCGATCTCGAACCCCGCCGCCGCAATGGCTGTGCGCGCTGCGTGCAAGGCTTGCTCGATGGCCGCTCCGCTGCGGATTTTCGCCGCCGCCTCGCGCATGGCTCGGTTGAGAATCGGCGCGCTTCGGCGTTCGGCATCGCTCAGGTAAACATTGCGCGACGACATGGCGAGACCGTCCGCCTCGCGCATGGTCGGCGCGCCCAGAACCTCCACCGGCAGATCAAGGTCGCGCGCCATGCGGCGGATGACGGCGAGTTGCTGGAAATCCTTTTCGCCAAAGATCGCCGCATCGGGCGCAGCCTGAATGAACAGTTTTGCCACAATGGTGGCGACGCCTGCAAAATGCGTCGGGCGAAACCTGTCTTCCAGCCCCGCAGTCGCCGGGCCCGACAGTGAAATCGTCGTCGAGAACCCATCCGGATACATGTCCGCCGGAGAGGGGTTGAACACAGCATCCACACCCGCCGCCGCCAGCCTGGCCAGATCGGCCTCGAAGGTGCGGGGATATTTGGAAAAATCCTCGTTCGGCGCAAACTGGGTCGGGTTGACGAAAATCGACACCACTGTGCGGCGCGTTTTCTGCCGCATGATCTGCGTCAGCGAGACGTGACCTGCGTGCAGCGCCCCCATGGTGGGAACAAGCCCGATGGTCTCGCCGGCGCTCCGCCAGGCGGCCGTGAGGCGGCGCAAATCCGCGATGGTGTGAACGACAGCAGGCTGGCTCATTGACGCTCGATTTGCCCCGTTTCCCTGATTTGACCGTCGAAAATGGTCAGTCTGCGACCGCAGCCGGTCCGTCAAGCGATTTCAGCTTCGCCTCCGCACGGCAATTGGCAATTCGCCCAATTTTCCGAACTGGCGGGATTTAGGCGTTCGCACGGCCAATCAGGCCTTGGGCGTGGGCTTCCGGCGTCCACCGAACAGTTTCGAAAACGGCACGCCCATCGCCCGCAGGCCCGCGAGCGTAGCTATCCCGTAGGCTGCCCCGCCCGCGCCGCCCAGAATGCAGAGTTCGACGACATTGCCGCCCGAGACGAACGAGGCGAGCGAAGCCGCCGCGCTCTGACCGAACAGCGCAATGAAGGCGAGCAGAACCGACGCCACCGCGACCGAGGCGACAATCTTCCAGAACATGCCATCAAGCTGCATCGCGCCGCGCCGTAGCGCCAGAATGCTCAAAAGGCCGAAATTGATCCATGCGCCGACAGCCGTCGCCAGCGCGAGGCCGGCGGCCCCCATCGGCTTGAACAAAAGGATTTTCAGCCCGACATTCACCGCGACCGCCAGCAACGAGACAACCATCGGGGTCGTGGTGTCGCCCTGCGACTGGAAGCTGGCGACTGCCGAGCGGATCAGCACCACAGCCATCAACCCGAACCCATAGGCGGCCAGCACGGCGGCGGCAGCATCGGCGTCGTGATTTGTGAATGCGCCGCGCACAAAAACAGCGCGCATGATCAGATCCGGGATTGTCAGAAACGCAACCAGAAACGGCGCGGAAAGAAGGATCGTGATCGCCATCGTGCGGTTCTGGGCATGGAAAGCCGCGCCCGGATCGCCCGCCGCAAACCGCCGGCTCATTTCCGGCAAAAGAACCGTGCCGGCCGCGATGCCGATGACCCCGATAGGCAATTGATAGATCCGGTCCGCATAGTAGATCGACGAAGGCCCGCCGGTCGGTAGCAGCGAGCTGATGATTGTGTCGGCGAAGATTGCGATCTGCACGCCGGCCGAGCCAATAACGGCTGGCACGATGGCGGTGAAGAACTGTTTCACATCAGGCGTCCAGCGCGGCCGGGCAGGTGTGGCCAGAATAGAAGCGCGACGCGCCGCGAACAGCAGCAACAGCAGTTCGGCCACGCCAGCCGCGCAGACGCCCGCCGCCGCCGCATGACCGGCGCTTGGAAACAGAAACGTCACCGCCAGCGCGGCGATCATGGTCAAGTTCAGCAAGACGGGCGCAAAAGCCGCAGCCACGAAACGCCTGTGGGCGTTGAGCGTGCCCGACAGCAGAGTCACCAGAACCACGCAGAGCAGATACGGAAATGTGATGCGCGTCAGCGTCACAGCCAGATCGAATTTCGCCGGATCGTCCGCGAAGCCCGGCGCGAGCAGCCGCACCAGTTCGGGTGTGAAGATCCAGGCCAGCGCCAGAACCACAATCTGGGAAATCAGCAGCAGTGAAAAAATCTGGCCGGAGAAAATCTTCGCCCGTTGAGACCCTTCGGTTTCCAGCACGCGCGAATAGGACGGCACATAGGCGGCGTTAAACGCGCCCTCGCCGAAGATCGCCCGGAAATGATTGGGCAGCCGGAAGGCGACCACGAAAGCATCTGCGGCCAGTCCGGCGCCGAGCACAGCGCCCAGCATCACATCGCGCAAAAAGCCCGTGGCGCGCGAAAGCAGCGTGATGCCGCCGACCGACAGCAGGCTTTTGATCATCGACACTCAGAGCCGCTGACGATGTCGGACCGGGGCAGGCTGGTCGGCTGTTTCCGACCCTTCCGGCCCGAGCCGCTCGGCCACCAGATAAAGCGGGCGGCGCTTCACCTCGGCGAAGATGCGCCCGATATATTCGCCCAGCACGCCCAGCGACAAAAGCTGGATGCCGCCGAAGAACATGACCGACACGATCAGGGATGCGAAGCCCGGCACATCGACGCCGCGCACGATCGTGATGATGAGATAATAGATCGCCATCACGAGTGCGAACATCGAGACCAGCAGACCCACATAGGTCCAGACTTTCAGCGGGACCGTCGAGAACGACATCAGCCCGTCAAGCGCAAACCGCGTCAGCTTGCGATAGCTGAATTTCGACGTGCCGTGCGCGCGCTCGGCCACCTCGAACGGTACGCCAATCGACTTGAAGCCGACCCAGGCGTAAAGGCCCTTCGAAAACCGTGCGCGCTCGCCCATGGAGCAAAGCGCCTCCACAGCCTGACGATCGAGCAGGCGAAAATCGCCTGCGCCTTCCGGCAGCGGCGTCTCGCCGAACTGGCCGAAAAGATAATAGAAGCGCTGGGACAACAGGCGACGCAGCGGACTGTCGCCGTCTCGATCCGTCCGCTGCCCGTAAACGTTCTTGTAGCCTTCGCGCCATTTTTCGAGGAAGGCCGGGATCACTTCCGGCGGATGCTGCAGATCGGCGTCCATGATCACGACAGCTTCGCCTGTCGCATGATCGAGGCCGGCAGCCATGGCGATTTCCTTGCCGAAATTACGGCTGAAGGAGACCGCGCGCAAACGCCGGTCGCTGGCGTTGACGCCACGCAGGGTCTCCATCGTGGCGTCGGACGAACCATCGTCGACGAACACAACTTCAAAGGACGAAACACAGCCTTCCAGTACTGGCACAAGCCGGGCGACCAGCGGGGCAATGTTGGCGGCTTCATTGAAAACCGGGATGACGACCGAAAGTTCCGGTCGGGCTGCGGGTTGATCCAGAACGTCCTGCGCGGGCATTGTTTGTTGATTCCGCTGAGCCGGTTACGGGAAAATTCGTAGTTCGTGCCGTGTGAATAGGCAAGGCGGGCTATTGCGCCTTGCAGATCGCACGAGGGCCTTTATGTTGCCTCCGACCTGAATGGGCGATGAATTGGCAAGCTTCAGCTTCAAACTCTGCGCGGACGATTTTGCTCTGTCTCCTTCCGTCTCCGACGGAATCCTCGAGGCCATTTCGGCCGGGCGGTTGACGTCCACCTGCGCGATGACGAACCAGCCCGATTGGCCGCGAGCCGCATCGCGCCTGACACTCTATCGCACGCTGGCCGAATTCGGCGTTCACTTCAATCTGACGCTCGGCAAGCCCATCACCAGCATGCCGGTCCTTGCGCCGGATGATACTTTCCCCACGCTCGGCAAGATCATCCTGATGTCTCTCACCGGACGGTTGCCCGAGGCCGAAATCCGCAATGAGATCAATGCTCAGCTCGACGCCTTCGAGGACGCTACCGGCGTCGCGCCCGATTTTCTCGACGGCCACCAGCACGTGCACGGCCTGCCGGGCGTTCGTGGCTGGCTCCTGGATGAATTGACCCGGCGTCGGGCCAACCATTCGGGCTTCTGGCTCCGCGACAGCAGCGACCGTTTCGGGCGAATTCGCGCCCGCAAGTTCGAGGCCCGCAAGGCGCTGATCGTGGCCGGCCTGACGCGCGGCTTCGGCGTAGCTGCCCGAAAGCGGGGATTTGCGGTCAATGATGGCTTCGCGGGTTTTTCTCCTTTCGACGCATCGCGCGATTTTGCAGCCGATTTCGCCAGCTATCTTGTCGCCCCGGGCCCGCAGCATCTGGTGATGTGCCATCCGGGACATTGCGACGAAATACTTCGCAAATACGAGAATGTCGTCGAAAGCCGGGAAAAAGAGCTGGATTTCCTGCTTTCGGACCGGTTTTCCGCCTGTTTACAACAGGCTGGAGCACGGTTGACCCGCCCGCCCGCCCGCGTAATTCAAACGCTCGGTTAACCAGACCTTCATCGCAATAGGCGAAATGTAGCGTAACGCCGTGGACGCGGGACATTTCTCCCCGGCGGCGAGATTGTCACACCGGAATGCCGATGAAGTGGTTCAAGAACGCAATTGTCAGCACGGAGGCCCCGGGTAAGGCCGCCGCCGACGGCGAACGCGAGACCACGACGATTCGCCACCGCATCATTCTGATTGCGGCGCTGGTTTGCGGTCTGGTTGTCAGCGTGAATATCGGCGTGAGCGGCTATTACAGCTGGAACCGAGCCAATGACCAATTGGCGGAACGCATCGGCATCATCACAGGGCTGATTCAGGGGCCAGTCGGCGATGCGCTGGCGTTTTCGGACGCCGAATCGGCGCAGCGCACCCTGACGCCCTTGGGTCTGGATGAAGCCTTTCTGTCCGCGATTGTTGTCGACGTCGCCGGAAATACTTTCGCAGGCCGGAGCCGTGAAGGCGCACCCGTACCCAATCCGCAAACGATTCTACGTTTGCTGGCCGACCAGGGCGTCAATTTGCCCACGTCCGCAAGCATCCAGATCGCCGGACAGCATTCTGTCCTGCAGGTGACGCCCTTTGCGGACGAAGCAGGTCGTCCGGCAGGATATATGGCGATTGAGTTTTCCCGTACATCGAGCAGCGTCCGGGCGGCGCGGGAACTGCTGTGGGTGGTCGGCAGCGGCCTGATGTTCGTGCTGTGCGTCCTCTTCCTTCTGAACTTTCTGCTGGCGCGCGTCACGTCGCCGCTGGAAGCCCTGACAGAAGTGATGCGCCGTCTGGCCTCTGGCGATCTGACCGCCACCGTACCGGTCATGAAGCGCAATGACGAAATCGGCGCGATCGCCCATGCGCTGCAATATTTCAAGGATCGGCTGTCCGGCCGTATGGCGCTGGAGCAGGCGCTGGAAAGCGCCAATTCCTCGACCATGACGCGTCAGCAGCGGGTCGATGCCCTGATATCGCAATTCCGCTCGACGGTCAGCGGCGTGCTGCAACAGGTCTCGTCCCATACGGACCAGATGACTGTGGCGGCCGACAGTATGATGTCGATTGCGACCGAAAGCGCCCGCCGCGCTCAGGCAGCCGCGAAAGCCACCTCGCAGGCGTCTTCGAACGTGCTCACTGTCGCGCGCGCTTCGGAAGAACTGTCTGCCTCCATCACCGAAATCGAGCAGCAGGTCATGCGTACGCGCTCTGTAGTGATCGAGGCGTCGCGCACCACAACCGCCACCACCAAAACCATCGACGGTCTGGCCTCGAAAGCCAACGAGATCGGCGAAATCATCGGGCTCATTCAGGCTATTGCGGCCCAGACCAATCTCCTCGCCCTCAACGCCACCATCGAGGCGGCGCGCGCCGGCGAGGCGGGCAGGGGCTTCGCGGTCGTGGCGCAGGAAGTGAAGTCGCTGGCCGACCAGACGGCGCGTGCGACCGAACGGATCGGCGACCATGTGACGGCGATCCAGTCCGCCACCACCGATGCGGTGGATGCCATTGCGTCGATTTCCATGACGATGAATCAGGCCGAAGGATATACGGCCGGCATCGCAGTCGCGGTGGAGCAGCAGGCTTCAGCCACCAACGAAATTTCGCGCAGCGCCTCGGACGCCGCCCAGGGTACGCAATCCGCAGCCAATGATATGAAGCGTCTCGAAGCGTCGGTCGGTGAAACCGACCAATCCGCCGCGCAGGTGCATCAGGCCTCGAACGATGTCGCCCAGCAGGCCGAGCATCTCAATCACACCATTGACAGGTTCCTGCGCGACGTCGCCAGCGTCTGAGGAACCGGGTTCCCAAACAAAAATGCCCGGCTCATCGAGCCGGGCATGATCGTCTTGAAAGACGCGCGCCTTACTTTGCGGCTGCGTCGTACATTTCGGCCACGTAGTCCCAGTTCACGAGGTTTTCGATGAAAGCCTTCAGATAGTCGGGACGACGGTTGCGGTAGTCGATGTAGTAGGAATGTTCCCAAACGTCGCAGCCGAGAATCGGCAGCGCGCCGCCGTGCACCAGCGGGCATTCGCCGTTGGCCGACTTGGACACGATCACCTTGCCGTCCTTGACGGCGAGCCAGGCCCAGCCCGAACCGAACTGCGTGACGCCGGCCTGAATGAATTCTTCCTTCATCTTGTCGACGGAACCGATGCCGTCGATGATGGCCTTTTCGAGCTTGCCGGGGATCTTGCCGCCGCCATTCGGCTTCATCCACTTCCAGAAGTGAAGGTGGTTGTAGTGCTGGCCGGCGTTGTTGAAGAGACCTGCGTTCTTGCCGAACGAACCCTTCACGACGTCTTCGAGGGACTTGCCCTCCCATTCCGTGCCCTTGATCAGGTTGTTGCCGTTGGTCACGTAGGCGAGGTGATGCTTGTCGTGATGGTACTCAAGCGTCTCCTTCGACATGTAGGGCTGCAGGGCGTCATACGCGTAAGGAAGATCGGGAAGAGTAAAGGACATGGATGACTTGCTCCGGTTGAACCTGAATCCCGCCGAAGCGGGGCAATAACCCGCCGAAACGGGTGAACGCTATTTGGGCCGGGGTGGCCACGAGTGCAAGCGCTTCGCCGCCAGTATAGCTATTCGGGCCCGCTCCTCAAAGTCCGCCGTGGCTTTGGGCCGCCATGAAATACAGCATCGGAATCGACAACATGGTGTTGAACCGCGAGGTCAGCATCGCAAGGCGGGCAGCTTTGGCCTTCGCGTCGGCGCTGGCATCGACGAGCCCAAGCGCCTTTTTCTGGTTCGGCCAGATGATGAACCAGACATTGAACGCCATGATGAGCGCCATCCACATGCCGAGCCCGATAGCCAGACTGCCCTTCTGAAGGGTCAGGGCCTCAACCAGATAATGGTTCATCCAGGCCAGAAGCAGGCCGGTCGCCACCGTGGCCAGCGCCCCGTAGCGGAACCAGAACAGCACATTCGGGGCGATGAACTTGGTGATCGCCGCACGATGTTCTGCGGGTTCGATCTTCGGGACGGTCGGGATCTGGATGAAATTGAAATACCAGAGCAGCCCCACCCACATGACGCCGCTCATGATGTGAACCCAGCGCATGAAGAAGATGCCCCATGCGTGGTTCATCGCCAGCCGTTCGCCCGACACGACGCCCGCAAGGAAAACAAGCGCGATGAGCAGGACCACGCCTGCCGCCAGCGTGCGCCCGAGCGATTGAAAGATCATTGCCATTTAGCTCTCCCGCGGCCGATTGCGCCAGCTGGCCACCATAGTCCCGACCGGACCTGCGTCAATTAAATCCGCCTCCTGACGAGGTGGGCGTCAATCCCCACGGCTTTACCGGCCTGCAAGTTCCGTGGTTAATCTGACGACATGGCAGCCGCAATGGATTCGACCGAATGTTGAAATGGCTCGTCGCCGCAATGGGAGCGCTCCTCGTCGTCGCAGGCGGTTACACCGCCGCGCAGGGATGGGACATCGTTCAGGTCGAGCGCGGCTGGTCTCAGGTGATTGCCGGAAGCGGCCTGCTGACCGGTGGATTCATCATTCTGGCCATCGCCGCCCTGATGGCTCGCGTTGACGCCGTCGTGCGTAGCATCGCGAACGCCCAGGGCGCGGCGCGTGTCAGTCGTTCGGATTTCGCCGCCCCGGGACCTGTTGCTCCGCCGCTGGATGATTCGCCTCAGGCTTCTGAGGAATCGAATACGCCCCCGGTTGCCGCTGCGGTCGACGTCCCTCTGCCGGCAGCCCAGCTTCCCGAGCCTGCAGCGGGCCCCGAGCCCACAACGAGGCCGGTTCTGGATCTCGAACTTGAGCCTGCAGGACTCGCGCAAAGCGGCGCCGAAAAAATCGATCTTGAGAAGATCAGGAAGCCGGAGCGGCCTATCCCGCCAATTCCGCGCCTGCCGCCAAAAATTCCGCGTCCTTTCCTCAAGCCCCGCATCGCGGAATTGCCGAAGGAACCAGATCCGGAGCCTATGCCTGCCCAAGGGCAAGGCGTGCCGGCGCGACAAACCGATTTGCGCGCAGGCATATGGCCGGACGACATCGAAGAGCTGGCGCCAGCCACTCATGTCCAGGAGCCAGAGCCTGAACCAGCGGAGCAGCCCCCTGCAGCGACCCTTGTGCGCCGCTATGAATCGGGCGGCGTCTCCTATCAGTTGTTTTCAAACGGCTCCATCGAGGCCCAGACAGAGGGAGGATTTTACAAATTCAGCTCTCTGGACGAATTGCGCGCCTTCATCGAGTCCAAGAAGGACTGAGCCTGTCCAGTGTGCGCGGGCGCACTGCGCCATTCCGCCACCACACGCAGTGCCGCAGACCGGCAGGCGCCGGCTTGCGTGATCCGTTAATTCAGCGGATCAGTTTCGAAAGTACGCGGAAATCCTCCGAGCCAGCGCGCTCCAGCCACTCGAACAAAACCATTTCGGTGGTCACGAGGCTTATTTCGGCAGCCTCCATGCGTTGCGTAGCAATATCTATCGACTGATCGGTGCGCGACGATACGGCGTCAGCAACCACAAATACGTCATAGCCGGATGCTTTGAAATCGAGCGCGCTCTGCAAGACGCAGACATGGCTTTCGATCCCGCAGATCACCAGCTGCGGACGATTTGCGGCTCGCGAGATCGCCGCTACATGGCCAGCGCAATCTGCTTCCCTTGCCGCCGAGAACGCCATTTTCTCGAAGATGCGCGCATCGTTTCCCACAGCTTCGACCAGCGGCGCAATCGAACGTCCAAGCCCGCGCGGATATTGTTCGGTCACGATGATCGGAACGCCCAGACGGCGAGCCCCCGCCACAAGCGTAAGGACTTTTGCGCTCAGATCGTCCGGGTTGCGCATCGCCGGCAGCAGCTTTTCCTGCACGTCGATGACGATGAGTTGCGTGCGCGCCGCTTGCATCAACATGTTCAGGCTACCAGCTTGTGTTGTGCGAATGTGATGGCGAAGGCGTAGTCGAGCGCCAGTTCTTCGAGCCGGTCAAAGCGCCCTGCCGAACCCGAATGTCCCGCATCCATATTGGTGCGCAGCAGAACCGGCCCGCCGCCAGTCATGTTGGCGCGCAGTCGCGCCACCCATTTGGTCGGCTCCCAATATGTGACGCGCGGATCGGTCAACCCGCTGGTGGCCAGAATGGCCGGATAGCGCTGCGGCTTCACGTTATCGTAGGGCGAATAGGATCGGATCGTCTCGAACGCCTTTTCGTCGGTGATCGGATTGCCCCATTCGAGCCATTCGGGCGGCGTCAATGGCAGCGTGTCGTCGAGCATGGTGTTGAGCACATCGACGAACGGCACGCCTGCCACGATGGCGCCGAACAGATCGGGCGCCATATTGGCGATAGCCCCCATCAGCATGCCGCCGGCGCTGCGCCCGAGCCCGACAATATTGCCCTCGCAGGTGAAATTGTGTTCCGCCAGATGCCGGCCTGCGGCAATGAAATCGAGGAATGTGTTGCGCTTCTTGTCGAGCTTGCCGTCCTTGTACCAGCGCCAGCCCTTGTCTGTTCCGCCGCGGATATGCGCGATAGCGAAAATGAATCCGCGATCAACCAGCGAAAAACGGTTCGCCCCGAACGCTGCTTCATAGGAACTTCCGTAGGAGCCGTAACCCTGCAGCAGACACGGCGCCGTACCATCGAGTTTCGTGCTCTTTGCATAGAGGATTGAAACCGGCACCAGTTCGTCATCGTGCGAGACCGCGAACAGGCGTCGCGTGACATACTTCTCCGGATCATGGCCTGAAGGTATTTGCTGGCGCTTGCGCAGGACGCGGGTTCGTTCCGCCATATCGTAGTCGTAAATTTCGACCGGCGTGGTCATCGACGAATAGGAGAAGCGCAGGGTCTCGGTATTGAATTCGAGCACGCTGCGCAGATCGAGATCGTATGCTTCTTCGTCGAACGATATCGCGTGTTCCTCATGGGTGCGCAGATCGCGAATGACGATGCGCGGCAAACCTTCTTCGAGCTCCTGCCGCACCATATAGTTTTCGAAAACCACAAATCCGGTGATCATGCGTCCCAGACGATGCGGCACAAGATCATCCCATGCGTCGCGCGTCGCATGGTCCAGTGGCGCAGTGACGATCTTGAAATCCTCGGCACCGTCGGCATTGGTCAGAATGAAAAGTTTGTCGTGGCGGTGCTCAACATCGTAGCGTACGCCATGTTCGCGCGGCGCCACCAGACGCGGTCTGGCCCTCGGCTCGCGCAGGTCGAGCAGCCATGTCTCGCTCGTCTCGTGGTCGCTGATTTCAATCGTTCCGAACACGCCCGACTGGCATTCAGCCACATGGACGAACCAGGCCGGATCAGTTTCTTCAAAAACCAGTTCGGCCTTTTTTGGATCGTCGCCAATGCGGTGCCGGTAAACCTTGCTGGGGCGATGCTTTTCGTCGAGATGGATGAAATAAAATCCTGCGGAATCTCCACTCCACAACACATCGCCGTCGGTGTCCGGTACTAGATCAGACAGATCGCGCCCCGTCTTGAGGTCGCGAACACGGATCGTGTGATATTCTGAGCCCTTGTCGTCGACGCTCCACGCGAGGCGCGCATGGTCTGGCGAATGCGCCGCCGTCCCGATGTCAAAGAACGGTTTGCCTTTGGCGAGCTTGTCGCCGTCGAGCATCACGCGCGACCGGCCTCCCTCGCGCGGGCGACGGCAGATCAGCGGATGCTGACCGCCTTCCCGATATTTCTGAAAATATGCAAAAGGTCCGTCCGGGACCGGTACTTCCGATTCGTCTTCCTTGATGCGGGCGCGCATTTCGCGCACCAGTTTCCGTTGCAACGATTTGGTCGGCGCCAGAATGGCGTCCGTATAGGCGTTTTCCGCCTCCAGCAGGGTGCGTATTTCCTTTGGCGTAACTTTGGGATCGCGGAGAATTTCCTGCCAGTTGTCAGCCTTGATCCAGGCATATTCGTCGACGATCTGCACACCGTGAACGACGCGTTCGAATGGCCTGACAGCAGCCTTCGGAGGTTTGGGGGGCTTTCCGGACGGCGCAGCTTTTTTCGCAGCCTGCGATTTGCCGGTCGGCTTCTTTCCTGTGCCCGAAGTCTTGCTTGTCCTTGCCATTGCGCATCCATCCTGATCAAGCCGTCACGATAGCTGCGTCGCGCAACGAACGATAGACGCCGCACCTGCGTCTCGACCATTCGGGCCGGCTATTGTTCCGGCGCTCGATGTCAAAAGAAGATATTTCCGTCCGATGTATTGGATAGCTTAATCGAGCTTGTTTTTTGAAATCGTATTTCAAAAAACGATAATTCATTCAAATTGCGGATGCTTCTGGCCTTATTCATGCCATTTTCCTTGCGCAAACAAGCAAAATACCTAGCATTGCGGGTTGTTTTTCTGATTTTTGCTTTACTTTCATCAGAAGGCTGTGATTTTGCTGTCGTCGCGGGATTCGCCGGCAGGGAAGACGGTGAATTGCATCGGCCTTTATGCGCCAAAAACAAAGACAGAATACTAGAGAGATCGCACATGAGTGACGTAAACGGCAATTATATCGAGCTCGCGGCGGATATTGTTTCTGCTTATGTGAGCAACAATTCAGTTCCTGCTCCGGAGCTTCCCGGTCTGATAAACGAAGTCTATGCGGCGCTTGTCCGCGTGGCGGGCGGCATTGCAGCTCCCGTTTCGCTGGAAGCGCCCAAGCCGGCAATTGCGCCGAAAAAATCCATCACGAGCGGTTACATCATCTGCCTCGAAGATGGAAAGAAGTTCAAATCGCTGAAGCGCCATCTACGTACGCAGTACAACATGTCGCCTGAAGAATATCGCGAGAAGTGGGGTCTGCCGCCGGACTATCCGATGGTTGCGCCCGACTACGCCAAGGCCCGTTCTCAACTCGCCAAGCAAATGGGTCTCGGTCAGCAGCGTCGTCGTCGCCGCTAAAGCAGCGCGCTGAAAATTAGATTTCGTCCAAAAGGCGCTGACCATTGGTTAGCGCCTTTTTCTGTGGGAGGCGCGTTGGAATGGTCGGTCCTCCCGGATCTTATCCTTGGCGATGATCTGCGATGTAGGAAAAAGTGCTGGGGTGCGGTCATGTTGCAGCATCGGCTCCAGTGTCTGTAATAATAGAAATAAATTCAGCTACATAAAAGATAGGCGTCTCCATTGCTGCGGCATTCGAAAGGGCGGTTCCCGGCACGAGATGAATATTCTGGATATAAATACCTATTGAAAAGAAAATAATCCTATGACAGGATCGCTCCGTTCCAAGGAGGTTCCATGTTTATGTTGCGTCATCCATTGAATGAGTTTGGTCCTTTCGGCCCAAGGCCCGCCCCATGGCCGTTCTGCTCGACTGTCACGGCGTCGCTCGCGGCCAATATCTATCGCGTGCGGCTTGGTGAAATCCGCTCGGTCAGTCGCCGCCGCGCCCGTGTGGCACACGCCCGGCAAGTGGCGATCTATCTCGCCCATGTCGGTTGTGGGGAGGCTATGGATCAGGTGGTCGCCGGCTTCGGGCGTCACAGGACGACTGTGCGCCATGCCTGCTCGTGCATTGAGGATCGCCGCGATGACGCGAACTTCGACCGGGCGCTCGATCTGCTGGAGGGCGTCCTGCGCGGCTATCTCGACGCGTTCATCCCTGACGCCATTCAGGAGCGGGCGCAATGAAGGGGCGGAAAACTCCCCCGGATGTCGCTTCCGACCATCTCGATGAGACCGCGCATCGCCTGCTGGAAGCTTTGGCGACGCCTGCCGCCTATGCGTGGATGTCCGATGGTCCATCGGCTTCCGCACTGGTGGTGACGGGCTCGCGAAACGGCGTTTCTGTGCGCATCGCGTCAGCGCCCGACATAGCAGGCGAAGCGCTCGCTTCGGCGGGCCTCGCTGTCTGGGACCGGTCCGGCTCGCGCCCTCGGTTGCACATCACCGACGCAGGCCGCGCGAAACTGCGGCGAGCTTCAGTTGGGACATCGGAAGAGGCCTTTCGTGTGCAGCAATCTCTCATCGAGCGCCGCCGCGTCGCCCATGAGGGCCTGTCGGTCGAGGTCGCGGTCAATGTTCAGGAGAGCCCGCTTGCCTGGCTGGCGTCCCGCAAGGGCAGGGGCGGCAAGGCTCTGGTCGAGCCTTTTCTGCTGGAAGCCGGAGAGCGGTTTAGGCGCGATCTCACCGCGGGGCAGATCATGCCTTCGGTCACCGCCAACTGGTCGGTGGTCTCCTCGACCGGTGCCAATATCGGCATGACCTATTCGGATCTGGTGATTGCAGCGCGTCAGCGGGTCGACCGGGCGCTCGTGGCGGTCGGGCCAGAATTCAGCGGCATTCTGATCGATGTTTGCGGATTTCTGAAAGGTCTCGAGGCTATTGAGGCCGATCACAACTGGCCGGCGCGCTCGGCGAAGGTCGTACTCGGGATGGCGCTGGCGAAACTGGCCCGCCACTACGGCTATGTATCGCCACAGCAATCGGTTCGACCGGCCTCATTGCGTCATTGGGGCTCTGCCGACTATCGGCCAAATATTGGAACTCCCGTGCAGCCCGCAGATCAGAACGGACAAGTCTGAGTTCAGGCAGTCTGAAGTGCGGCACCGGCGTCGCGGCGGATCCGCTCCACCATCGAGCGGACGCCGTTTGATCGTTGCGGGGTCAGGTGCGCGGTCAGACCCAGTGTGCCGAACAGTTCCAGCACGTCGCTGGCCAGAATTTCGTCTGCGGTGCGGCCGGAATAAAAAGCCAGAACGATCAGCACCAGGCCGCGCACGATATGGGCGTCGCTGTCGCCGCGAAACTCCAGCACCGGCTGGCCAGAGACATTGCGGGATATACTGGTCTCCAGCCAGACCTGACTGGCGCAGCCGCGCACCTTGTTGGTCTCGTTGCGGGCATCTTCAGGCAGGGGATCGAGCGTTCGCCCAAGCTCGATCACATAGCGATAGCGCTCCTCCCAATCGTCGATCAGGCTGAAGTTTTCGATGATCTCGTCGATATTCGGCAGGGGCATAAGGGGTCCACTTTCGAGCCTCTATATGGGCAAGCGGCCTCTCTGCGCCAGTTGAAAATCCGGCCCGCGACTATTTTGCGGACGCTTTTGCCGCCGCATTGGTCCGGGCGCCCGGCGCAGCTTTGCCGTCCGGTTGCAATTTGGCGCTTTTCACCGGCTTTGCCGGTGGGCTCCACTCGGCTTCGAGATCAGCGGCCAGCAATGTGTCTATGGACATGGGCGGCGACTTGTTTGCGGCTGTCTGCGTGATCGCTCTCTGCTGGTCCGACAGATCGCCCGCGAGCCGATTGATTCGCGCCGCGCCCTCGATGCAATCGCGGATCGCATGAGTGCAGGTCTTCTGTATTTGCGCCGCAGCAGCGGCTGCGGCCTTGTCGGCGATCGGTGTCGCGGCCTCGCGAACGTCAGTGCCCAACTGGCCGTTGCCCGGCCAGTCCATCGCCGAGAACACCATTCCGAGCCAGAAAACACTGCGGATAACGAAAAACATGACCGCCCCGAAGCATCAGCCTTGAATTGGCCGACATTCAAAAGTCTACGCGTCTTGTTTCAAATGCAGGTCAAAGAAATGAGTCGCATTCGACGGCTGACGTAAACCCGGTCTTCACCATACGGGCCCCGAAACGGGCCGGATTGGAAACATATCCTAAACCATAGGGCAGGGTTTTGCGTCGATCGAAGGCTGTTTGTGACGTTTCGGGACAAAATATCGGCTCCCGACCCGTTCGCTTAGGGTTCACTTAAGAGCGTCCTGCGAATTTGGTTTCACGCGGTGGACAGGCGCCAGCGCGTTACCAGAGTGAGCGTAGCGTGGCCGGTTTGGCGAGTTTGATGGATCGGGTTTCAACGTTGGTGCACGTGAGTGCGCGAACCGACGTGGTTGATCGCATGCGCCATCAGACCTTCATCGCCGCGCATCTGGCTTTGGCAGGCATCGGTCTCGCATTGTTGCCCCTCGATCTAGCAATCTTCGGCGTGCCGACCTTCGGCCATATGGCGATCTACTCGGGTCTTCTGGCGCCGGTTCTTGCTGTTATTTTTGTGAGCCGCACCGGCCGTCTTGTCGAGGCTCATGCGATCTGCTGTTTCGCGCTCGTCGCCATGGCGCTTGCCGTGGCTTCTCGCGGCGGCGCGGGTCTTCCGGCTGCCTATGCGTGGCTTCTGCTGGCGCCGATCGAAGCCGTGTTCGCCTATTCCATTCCGCTCGTGGTGGTAACCGGTCTCGCAGCTATTGCGGGTTTGGTCGCTATCGGGGCCATGCATTCTGCCGGCCTGATTCCTGTATCTGCCCATGCGCCCGGTCTTGCCGAACCGTTGCTGGCCGCGCCCGCCATGGCAGTGTTGGTCATTTTGGCTCTTGCGGCACTGCGCCTTCACGACGCCCGCGGCCGTGTCGCGCGCATCGGCGCCGCGAATTTCGATTCCCTCTCCGGCGTTCTCGGCGATCTTGTTTTGCGGCACGAGCGCGGCGGCTCGGTGCTTTACGCCAGCCGCGAGAGCGAAAAGCTGTTCGGCCTGCCGCAGCGCGAACTTATGGGCCGTGGCCTGTTCGAGCGCATTCATGTGGGCGACCGCCCCGCGTTCCTGAAGGCGATTTCGGACGCTTCTGACGGCGATGCGCCCGTCAGCGTCGATCTACGCCTGCGCAAGTCTTCCGTCGCCAGCCCGCATGGTTCGTTCGACGAACCGGTTTTCGTGTGGGTTGAACTGCGGGCCCGCCGCGTGCTGGTCGACAGCGCCGATCATAATCAGACCGACGGCGCGGCCGTGATCGCGGTCGTCCGCGATGTGTCGCGCACCAAGCAGCACGAGGCCCAGCTTGAATCCGCCCGCATTGAAGCCGAAGAGGCGAGCCTCTGGAAGGATCGCTTCCTGGCTAATGTGAGCCACGAACTTCGCACGCCGCTCAACGCCATCATCGGCTTTTCCGAAATGCTTGGAAACGAGGATCTGGTGCCGCGCGATTCCGCCAAACGGAAGGAATATGCCGACATCATCAACAGCTCCGGCCATCATCTTCTGTCGGTGGTGAATTCCATTCTCGACATGTCGAAGATCGAGGCCGGCCGTTTCGAGATCGTGCCGGAAGCCTTCGAGGTTGCGCCGCTCATCGACCAGTGCTGCGATATGCTGCGACTGAAGGCTGAGGCGCAATCGGTGACGATCGTCCGCGACGTGCCGGCCGATCTGGACGAACTGGTCGCCGACAAACGCGCCTGCAAGCAGGTGTTGATCAACCTTCTGTCGAACGCCGTGAAGTTCACGCCCAGCTACGGCACTGTGCGCATTCGTGTGCGCCACGAGGGTAATTCGATGATGTTCTCGGTGGAGGACACCGGCATCGGCATCCAGCCGCGCGACCTGCAGCGCATCGGCGAGCCTTTCTTTCAGGCGCGCGGTTCCTACGACCGACCTTATGAAGGCACCGGTCTCGGCCTCTCGGTCGTCCGTGGTCTCGTTGGTCTGCATGGCGGATCGATCACGATGGAAAGTGCGCTTGGCGAAGGCACGAACGTCATCGTTCGCCTGCCGCTCGATTGCCGCCGCACGCCCGCCAAACCGAACGTCGCCAAAATCGAAGCCCTGCCGCGTCGTCCAGCGACAGGCGATGAACCCTCCCTCCAGCCAATGGTGAAGAAAATTGCGTGAAGCTCTCGCCCGTAACGACATGGATTTCGTCGTCTCCCGCAAAGCTTCCCCGAAGGCTCCGGCCTCGCGTCGCAGCAAAAAGGGCCTTGTCAGCCGACTTTCCTGGCTGCGCGTTCTGGGGCGTCGGCCCGCGCGTACAGTTCTCGGAGCTGCCTTCTCGGCTGTTCTGGTCGGCATCGCCATCAATGCCCTGTTCTTCCAGACTGCGCGTCATCCGGCGCCACTGATGAATACGGGCGAAATCAAAAAGCCTGCGCCTGCTACTGTCGCGGCCGTGCCGGTTCCGGCTCCGCGTCCTGTCGAAACGGTTCAGCAGGCTGCGCCCGCAGCGCCGCAGAACATTCTCCCCGCCGCCGCCCGCTCGGCTCCGGCTGTCGACGCCAACGATTCGAAGCAGGTGCGCGATCCGATTGCGGCGCTGCTCCGCAGCGGTTCGCCCGCAGCAGCGTCGAACGATGGCGAGAAGGCAAAGATTCAGTCGGCCCAGCGCGCGCTGATCAAGCTCGGTTTCGCCGTGAAGGCGGATGGGGCAATTGGCGCGACGACCCGTCAGGCTATCGAGAAGTTCGAACGCGACCGCAATCTGCCGATCACAGGCGCGTTGGGCGCAAAGACCGTGCGCGAATTGTCGGCCCAGTCGCGTATCGCGATTCCCTGAGCCACATGAGGCTGCGAGCCGATATCTGGATCGCAGCCTATCTGCGTCGTTGCAGCACCGAGGGCGCTTATGCGGTCCTGCGTCGTCGCGGCGCCGCAGAAGCAGGCGCCATTTTCGTCAGGATCGACAAGCTGGATGGCGAAACGGCGGTCTTCGGACCTGCGCCGCAGACGGAACTTGCAGAGCGCGGCATAGACCGCGTCTGGCGTCGGATCCACCGCGAAGACTGGATCGATCCCGCCAGCGCCGAGGAACGTCTGCGCAAAGAGATCGCCTTCGATCCCGATCTGTGGATCATCGAAGTCGAAGACCGGCGCGGCCGGAACTTTCTCGACCTCGCCGAATAATTTTACCGCAAACGACGTTTGAACAGAAACAACGGCAGCTTGCGCGCCGGCGCAGCTGCGGGCGCTATCGTTTGCGTTGCGGGGCGGCTCGCGGTCGGGGTGGCTGTCTGATCCATCAGCGGACGGTGCGCGCGCGATACTGCAGGCGCGGCCACAGGAGCGCCCAGCATCGCCCGGCATATGCGTTGCGATGCGCCGAGCGAGATTTGCGACACAAGCCTGTAGAGTGTTTCGATCTTGTCGCAGGACTGCGCGATTGTTGCATCGCCCGTCAGGAAGACGCGCATGATCGCTTCTGGCGACATGCCCAGCGCGGACAGGGAAATTGCGAGTGGCTCGCCCTCCTCATCACTGACGATCTGGCTGGCGAGCGCTGCATCGCATTTAATGGCGACCGCAAGGATCGCTCGAAATTCCTGATCGTTATGCGCCAGGGCAGCTTTTTCGAGTTGTTCGCAAACGTCCGGCTGCGCCGGATCGATCGTGCGTCTGCCGCCTGCGGCGATCTCGTCGCGTTCGGCTTCGAGAATGACGGTTGCGCGCTGCGTTTTCGAAGCATGAAGGAACAGCGGCAGCAGAACACCCGGATTATCTGTTCTGGTGCAGATCGCGCGCGCCATGACAGGGTCTTCGCGTCCACGCCGCGCCATTTCGCGAAGCGACCGCACATCGAGCGAGGCTGAATCATTGAACGCCAGCGCACGCCAGACGTCATCTTCGTGGCGAGTTACGAGAATCTCGACAAGTCGGCTATCTACATCGGGCCGGCGCGCGACTGCCGCTGCTAGATCCGACGCGCCGAACTGTGCTGCGGCGGTTAGCATGTCTTCTGTCAGTACGGCGCTTTTCGCCAGAATGACTGCGGCGCAATCCTGATCGCGCTCCATGAGGGCTTGAAGAACAGGCAGCGGCGACTTTGGATGAGCGGCTAGCTTGCGCGAAATATCGAGCAGGATAGCGCTGTCTGCATCCGGCAGCATGCGCAGCACGATTTCCTGATAGTGGCGGATTTCTTCATCCGTATGATGCGCCCGCACTGCGAACAGATCTGTCAGCACGCGGATCAGGGCCGTGCGCGTCGACACATCCGGGCGTGCATTTTTCTCGTCATATGCTGGTGCTACGGGCGGCGAAGACTGTGTGACCGGCATGACAACCTGAATTCATTTTGATGTTCTCCATCAAACTAGACCTCAGTTGTTGACGGAACATTAACCTTCGATCGTCCGTGATGGTCGCGGGCTGCTTCGCATCGGTATTCAGCCGGGCCGGGTTTCCGGAGTTAGCGATATGGGCGATATTCTGAGTTTTGATTTAGACAGGCACGAATTCCGCAAACGGGTAACCGGCCGCACAACGGCCGGCGCCGAAATTCTGTTTTTTACCGGCGTGAGGTATGAGCGTTACGTGGAAGCTCCGGCAATTGCCGAAGCTCCCAAACGGACAGGCCGCACGAACGGGAAAAACAACGGACCGAAGACGCCGCGCAAACGTCGCGCGTAAATCTTCAACCCGGCAGCGAGGCTTCAAGCCCGCAAGCGAGCGCGTTGAGACGCGTTGTCGCAGTGTCGCGGCCTCCAGGCTGCGCCGCAAGGCCGCGAATGATCACGTACCCGAGTTTGTCGGGCGCGATCAGGCGCAGCTCCGAGGGTAATTCGTCTTCACTGTCGTAGGCCTCGATCGCGGCGAGCTGTAGGGACGTCAGCACTAGAATGTCGAGTACGCCGCGCGTCGCGCTGCGATCCGTCATCGAATAGAACACCTCGCCAAAGCGGCTATGAAACGACAGCAGGATGAGCTGGTCGCCGCCGAAATTCCCGCGCAATCGTAACGGACCGCGATCAAGATCGTAGCGGCAGATCGAAGCCAACATGGCCGGATCCTCGAAAGGCGCGAGCTCGCTACCCGGTGCGATGGCCGGCAATGGCGCAAGCCGCGAAAGGGGCGCTGCGCCGGCCAGCTGCGAGTAGGAATCATTTGGCGCCAAACGCGGCATGGCGAGGATCGACAAAATGTGGACGATGCCGGCGATAATCAGTGCGCCGAAAATCCACGGAACCCAGCCCAGAATGCGGTCGAGTTGTTTCATGAGCAGCTTCCGCGCACGACCGATGGCAGACTGCGCGCATCGATCGCCGAAGCGCTGGCGCGTACGATTGTATCGTAAAGCCGCAGCACCGCCACGAACGGCGCGGGGCGCCCCAGCGGCAACCAGTTACCCGGTCGGGCGGAGGCCGAAATGATCACATCCAGCGGGGTCTCGCGCTCGCGGACGATTTCAGCCGATGTGAACCCGAAACGTTTGAGATCGTTGTCGATAAGAAAACCGCGCGGCGTCATTAGCGTCAGCGTCCAGTAACGCGCGGGGGGCGTGCGGCCACGGATCGTATAATCGCATTTGGGATCTAATGGCGCGCCTGTGTCATCGCTATCCGCAATAAACATTAGGCCTTCTGCCAGTCCGAGCGGAATTTCGCCGGTGCGAGCCACCACAGCGCGCGCATAGGGATCTGCTTCCGGCGAGCCGGTTTTCGGCCAGGCGCGCCATGCGCCAGCATTGACGGCACCGAAACCGTAGCCGCGCTCAACCGCCATGTAAGTGGCAAACAGACCCAGTGCGACGCCAATCAGCAACGTCGCCAGCGTCCTTAGAAAATTTTCCAACGTCGGTCTCGAAAGTCAGTCGCGCGAGATTCGCCCTATCGTGCCCGGCCTTGCGCCGAATGTCACGAATTCGGTGAAGCAATGGGCAATCAGTCGATCTTGGTGCGCGAACCGCCATTCAGCCCTGCGCTGCGACGCGACGAATCCATCGCTGGAATGTCGGCGCGCTTACGGGGCAGGGCGGTAGAGAACATCGTCTCGATGGCTCCGAGCGTCTCGGAAGATTGGCGCGACAGCGTCGCGGGCCGTTGCGGGCGGCCAAGATCGCCGCTCGACCCCGGCATTGGCGCGGCCGCAGCCACTTTCGGCGCTGCATCGGATACGCCATAGGGGTTCTTCAACTCGATGCCCTGATGCGCATAGGCCATGATTTCCTTCCATGTCCGGGCGGGCAGGGAGCCGCCGGTCATGTTGTTCATGGACGAATCGTCATCGTTGCCGAACCAGACCGTACAGACATAATTGCCCGTGAAACCGTCGAACCAGGCGTCGCGATAGGCGTTGGTCGTGCCGGTCTTGCCAGCTGCAACCACCCCGTCGAGGCGCGCGGCTGTCGCGGTGCCGCCGGTAACAACTTCTTTCAGGAGGTTGTTCATCTCGGCCATCTTGTCAGCCGGCATGATCTGCTCGCCGACGCCCGCGTCGCGTTCGTGGCGATAAATGACATCGCCGTGCGAGTTGCGGATTTCGGTCGCCGCAAATGCGGTCGCGCGCTTTCCGCCATTGGCGAAAACCGCATAGGCGGAGGCCATGTCGATCATCTTCACTTCGCCTGCGCCCAGCGGAAGCGAAACCGTGTCGGTCAGTGGCGTCGTGACGCCCATTCTCTTTGCGTTTTCGACGATCTTCGAGCGACCCAGCTGGGCGATACGCCCCTGATGGTAGGCCTGTCCGCGCGGCCAATAGGCTTCGCCGATCTTGATCGACAACCATACGGCTACGGTGTTGAGGGACTTCTGCAGCGCCACCACCATCGGCAGTCGTCCGGCGCCTGCACCGCCATAATTGGACGGGCACCAGTTGCCGATGCACAGGCTGGAACCATCGACCACAGTGTCGCGATGGAATTTTTCTGTCATCACCGCAGTGAGATAGACGAACGGTTTGAACGAGGAGCCCGGTTGGCGCGCCGCATCGGTGGCGCGATTGAACTGGCTTGAGCCATAGTCGCGGCCGCCCACAACGGCCCGAACCGCCCCGTTCGTGTCCATCACGACGGCGGCGCCTTGCGTGGCGCGATACTGACGTCCGTAAAGCCGCAATGAATCTTCAATCGCGGTTTCCGCCCGCTTCTGGATGTTGGTGTCGAGCGCTGTGCGGATGGTCAGGACGCGATCGGGCCCCAGCTTGCCGGCTGCTGCGAGCTTCTTGACCTCGTCGAAAGCCCAGTCGAGATACCAGTCTGGACTTTGCTCACGCCGTCTGTCGACTGGTGTCGCCGGGCTTTTCTTCGCTCCATAAACCTGACCTTCGGTCATGAAACCGGCGTCGACCAGATTGTTCAAAACGTCATTGGCCCGCGAGCGCGCCGCCGGCAGGTTGACGTGCGGGGCGAATTTGGTCGGCGCCTTGAAAAGTCCGGCCAGCATCGCGGCTTCCGACAGGGAGAGATCCGGAATGGCTTTGTTGAAATAGAATTCAGCAGCCGCCTGCACGCCATACGTGCCGCCGCCCATATAGGCGCGGTCGAGATAGAGCTTCAGAATTTCCGGCTTGGTCAGCCGGAATTCCAACCAGATTGCCAGAAAGGCTTCCTTGACTTTGCGCTCCAGCGTCCGCTCGTTGGAGAGGAACAGGTTTTTCGCAAGTTGCTGCGAGATGGAAGATCCACCCTGCACGACGCCTGTTGAACGAGCATTCACCGTTAAGGCGCGCATGGTGCCGATGGGGTCTATGCCCCAGTGGTCGTAAAAGCGGCGGTCTTCGGTCGCCAGCACGGCCTTCAGCAAATGATCAGGGAAAGCCGAAAGCGGCACGGAATCGTCATGCTTGATGCCGCGGCGTCCGACTTCCTGACCGTAGCGGTCGAGGAAGGTGACGGCGAGATCCTGCTTCTTCAGCCAGTCGTCGTCGGACGTTTCGTTGAAGGCCGGAACAGCGAGCGCCAGCATCACCACCGAGCCGGCTAGCCCGAGCGTCAGTCCTTCACAAGCAGCCTCGACACCGAGTTTGCGCCAGCCCGAGACGTAAAAGCGATCCATATAGGCCGAAAAATCGGCGCAAACCGAGCGCGCCCGCTGGCTGCTATCGAAAAGTGACGAGTTGATCCAGGCGTCGAACGCCAGCATCGCGCGCGAGATACGCTTGCCGAACTTCGAATTCTGAAATTCCTCGAACACGCAGGGCCGCTCCGGGGTGGATGAAGGTGTATATAAATCCTTAAGTCAGCTCTGACGACCGCGAATTGCAACATCCCGTATCAGGGTGGCACAAATTTGCGCGATGACGTGGCAGGTCAGCCGACCTCTGCCCTGTCTCCGCAAACAATATGCCTGCAGGTGGGGGCTTGATCGGAATGCCGTCGGGGCGCAAATGAAGCTGTCCGGGCGTTTTGCGCGGCAAAAAGCGGATCAGATGGCTACGTCCAATGGCTAAAAAGCAAATTCCGCCAGATCAGTCGCCGGAGGGCAATGCGCCGTTCTGGCGTACAAAATCCCTTGAGCAGATGACCACAAAAGAATGGGAGTCGCTTTGCGACGGTTGCGGTCGCTGCTGTCTGGTCAAGCTTGAGGACGAGGATACCGGCAAGGTCTATTTCACCAGTGTCGCCTGCCAGCTGTTCTCAGCCGGCACATGCCGGTGTTCCGACTATAAAAACCGTCAGAAAAAAGTCTCCGACTGCATCAAACTGACGCCTGCCGAGGTTCGCACACTCAAATGGCTGCCGCCGACCTGCGGCTATCGCCTTGTGGCGGAGGGCAAGGATTTGATGTGGTGGCATCCGCTCATCTCCGGGAATCCCGACACGGTTCACGAGGCCGGTGTCTCTGTGCGCGGCAAGGTCATGGGCTTTGAGGACGATGTGCCGGTCGAGGACTTGACCGACTACGTGGTCGCCTGGCCGACGAAAGTTCCCGCGAAGGCCAAACCCATGAGCTAGGGCAGGGCTGCTCCAAAACGCCCAGATTCCGCCCCGTTCCGGTCATCGGCTCGACATGACCGCCTATCATAAACGGAACAAGGCATTCGTGCCCCTCAGTGATGACCCTGTCTCTGCCCGGCGCCTTCCCCCAAGGCGTCGGGCTTTTTCTTGGCCGGACTGGGTTGGTGTCAGCTTGGCCGCGTCGCCATGAAGGCGCGGGTGGCCGCCAGCGCGCGACGGGCGCGCTCAGAGGCCGACAAGCCGGCGTCGCGGGCTGTAGGCGCTTCTATGCTGATGGGCGCATTGGCCGGCATGGCGTCCAGAAAAGCATGGAGCCACAACGCGCCTTCGCCCGGCAACATGCGCGCTGTTCGGGACTCGGCGCGCAATTGGTCGAATGAAAGCCGTCCGGTGGGCGGCAAGGGCGCATCGCAAAAATGGCTCAGTTGCAAGAGAGACGGATCGACCGATTTCAGATCGGCAGGACTGCCGCCCGAACGCGACAGATGTAGCGCATCAATTACGAGTGCGCCGTTTTCGGCTCCGGTCAGGCGTAGAATTTCGAGCGCCTCGGCCAGCGATGCGCAGGCGCTGTAGGGATTGAATTCGATCAGTCCCGCCAGTGCGCAGCTTTCCGCCAACTCGCAGATGCGCCCGAAGGTCTCGATGCGGCGCTGCGGCTCGGGATCTTCTATCGGACAGACCAGAAACTGAGCGCCGATCTTGTGGCTGAATGCCATGACTGGTGCGATCTCGTCCATGCTGGTCTCAGGGCGGATCGGAAAGACGCCAACCTCCAGCACCTTGATGCCAGTATCGCGAAGCAGACTTTCGATCTCGCGCTGGCGATCGAGATTTCCGACAATATGAGGATCGCTCGCGACGTGAGGATTGAGTCGAAGGCCGACGGATTCAAATCCGGCCTCTGCTGCCGCGCGGATCTGGCCGGCAGGGCCAGCATCCAGAATCGTCAGTGCGGCCAGCGACAGCAGCGGCATTTTCGTCTCACAGGGAATCATCAGCGTAATGTTGCGCGCCTTATGCCCTGTGTCTATCCGCCTGCCGTCGAAGTTAAGGAAAGCTTAGCCGTTCAGGCCTGAAATCAGCATGGGAAGACCGGCAAGTCCCGTCAGAAAAGTCACGTAGGATGCAGCCACAAGACTGGTAGTCCAGCCCTGAAGACGTCCAGCTCGCCGGAATGACTTGATCTCCCGAACCTCCTTTTCGACAGCTCCTTCAATCACAAGAGCGCCTGCATGGGCCATGTGGTGGCGCGAGGCGAACCAGACGGTTGTGGCGAGTCCTGCAAAAAGGAGCCCGAACGAGAAAGTCGCCACCATCGGAATGAAAATAGCCCGCGAGATGCCCAGATTTTCGAGCCCGACAAGAAAACCCACATAACCCACAAGACCGATGAGACCGCCGCCATTGAAGGCCGCGCAAAAGCGAATTCCATCCATGAGCGTCAGGCTGTCGCGCAATTTTCTGAGCAAGGGCTCGAAACGGGCGTGCGATCCAGTCTCATGATGTCCGGAGTTTGTCTCCAGGCTGGTCTCGATCACGCTAAGCCCCCGTCACGACGTCCGCCGGCAGGCAAACGCTTGAAATCACCAACAAACATTAGCTCGCGTCTGCGGAAATTTCGTTAATGCGCACGAAGGTATTTTTACTAAATTCGCTGCCAAGTCTGTGGCTTAGGGGATGGCGGCCTCGTAGAGAGCAGCTTCCAGCCTCGGGATGCTCGCAACCCTGATGTCGCTGCGTCCGATCTCGACCCCGACAGCGCGCAGTTTCGCGAAACAGCGCGACAGCGTCTCCTGTTTCACCCCGAGATAGTCGGCGATCAGCCTTTTGCCGAACGGCAGATGAACGCAGCACCCGCCGTCCACGTCGGGACAAAGCGACAAAATGAAGCGCGCGACGCGCTCGTCGGCATTCTGCGCCTTGAGAGATTCGATCTCGTCCATCAGGGCGAAAAGATTGGCGTCGGACGATTGGACAATCGCGAAGGCAAGCTCGGGGCATTCATGAGCAACGCGAGCCGCAAAACTTGAAGGAATGCGCGCGATCACGCACGACGTCGCCGTTTCAGCGCTCGCCGAATGGGGCCGGGGATGAAAGGCAAGCGTCTCGGCAAAATTATGCCCGCGCGTGAAAAGCCTGATAACCACTTCTTCGCCCGGCTCGGTAAGGCGAACCAGCTTCACCCATCCCTCGACGACCACGAAAATCGCTGCCGCCGGGTCGCCCTGACGGAACAGGACTTCGCCGGCCTTCAGGTTTTCAATCCGCGTACCAGCCATCAGGCGCTCAAAACAATCCTGCCCAAGCGTTGAAAACAGGGGCAATTCCCTGAGCGCCTGTAGTTCCTGAGCGAGGGCGGACATTGTTTTGCGCCAGTAATTTGATCCGATTAATTCGTAACGGATCGCACCCTTCGAGCCGTCCCGATTTGATCGGGCGCAAACATTTGAGGGCGCAGACCCAATCGCGGCAATAGGCCACAAGAGAAAAAAATCAGTTAAACGGAAAATATTCCTTGACGACCGTGCGCTGGTCCTGTAGGGTTCCCCCACACTCCACACATGTAAGAAAAACCGGACGGCCTTGCGGCTCCTGCGCGCTGCATTGGCGCGTCCGGTCTCGGTCAGGGGGCTGCGGATGTCTGCCGAAACAATCGAGCCGGAGTTGTTGGCGCAGGTTCGCGCGCTTTACGATGCGGGTGAGAAGAAAGTCTCCGAACTGGCCGCGATGCTGAAACTTACGGCGGCGGCGTTCTACGCCCTGCGGGCGCGCCAGGGTTGGCCGATGCGGACAGCGCCGACATCCGGCAAGGCGAAAAGCCGGCGTGCGGCATCGGTGAAAGCAAAAAGCGCCGTGCGGCCGTCCGCGCGTATTGCGCGCAAGAAGGCTGCTGGCGTCTTCGACGCCGGCGCGGTTACCGGCCAGATCGAGACCGCAGTCGAACAGGGCATCGCCAATGCGGCGCAGGACCTCGGCAAGCCCGGCTCGCCCGAGGCCGAACGCAATGCCCGCATGCTGGCGAGCCTGACGAAAGCGCTCGGCGAATTGCGCAAGCTGCAATCGTCGAAGCAGACCAAAGCCGGAAGGGGCCGTGATGGACAAGTCGAACGACCTGCCCGCGACATGGCCACACTGCGAGCGGACATTGCGCGCCGACTTGAGGAAGCTCTTCGAACTGGGCCAGCTCCCGAGGCTCCTGAAGAGCCTCAACGCTGAAGAACTCGACAATGTTATCGCAAGCTGGGAATTGCAGGCGCGCGACGATCAATGGCCGCCGCTGCTCGGTCAGGGCGGCGAACCCTGGACGGTCTGGCTCATCATGGGCGGGCGCGGGGCAGGCAAGACCCGCACAGGCGCCGAATGGATCAAGGCTGTCGCGCTGGGCGAGCCCTCACTGGCGATTGAACCAGTCGGGCGGATCGCCTTGATCGGCGAGACGGCCGCCGATGTGCGCGATGTAATGATTGAAGGCGTCTCTGGCATTTTATCGGTTCATCGTGGCGATGAGCGCCCCGTTTGGGAGCCCTCGCGCCGCAGGCTTGAATGGCCGAATGGCGCTGTCGCCTATGCGTTCTCGGCGGACGATCCGGAAAGTCTGCGCGGACCGCAATTCGAATTCGCCTGGCTCGACGAACTGGCCAAGTGGCGTTATGGGCAGGAGACATTCGACATGCTTCAGTTCGGCCTGCGTCTTGGCCATCATCCGCGACAATTGGTGACCACGACGCCGCGTCCGCAGCCGTTGCTGCGCCGTCTGGTCAACGATCCGAAGACTGCATTGACCCGCGTGTCGACGCACGCCAATGCGAAAAACCTTGCGCCGATCTTTCTCGACCGGATCGTCGCGCGCTACGCGGGAACACGTCTGGGTCGTCAGGAAATCGATGGCGACATTGTGGAAGAACGCAGCGACGGTCTCTGGTCGCGCGATCTTCTGGAAGCCTGCCGGGTTGAGAAAGTCCCGCCACTCAGGCGCGTCGTGGTGGCGATCGACCCGCCGGCCTCCTCGCATCGCCGCGCCGATTCATGCGGTATTGTGGCGGCGGGCGTTGATGCAGACGGCTTCATTTTTGTGCTGGAAGACGCCAGTCTTTCCGCTGCACGCCCCGGAGCATGGTCGCGCGCGGCGTTGGCGCTTTATCATCGACATGAAGCCGATGAACTGATTGCCGAAGTGAATCAGGGCGGCGAAATGGTCGCCGCCGTGATTGCCGAAGCTGACGACAGCGCGCCTGTGCGACAGGTGCGGGCGACACGCGGTAAATATCTGCGCGCTGCCCCGGTTGCGCAACTCTACGAACAAGATCGCGTGCGCCATGTTGGCGCATTTCCAAAGCTGGAAGACGAGATGTGTGCTTTCGGACCCGACGGCTTGCCGGGCCGCGCCAGCCCGGATCGTCTGGATGCGCTCGTCTGGGCCATTTCGGCGCTGGCCTTGACGCCTGAACCGGCGCGTCCGCGCATGCGCAAGATCTGACTGCCCGACACAGTTTCTCTTTCAAACGGACATCATCATGGCTTCTTTGCTCTCAAGGCTGATGGGCGGTGGAACACGCGCACGCGTTGTTTCGACGGACGATCGGAAATCTTCGCGCGCGGGCGCTGTGATGGCGCTTCATTCGCTTGGTCAGGCGCGCTGGACGTCGCGCAATGTCACCGAACTGACCCGTCAAGGATATGAGCGCAACGCAATTGTCTATCGCGCCGTACGAATGATTGCGGAAGCCTCCGCGTCGGTTCCGTGGATCATGTTCAACGGACGCGAGGAAATCGTCGATCATCCGGTGCTCGACCTTCTGGAACGCCCCAACCCGAATGATGTCGGCGCGACTTTCCTCGAATCCGTTTTCACCAATCTGCTTCTGTTCGGCAACGCCTATATCGAATCCGCCAGCATCGAGGAACGACCGCGCGAACTCTACTCGCTGCGACCGGATCGCATGACGATCATCCCGGGACGGAACGGTTGGCCAGCGGCTTTTGAATATTCCGTTGGAATTGATAGCGTGCGCTTTGAGGTCAGTCCCGAAGGCCTCTCGCCGATCCTGCATCTGAAACTGTTTCACCCGCTCGACGATCACTATGGCTTTGCGCCATTGCAGGCCGCACAGGTGGCGCTCGATATTCACAATTCGGCGGGCTTCTGGAACAAGGCGCTGCTCGACAATGCCGCGAGACCTTCCGGCGCGCTCGTTTATGCAGGCGCAGGTGGCGCTGCGATGAGCGACGAACAGTTTGATCGCCTGAAAGCCGAACTCGACGAAAGTTTTTCCGGCGCGCGCAATGCAGGCCGTCCGCTCCTGCTCGAAGGCGGGCTCGACTGGAAGGCATTGTCGATGACCCCGAAAGACATGGATTTTGTCGAGGCGAAGGCGATTGCAGCGCGTGAAATTGCACTCGCGTTCGGCATTCCGCCCATGCTGCTCGGCATTCCAGGCGACAACACCTATTCAAACTATCAGGAAGCGCAGCGCGCATTCTGGCGACAGACAGTTATTCCGCTGGTGGCCAGAACCCAAAGGAGCGTCGCGGCCTGGCTGCAACCGGCGTTCGGAAGTTTTCGCCTCGACTACAATGTGGATCGCATTGATGCGCTGGCGGGCGAACGCGCCGCCGAATGGGATCGCATAGGCAAGGCGAGCTTTCTCGCCGACGATGAAAAGCGTGAGGCTGTCGGCTACGGCGCCAAGTCGAAAGTTTCGACATGATACCGAAATCCGGAACACCAGCGCCATGACGGACATCACCCAAACCATCGTCGAGCGCGGCGACCTTGCGCATCTTGCGCTGTTCCTGTGGGCGAGCGGTTCCTCAGGACTTCTGGTGTGGACGCTGAAGGAACTCGCCGCCGCAAACCGCCGGTTTGATGGCTTTGTCCGTGAGTTGTCGCATTTCAACCGCCGATTTGGAGATGAAAAATGAATTCGCCTCCGCGAAGCCGGATGCCGAAGTCCGAATGGATCGGACGCAATTCGCCCGATGAGGCTGAGCCGGAATTCATCTTCCGTCATTTTGTACGTGTTCTGGAGCGCCTCGCACCGAAGCCGCAGAAAAAAACGAACACTCGCACATTGCCTTCGCGGCGCAAACGATAGGCCAATCGAACAACAGGAGACGACATGACATCTGTCAGTCTGGCGAAAGCATCGCTGCGTCTGGAAACCAAGCGAGCATCTCTTTCCGTTACCAGCATCAATGAGGCTGGGGTTTTCGAAGGCTACGCGAGCCTGTTCGGCATCGTGGATCTCGGACGTGACAGGGTCGAACGTGGAGCCTTTAGTGAAACGTTAGCGAACACCTCGCTGCGAAGCATCAAAATGCTCTGGCAACACGATGCAAAAACACCCATCGGCGTATGGCTCAGTATCAGCGAGGATCATCGCGGCCTCAAGGTACGAGGCAAGCTCAATCTCGCTGTCGCAAAGGCCCGTGAAGTTCTGGCGCTCATGCGTGAGGGCGCCGTAGACGGCCTTTCTATAGGCTTTCATGCGCGTAAATCCTACAAGGATGCTCGCACGGGCGTGCGTAATCTCACGCAAGTCGACTTGCAGGAAATCTCCGTCGTGACATTTCCTATGCTGCTGCAGGCCCGCGTTTCGCGCGTTAAGGGTATCGCCAATGCGGTGACCTGGAACGCCGGAATTGTAAAACTGAAATGGAACTCTGCTGCGACAGAATTCCGACAGCTTCTGCACCCACACCGCTAGAAATGCCCGCGCATTCGCCGTCGGGCGCGGGGAAAAAATAGACGGCACGTGAACCACGCCATCAAAGGCGCAGCCGCCGGGTTGCACCTTTTCTTTTTCTCATGACAGACGAGTAACCGATGACATCCATTGAAATGAAGTCGAGCGTGCAGACAGCCGCCGGAGACTTTGAAGCATTGCACCGCGCATTTGCGGCGTTTCAGGAAACCAACGATCAGCGTCTCGATCAGATCGAGAGCCGCTTGTCGAGCGACGTGATCACCGAAGAAAAGCTGGCTCGTATAGATCGCGCCATTGATGAAACGAAACGTCGCATCGATGCTCAGGCTCTCGAGCGTTCACGTCCGAAACTCGAACTGAATGCGAAGTCCGCAGACGACCCGCAGGCGCGTGAGCACAAGGCCGCCTTCCGCTCCTATGTCCGCTCCGGCGAGGCGGGCGATCTGCGCGCGATTGAAGAAAAGGCAATGTCTGTTGGCTCTGGTCCGGATGGCGGCTATCTCGTTCCGGTGCCGGCTGAAGCTGAAATTCTTCGACGCATGGCGAATATTTCGCCGATCCGGGCGATTGCGTCTGTGCGGGAAATCTCGACCGCAACATTCAAGAAGGCCTTTTCATTGTCGGGTCCGGCATCTGGCTGGGTTGCCGAAGCCGATGCGCGTCCACAGAGCGCCAATCAGCAGATTGCCGATATGTCGTTTCCGGCGATGGAGCTTTATGCGATGCCTGCAGCAACGCAGTCGCTGCTTGATGACGCGGCGGTCGACATCGAGAAGTGGATCGCCGAAGAAATCGATACGGTCTTCGCCGAGCAGGAAGGCGCAGCTTTCGTCAACGGCAATGGCGTCAACAATCCAACCGGCTTTTTGTCCTACACGAAGTCAACCACCGCAGCCTGGAGTTGGGGCAAGACCGCCTATGTGGTGAGCGGTGCTGCCGGCGCCTTTCCGGCGAGCAACCCGTCGGATGTGTTGGTTGATCTCGTCTACGCAACGCGCGCCGGGTATCGGCAGAATGCGCGGTTTGTCATGAACCGCAAGACGCAGGCCGCGATCCGAAAGTTCAAGGCCTCCACTGGCGAATATCTTTGGTGCCCTCCGACCAGCATCGGGGCGCCGGCGACGCTGCTGAATTTCCCGCTGGTAGAGGCTGAAGACATGCCGGACATTGCGGCCGACAGCTTTTCGATCGCCTTCGGCGACTTCCAGCGCGGTTATCTGGTGGTTGATCGTCGGGGCATTCGCATCCTGCGCGATCCCTATTCGTCGAAGCCCTATGTGTTGTTCTACACCACCAAGCGTGTGGGCGGTGGCATCCAGGATTTCGACGCCATCAAGCTGCTCAAGTTCGGAACTGTCTGAATGCGGTCGGGGAGCGCGATTAGCGCGCTCCCCAAGTCGCCAGAACGCTGTCGATCCACTTGGCCTGAGGCGCGACAAGAGTTGCCTGTGTAAGCAGGCCACATTGCCGCTTTCCTGATCCGCTGGCCCAAGCGGTGATGGCGACAAGGGTGGCGCTGTCATTCGCAAAAACAGGACCGCCAGAATCACCCGTACAGGCGCCGAAACCTTTGCCTGATGGGTCATTAGCCCAGAGCAGAATAGACGACAGCGGAGCGCGCGCAGCGAGTTCTCCCTCGCGTAATTTTCCGGCGCTGCGTTCGTTGCCTTCCACCGCAATGCCGAAGCCCGCGATGCGAAAACGTGTGCCGATCGTGATCGTCTCGCCGTTGTGGCGTGGGGCAGCGGATAGTTGCGGCGGCAAGGGGCTCTTCATGCGCACAAGTGCGAGATCAATCGAGCGCTCGCGGGTTCTTGGAGCATTGGGGCGAAACTCCGGATGAGTCTGAACAGTAGCGACTTCCAGCAGGTCAGTCTGCCCACCAGAACTTGGGAGGATGCGAATATCCGCCGCTCCGGTCACGCAATGCGCCGCAGTTAGCACCACATCGCGCGCCACAACTACGCCGGAACAAAAGCCTGCGCGTGACTGCGTGCGCTTCAGCACCATGACCACGTAGGGCGAAAAAGCGTCGCCTGACTTCGAGGGGCCAACCAACGCATGTGCCTGCATTGAAGACAGAAATATTGCTGCCACCCCGAGGGCGACTGTCGCTGTGAATTTCATTCGTTCCATCCATTCCGTTGGCGTTTGTAGCGCAACTGCGGAGGAGTTCCAATGTCCCAGTTTCTTTTAGCCGGACCAACTGTCGAGCCGCTGTCGCTCAACGAGGTCAAGGAATGGCTTCGCATCGAGACCAATCGCGACGATGACATTCTATCGGCCCTGATCGTCAGCGCCAGATTGCTTGTCGAGCAGACGACGCGACGCCTTCTTGCCTCCCAACACTGGCGAATTGTACTGGATGCATGGCCGGTTGACGGCGTGATCGTCTTGCCTCTGGCGCCCGTGCTGGCGATCGATGCGGTGCGAAGCAGAAATCCATCCGGCGATGTCTCCATCCTGAATTCTGCCAGCTATTGGTTGCAACCCAATTCTGATCCCCCGACTCTTCAAATTCTGGCAATCCCGACCGCGCCGCTCTCCGTCCGTTCGGGCGTGGAGATTGACGTCACGGCCGGTTACGGTGCGAATGCCGCTGCCGTTCCCGATCCGTTGCGCCACGCGACAAGGCTGCTCGTTGCGAATTGGTACGAACATCGCGGCGATGCCGCGTTCGGGCAGGATGGAACGCAGTGTCCGCCTGCCGTGGCGGCGATTTTGGCGCCCTATCGGCGCGCGAGGCTCAAGTGAACCGGCGTTCCGTTGGCGATCTCCGGCATCGCCTTGTCGTGGAACGACCGGTCGACCACATCGATAACAACGGTGATCGCCTGCGTTCCTTCGAGCCCGCAGGCGAACTCTGGGCGGCCATAGAATCGCTTCGTTTCGCGGGTGGATTTGCGGCCGACCGCCAGGAGCAAAGTCTCACGCATCACGTTTACACTCGCTGGCGCCCGGACATTCGTGCGGGCATGCGTCTGCGAACGTCCGACAGGCTTATGCTGATCCGTTCGGTTCTCAACCCGGATCAGCAGAAAATCCAGATGATCTGCCTCTGCGAGGAGATTGCCGCATGACAGTTTCGCCGGTGACGGCTCTGCGAAAAGCCGTTCGCTCTGTTTTGGCGGCGGACACGGCTCTGGCGACAAAGCTCTTGAACCAGCCAGTCCATGACGAGGCGCCACGCGGTGCACCGACGCCATATCTGACCTTTGGCGATGTAACCGTTGGTGATTGGTCGACATCGACCGATAAAGGAGCCGAGCAGTTTCTCGTCGTTCATGCCTGGTCGACCCAGCATGGAGTTAGCGAGGCCATCGGCATTGCCGCCGATGTCGTAAGGCTTCTCAATGATTCGAATTTGTCGCTGGAAGGCCACTATTTGGTGAACATGAGGCTTTTAGCCTTGGAAACGCGACGCGAAAGCAATGGACGCTTCGCGCGCCTCTGCACGCTTCAGAGTCGTCACTGAACAGAATCTCTGAAATTCTGAAAGGATCAAATATGGCTGCCCAGAAAGGCAAGGATCTACTTCTCAAGCTTGATGACGGCAACGGAACCTTTGTGACCGTCGCAGGGCTGCGCACGCAAAGGCTCGCGCTAAATACTGATGCGGTCGATGTGACGCACGCTGAATCAAGTGGTCGCTGGCGGGAGTTGCTTGCCGGCGCCGGGGTTCGTCGCGCCAGCGTGGCCGGGACAGGAATTTTCAAGGATGCTGTTTCGGATGAAATGGTTCGGCAGGTCTTCTTCGATGGCCTGATCCGCACCTGGCAAATCGTTGTGCCTTCGTTCGGTACGATTCAAGGACAGTTTCAGGTTTCATCACTCGACTATCGCGGTGAGCATGCGGGCGAGGTGACGTTCGAACTGTCGCTTGAATCCGCCGGCGCACTTTCGTTCACAGGAGCCTAACCATGGCCAATCTGCGACGCGGTGAAATTGAAGCGACACTTGGCGGTCAGCGACATGTGTTGTGTCTGACCCTCGGGGCGTTAGCGGAACTCGAGCAACGGTTCGGAGAGCGCGATCTTGTCGGCATAGCAAAGCGCTTCGAAGGCGCAAGCCTTTCGTCGCGCGATTTGCTGGCGATTATTTCATGCGGATTGAAAGGCGGTGGCGCCACGCTTTCCGACGACGAGATTGCTTCGCTCCAGTCAGATAACGGATTGGCTGGATATTTGAATATTGCGGCTCGCCTGCTGGTCGCCACCTTTGGAATGAATGGGGCAACGGAGGATGGCCATTTCCCTCCGAAGCCGCAGGACGCCTGACGCATGTGTCAGCAAGCCAGACTCGCGCATACTATGCCGCTCCGCCGGCATTTCCGTGGGACGAGGCGTTGGCTTTCGGCTTTGGTGTTTTGCGGCTACCTGCGAGAGACATCTGGCAAATGACTCCGCGCGAAATTGCCTACGCGGTCGAGGGCTTTCGCGGAAAGTTATCGTCTCCGCCCGATCGCGCATCTCTTGCGTCGCTCATGTCGGCTTACCCTGACGAAAGGATTGCGAAAAATGACTGACTTTGCGGGCGGCGCGTCGCCTTTTGTAGCTGCGGATCTTGGCACGATCAGAAATGCGCTGGACGGGATCGATCTCTCTGCCGCAAAAGTCTCACGATCGCTGACGAATGCCTTTGCGGGCGCAGTCGTAAACGGCCGATCTTTCGAGCAGACGCTTCAGACAATTGGCTCAAGCCTCACAAGACTTGCCTTGAACGCGGGCTTGCAGCCGCTCCAGACCGGTCTGACCTCGATGGTCGGTGGGATGCTATCGGGATTTTCCGGATCGATCACTCCCTTTGCGGAGGGTGGAATAGTTTCCCGTCCTACTTTTTTTGGTTCGGGCTCAGGCCTGGGGCTGATGGGAGAGCGGGGCGCGGAGGCAATCGTGCCGCTGTCGCGCGGCCCCGACGGCAGGCTCGGCCTGTCCACGCAGGGAGCAGCGTCGCCGACCTCTATCACGGTCAACATCTCGACGTCGGATGCGGATAGTTTCCGGCGTTCGCAAGTGCAAATTTCAGGGACGCTGGCCCGCGCCGTGTCACGCGGTCAGCGGGGGCTCTAGCGATTATCCGCTTATCATTCTGGCGATTTCGTCTTTCAGGGCGAGCCTTTGCTTTTTCATGGTTTCCAGAATTGTGTCGCCCGTCGGCTCAACGTCGGTTTCTGCGCGGTGAATAGAGCGGTTCAATTCATGATAGCGATCCGCAAGCTTGGTAAAATGTGCGTTGTCGGTCTTCAGGCGACGGATCTTCTCAATATGGTCCGGGAATTCTTCATGCAATTCATGGGGAACATGGCTCATTCTGGTCTCCGTCAGCATTCGGTAGCCTAAACTAATCCGCGCTCTCGCTGGAGAACTTGAGATGGATCAATCCCGATGACGAGCTTTCATGAAGTTCTGTTTCCACTTGATGTTGCGCTTCATGCGCGTGGCGGCCCGGAACGACGGACCCAGGTGGCAAGCGCAGGGTCCGGACGGGAAACGCGCAACCAGCGCTGGGCTCATTCCCGCCGCCGGTACGATGCCGGCTACGGCATTAAATCCCTGGCGTCCATCTCCGCCGTTCTGGCATTTTTCGAAGAGCGCCGGGGCATGCTTTATGGCTTCCGATGGCGGGACCGCATGGATTGTACGTCATCTCCCATCAATGGCGCCCCTTCACCTTTCGATCAGTTGATCGGCGAAGGCGACGCGATCAATCGAACCTTTCGGTTGACTAAAACATACGGAACGCTGGCTCCCTATTCGCGTCCGATTGCAAAGCCTGTCGCGGGCTCCATACGGGTCTGTGTTGCGGGGGGTGAAATGACCGAAGGGGTGGATTTCACCACCGACACAACAAGCGGCGCGGTGACGTTTGCAACAGGCCATGCGCCCGCAGCAGGCGCAGTGGTAACCGCAGGCTTTCGGTTCGATGTGCCGGTGAGATTCGACACTGACTATCTCGAAGTCGATCTCGCAGCGTTCGAGGCCGGTGAAATTCCGAATATTCCCCTCGTCGAAATCATTCCCTGATCACCGAAGGGCGACGCCATGCGCGAACTGTCAGCCGGACTTGCCGAACATATTGCCGGAACGGCCACGACACTGTGTCGATGCTGGCTCGTGACACGGAGAGATTCCGTGGCAATTGGCTTCACTGATCATGATCGGGATCTTTTTTTCGGCGGCCGTACATTCATTGCCTCGACTGGTCTCGACGCCACTCAGGCAGAGAATGCGCTTGGATTGGCGGTCGGCGGCGCCGAAGTGTCAGGAGCGCTTACGTCGGCTTCGCTCAATGAGTCCGATCTGGCAAATGGAGTTTATGATGGCGCATCCGTTGAAACCTGGATCGTCAACTGGAGCGATGTTTCGCAACGACATTTGTTGGACGCAGGGACGATTGGCGAAGTCAGTCGCACCGAGAATACATTTACGACTGAGCTGCGAACGATTGCGCACGAGTTTGATCAGGTTCGGGGCCGCCTGTTTCAGGCTGCGTGCGCCGCCAGTCTAGGCGATGCGGAATGCGGAGTGTCGCTGGCGGCAGCGGAGCTAACTGTCACAGCCTCGGCAGCAGTTGCCGGAACGCGTCACGATCTGCGCGCAGATCTGGGCGACTTAGAGTCTGGCTGGTTCACCGGAGGAACTCTTACATTTACGTCAGGCCCGAATTCCGGCGCTCAAGCTCTGATCAAGGGGCACACAATGAGGAGTGGGCATCACTCGCTCACATTCTGGGTCCCGCTCGCACAATCGGTTGAGCTCGGCGACACCTTCCGGCTGACGGCCGGTTGCGACAAGTCCTTTTCAGCCTGTAGATCGAAGTTCTCAAATCAGGCAAATTTTCGAGGCTTCCCACATATGCCGGGAAACGACATGGTCGCCTCCTATCCATCGCGTAGTGATCAGCAAATGGATGGCGGCAGCTTATTCCAATGAGCAGGGAACCAATTGTTAGCCCACTGTCGCGTGAGCGCATTGTGGAGGCTGCCAGAGGCTGGATCGGTACACCATACCTGCATCAATCGTCTTTGTCTGGCGTTGGTTGCGACTGCCTTGGCCTTGTTCGCGGCGTCTGGCGTGAACTCATTGGTCCGGAGCCCGAAAGCCCGGGGGTTTATTCGGCAGATTGGGCGGAGGCCAGCGCGACGGAACGTCTTGCGCAAGCCGGCTTTCGAAATTTCAGGCCTGTCGGCAAGACAGATTTTGAAGCTGGCGACATATTGCTGTTCCGGTGGCGCGCCAATGTTCCAGCCAAACATGTAGCCATCGCGGTCTCCACAAATGCGATGGTGCATGCGCAAGATGGCTCTTCCGTTTGTGAAGTTGCACTCAGCCACTGGTGGCGGCGACGTATCGCGTATGCATTCGCGTTTCCGGGTGTGCCGGATTTGAATGTCTGAATCCTGATCATCATCGAGGTTAAGAATGGCGACGCTAGTGCTTCAAACCGCCGGCGCCGTCATCGGCGGCATTTTTGGCGGACCGGCCGGGGCAATTCTCGGTCGCGCTCTGGGCGCGGTAGCGGGCGCGACAATCGATCAAAGCGTTTTGGCACCGTCCGGCTCTGATCGCGTGGGTCCGCGGGTATCGTCCCTGGGGGGCATTTCGTCTACGGAAGGTGCGCCGCTGGCGCGCGTTTATGGTCGTGCACGTGTTGGCGGTCAGATCATTTGGGCGACGCGTTTCGAGGAAAGCTCCACCACGGTCCGCTCCGGCTCCAGTGGCTCGAAAGGTGGCGGCCGCTCCTCAAACACCACGACATTCTCCTACTACGCCAATTTCGCAGTGGCTGTTTGCGAGGGTCCGATTGCTGAAGTCCGTCGTATATGGGCGGATGGAAAGGAAATTGACCAGACTAAATTCACGATCCGAATCTATCGTGGTGTTGAAACGCAGGAACCTGATGCGCTGATCGTCGCCAAGGAAGGTAGCGGCAACGTCCCGGCCTATCGGGGAACTGCCTATGTCGTGTTCGAACGCATGCCGCTGGTGGATTTCGGAAACCGTGTTCCGCAACTGACTTTCGAGGTCGTCAGACCTGTCGGTGGCCTTGCGTCGATGGTTCGCGCTATCGATCTCATCCCCGGCGCTTCGGAATTTGCCTATTCGCCGTCTTCGCTCACGCAGGTGAAGAGCTTTGGATTGTCTTCCAGCGAAAATCGTCATCAACTTGTACGCGCCAGCGACTGGACAGCCTCTCTCGACGCCTTGCAGGCGCTTTGCCCGAACCTTGAAAGCGTTGCTTTGATTGTCTCATGGTTCGGCGATGATTTGCGGGCCGGGCAATGCACGATTGCGCCGCGCGTCGAAAATGAAAGCAAGTTTATACAAAACACATCATGGTCCGTCGCCGGCCTTGATCGCCTCGATGCGCGCGTGGTTTCCAGTTCCGGCGGCCGACCCGCTTATGGTGGAACGCCGTCTGATCAATCCGTCGTCGACGCGATTATCGACTTGAAGGCGCGTGGACTTTCGGTCGTGTTTTATCCTTTCATCATGATGGACATTCCGGCCGGAAACGAACGCGTCGATCCGTGGACTGGCGCTTCCTCTCAACCGGCTTTTCCCTGGCGTGGCCGGATCACCTGTTCGCCCGCGCCGGGCGTTTCCGGTTCGGTAGATTCCTCATCCGCAGCCGCAACACAAATCCAGAATTTCTTTGGCTCGGTCTCGCCAGCCGCGACAGAATGGTCGTTTCGTCGTTTCATTTTCCATTGCGCAAATCTTTGCAATCAGGCCGGGGGCGTCGACGCCTTTCTGGTCGGCTCGGAACTTGCGTCGTTGACGCGCGTGCGTTCGGCGTCTGGCTTCTATCCGGCAGCGACCGCTCTGGCTCAACTGGCCGCAGATTGCAAAGCGATTCTCGGCGCCGGAACAAAAATGTCCTACGCCGCCGACTGGACCGAATATGGCGCACATGTTCTGAATGGCGGCAACGAGATCAGGTTTCCGCTCGATGCTGTCTGGTCTTCGTCCAGCGTGGATTTCGTCGGCATCGACGCCTATTGGCCGCTTTCGGACTGGCGCGATGGTTTCGGTAATCTCGATCGCGAAGCATCTCGGTCGGTTTATGAACGATCATATCTTCAATCTCGGATGACCGGCGGCGAAGCTTTCGACTGGTATTATGCAGATGCGTCTGCGCGCGAAACACAGAACAGAGCGCCAATTTCAGACGACGCTTACGGCAAGCCTTGGATCTTTCGTCCGAAGGATCTCGCCGGCTGGTGGTCGCATCCTCATGTGGAGCGTGCGGGCGGCGTCGAACTTGCTGGCACAACTGCCTGGACGCCTGCGTCGAAGCCAATCTGGTTGATCGAAACCGGATGTCCGGCTGTCGACCGTGGTGGCAATGCGCCGAATGTATTTCCGGACGCCAAATCATCGGAAGGCGGCCTGCCGCATTTCTCGCGTGGCTTTCGGGATGACCTGATCCAGTCGCGCGTGCTCGAAGCATTCCTCGCGCATTTCGATCCCGCGTTGCGAGGCTATGTCGAAGGCGCAAATCCCGTTTCATCTTTGTATGGGGGACGTATGGTGGATGTTTCGCGCATTCATCTCTGGGCCTGGGATGCGCGACCTTAACCGGCGTTTCCGACGCAATCGTCGGTCTGGGGCGACGTCGAAAACTGGGAGACCGGACACTGGTTGAATGGTCGTCTGGAAAGCGTCGGGCTTGACTATCTGGTTCAGGCGCTTGGATCTGAAGTGGCCGATATGGCGCTTCCCGCCATTGATGGAATGGTCGACGGCTATGTGCTCGACAAGCCGATGTCGCCGCGCGCGGCGATTGATCCTCTAACATCGTTGTTCGGCTTCGATGTCAGGTCTGCAGGCGCGTCAGTCGTCTGTTCCATGCGCGACGCTTCGAGCGTCACGGAACTGTCGGACGACGATCTGGTTCCACAAAAGGATGGCTCGTTGTTTCAACTCGTTCGGGCGCAGGAGTCGGAATTGCCGGATGAGATTGCCATGACTTTCTGGGACGCTGATGGCGCGTATCGCACCGCGACTGCCCAGTCGCGTCGCATTGAGGGCTTTTCGCGCCGCAAGTCGCAGTCCGATCTGGCGATTGTCCTGCAACGCGCGCAGGCCCAGCGGCTGGTCGACATTGCTCTGGAAGACAGTTGGGTTCAACGCGAGACCGCGCAATGCGTCTTGCGTCCAGGCCTGCTTGGTATTGAGCCGGGAGACGCTGTCAGTCTGCCCGTCGCAGGCGGGGGCCGATTGTATCGCATTCAGAAAATTTCCGATGGTTTCGAACGCGAAGTCTCTGCACGCGCCATCGAACCGTCAATCTACGAGCGGATGCCGGCAAAGTTTTCACCATATACGGCGCCGCCGATTGCCTTCGCCGGACCTGCTCATGTGGAGATTCTGGATCTGGCGATTGCGCGATCCGAGCCGCCGGCGTTGCAACATGTTGCGGCTTTCGCCGATCCTTGGACCGGGCCTCTGGCCATCTGGCGCGCGGCCGGCAGTTCGTCGTTCGAGTTTCTGCGTACGATCGATCACCGGGCGATTTTTGGTGAGACGTTGGCGGATTTTCTTCCCGGTCCCACCGGTCGCATCGATCATTCAACGGAACTTGTGGTTCGACTAGCCTATGGGGCGCTCTCGTCGGTTTCCCAGATCGAAATGCTTGGCGGCGCCAATGCTGCCGCGATTTCCGACGCTTCGGGAAATTGGGAAATCTTCTCGTTCGCGACGGCGACCCTGATAGGGCCGCACACGTGGAAATTGTCCGAGTTCGTGCGCGGCGTTGTCGGTGAGGAGCATCTGGCGGAGCGCAACATTGCTGCGGGCTCAAGGTTTATCCTGCTCGATCAGGCCGTCGTTTCGTTGACATCGGACATCTCGTTGCTGGGTTCGACCATTCGTTACCGCATAGGGCCGGCCGCCGGCGACTATGCCGACAGCGCCTGTGTGGAATTTGCCGCGACAGTCGGGCTAAAGGCGCTTTCGCCATATGCGCCGGTTCGGGCGACCGCCCGCCGCGAGGTCGGGGGCATAGTGATCTCGTTTGTTCGCCGCGGCCGTCGCGACGCCGACGGCTGGGATCTGCTGGACGTTCCTATTGGTGAAACCAGCGAAGCTTACGAAATCGAAATCATGAATGCCGGATCGCCGGTTCGAACGTTGGCCGGAAATTTGACGTCTTTGACTTACCCGAGTGCCGATGAACTGGCCGACTTCGGCGCTGCTCGCACGACGCTTGATCTGCGAATTTACCAGATCAGCCCGAACGTGGGGCGTGGATTTCCGTTGATCGTCACAATTCCGGTGAGCTGACGTTTCGCCCGTTCTGGCCGCTTCTTCAACCGGCGCGTGTGCGCCCCAATCAGGAGTAGAATATGAATGTGACCAAAGCGAGCATTGCGACCCTGGAAGCCAAGCCTTTTTGGGCGTCCCAGACCGTCTGGTCATCGCTGGCGGTGATAGGTTCATCGGGGGCCGGGGCTCTGCTGGCCTGGAAATCAAACGATATGGCGGGTTTCGGCGCCGCCCTCACGGCATTGCTCGGGGGCGTCAACGCTGTCGTCGGCCGTTTTCGCGCCACGGGGCCAATTGCCTGAGGTAGCGACCGTCGTCGAAATTTCCCTCAAAAACCAACGTATTCGTTCATGGACGGTTCACCCCATCCCTGCCAGATTATACGAATGCGTTCGTTCTACCTTCTGCCCTTTTTTTTGCCGGTCCTTGCCGGACACCCGCTCGCCGCCGCCGAAATGGACGGCGGGCGTGTTTGCTATACCCCTAGGGAAACACGCGCCGCTATCGACGAATTCAAGCTGGCGGACCCATTTGCGGCGCTCCGCGAAGCGTCGCGCTCCATGCGGGCCGAGCCTCTCATCAGTCGCCTGTGCAAATGGGGTGATATGTGGGTCTATGAGATGACTTTGCTTCCTCAAGACGGCAAGGTAACACGCGTCTATGTCAACGCCGAGGACGGCCTGCCGGTCAACGTACGAAATTGATGTTTAAGCGATGCCGTTGCCGGCATTTTGGGGGCTAAATTGCGTTTGCTGGTTGTGGAGGACGACAAGGACCTCAATCGTCAACTGACGACAGCGCTGGAACAGGCCGGCTATGCGGTCGACAAGGCCTTTGATGGTGAGGAGGGGCACTTCCTCGGAGATACGGAACCCTACGACGCGGTCGTGCTGGATATCGGCTTGCCGAAAAAGGACGGCGTCACGGTCCTGGAAGAATGGCGCAAGGCAGGTCGCATGATGCCGGTGCTGATTCTTACCGCGCGCGATCGCTGGAGCGACAAAGTTCAGGGCTTTGACGCGGGCGCGGATGATTATGTCGCCAAGCCCTTCCATATGGAGGAAGTGCTGGCTCGCCTTCGGGCACTGCTGCGCCGCGCTACCGGCCACGCCACCAATGAACTGGCCTGCGGTCCAATTCGGCTCGACACCAAGGCTAGCCGCGTCGTCGTGGACGGAAACGCCATCAAACTGACTTCGCACGAATATCGCCTGCTTGCCTATTTGATGCACCATATGGGCCGGGTAGTGTCCCGCACGGAACTCGTCGAACATCTCTATGATCAGGATTTCGATAGGGATTCCAATACGATCGAAGTTTTCGTGGGTCGTTTGCGCAAAAAGCTCGGCGTCGACATGATCCAGACCGTTCGGGGACTTGGCTATTTGCTTTCGCCCGATGACGATGGCGCGGCGGACGCCCCGAAACCTCCCGCCAGGCGCTGATGATCTCGCTCCTGCGTCGATTGAAATCCTCCCCGATTGCGACGCGGCTTTTCTATTCAGCGGCATTGTGGAGCATCACGCTCCTACTGCTGACAGGGCTGATTCTGACAACCATTTACCGGCAGAATACCGAACGCGCGTTCGATGACCGGCTGGGTGTCTATCTGCGCGCCATCGTGGCTGACGTCGCCACCCCAGGCGACGAAACCCGCACCGAACCGGGGCAGTTGGGCGATCCTCGTTTCGAACTGGCGCTATCCGGCTGGTATTGGCAGATCACGCGCGTTGATATGCCGAACTCCGAGATCAAGGCGTCGCGCTCCCTTTTTGCAGCGCGTCTGCCGAAACTGGCCGACCTCGGCGTCGCGCCGGAACTGGGCGGACTGCGCCGTGGATACGCCAGTGGTCCAGACGAGAAAAGGCTTCGCATTCTCGAGCGTCTGATAGATGTCGGCGATGACGGCATCTATCTGGTTCAGGTGGCCGGATCGGTAGATGAAATCGACAAACAGGTCGTCGATTTTGAATTTGCGCTTTTGATTGCTTTTGGGTTCCTCGGAATAGGGCTGGCGGGCGCTACAGCGCTTCAGGTGCGGTTCGGCCTCAGGCCGTTGCGAAATCTCCGGGATGAAGTGACGTCCATTCGACGTGGCGACAAAGAAAAGATCGATGGCTCATTTCCCGAAGATCTTTCGCCGCTGGCTGGTGAGCTCAATCTTCTGATCGCTTCCAATCGCGATGTCGTCGAACGCGCCAGAACTCATGTGGGAAATTTGGCCCATGCGCTGAAGACACCGCTCAGCGTGCTGATCAATGAAGCCGGCTCTGACCCATCTCCCGTTGCAGAAAAGGTCCGCGAACAGACCGCCATCATGCGCGATCAGGTGACGTATTACCTCGACCGCGCGCGCGCAGCCGCCCGCTCAAGCGTAATCGGCTCGGTTGCCGAGGTAGCCCCGGTGATGCAGCGGATGGTTCGCACGTTCGAAAAAATCTACCGCGATCGCGCGGTTGGTTTTGAGCTTGCCTGCCCGGCTGCGGTCAAGTTTCGCGGCGAGGTTCAGGATCTGGAAGAAATGGTCGGCAATCTCGTTGACAATGCCGGCAAATGGGCGACCGGACAGGTGCGCATCGAAGTGTCGATTTTGCCTCCGGCATCCGGGGAAATCAGCACGCCCGAGCTGGAAATCATCATCGACGATGACGGTCCGGGCTTGCCCAAGGCGCTTCGAGAAGAGGCTCTGGCGCGCGGCCGTCGCCTCGATGAGTCAAAGCCCGGATCTGGGCTCGGCCTCTCGATCGTCGACGATCTGGCCTCCTCCTATTCGGGAAAACTCCAGCTTGACGATAGCCCGACAGGAGGACTCCGGGCGATTTTGAGGCTTCCGGCGGTCGAACTGGCGTGAGTTTGATGGCATGAGCCATTCCAAACCGTCTCCGGAACAGGTATGAACCCGCCCATGCTTTGGGTTGTTTTCGCAGCACTGACCGGCCTTGCCCTGTTGAGCGTCCTCTGGCCTCTCTTGCGGGCCGGTCGCGGCGTCGATCGCGCTGAAAGCGAAGTCGCCTTCTTCAACTCCCAATCTGAGGAAATTGCCCGCGACGTCGAACGTGGCCTGATGACGCCGGAAGACGCTGCTTTGTCGAAGGCCGAGGCGGCCCGCCGGCTAATAGCCCTGGCAGGAGCCACTGAAGCCCGACCTCAATCGAAGCTGGCTTCGCGTGTTGCTATTGTTGCTGCTCTCATTTTGGTGCCGGGGATTGGGCTAGGCCTCTATCGGCTAATCGGCAATCCGGGTGTGCCCGATCAGCCGCTGACGGCGCGGCTAGCGGCTCCGCCGGAACAAATGGACATTAACGCCGCATTGGCGCAGATCGAAAAGCATCTGGCCCAAAACCCAGACGACGCCCGGGGCTATGAACTGGTGGCGCCGGTCTATATGAGGCTTGGCCGCGCCGCAGACGCCGCCAAGGCTTTGGTTAATACCATCCGCCTGACTGGCGGCTCAGCCCAGAAGTATGATGCGCTCGGCGAAGCGCTTGTTTATGCGGCGAACGGCAAGGTGTCGCCCGAGGCAGAAAAAGCGTTTGAGCAGGCCGCCGCCGCCGCCCCGGAAATGCCACAGCCTCAGTTCTTTCTGGGCCTCGCCGCTGAACAGCGCGGTGATCTGGACAAGGCGCGCGAGACTTGGGGCAATCTTCTGGCGAAAGCTCCACCCAATGCCGACTGGGCCGAGATGGTGAGAAAACGTCTGGGCGCAATTTCGGGCGTTGCGCCTGACGTTTCGGCGGGTGGCGCGATTGCGGCTTTGCCGCCTCAGGAGCGGGTTGCGGCTATCCGCAACATGGTTGAAGGCCTGGCGGCGAAACTGTCGCAGAACGGTGCCGACCTTGAAGGTTGGCTACGGATTGTGCGCGCCTATGTGGTGCTGAACGAGAAGGACCGCGCCGCTGCAGCGTTGGCGGATGCGCGAAAGAGTTTTGCAACCGACCCCGCCGGATTGGCGCAGCTCGATGCGCTGGCCCGCGAATTGGGTCTAGGAGGCTAGAATGTCCCGCAAGGGCCGACGTCTCATGTTGATCGGAATAGCGCTGGCGGTGGTGGCCTGCGCGGCAGGGCTGACACTGTTCGCGCTGCGCGGCAGCGTCTCGCTGTTCATGACGCCCACCGAAGTCGCCGAACGTCCATTGTCGGCGGGCGCGCGTCTGCGGATCGGCGGCCTTGTGAAGGAGGGCTCGGTCATCAAGCCCGATGCGAAGACCATCACTTTTGCCGTGACCGACACCAACAAGGACGTGGCCGTGACCTATACGGGCATCGTGCCCGACCTGTTCCGCGAAGGGCAGGGCGTGGTGGTCGAGGGCGTGATCGAAGCGCCGAGCCGATTGCGCGCAGACAGCGTCCTCGCCAAGCACGATGAAAACTACATGCCACGGGAAGTCGCTGACAGCTTGAAAAAGCAGGGCGTCTGGCAGGGGGCCGAGCCCTCGTCCAAGTCTTCGCCGGCGCGGCCATGACGAAGCGTTTTTGAGGAAGCGTCAATGATCGTCGAAACCGGACATTACGCGCTCGTTCTGGCTCTGGCGCTGAGCATCATACAGTCGCTCCTGCCGCTTTATGGCGGGCTGAGGCGCGAACCCGGCCTTATGGCCATCGCTCCGCCCGTGGCGATTATGCAGTTTGTGCTCATCTCCATTTCTTTTGCATCCCTCACGTGGGCGCATGTGGCGTCCGATTTTTCGTTGCTAAACGTCGTCGAGAATTCGCACTCGACGAAGCCGATGATCTATAAAATCTCTGGCGTCTGGGGGAACCACGAAGGTTCGATGCTTCTGTGGGTTCTGATCCTCGGCGTTTTCGGCGCGTCCATGGCGATTTTTTCGCGCGGCATGCCATCCGATCTTCGCGCACTGACCCTGTCGGTTCAGGGCTGGATCGGCTCGGCGTTCCTTCTGTTCATTCTGTTGACGTCCAATCCATTTGCGCGGCTGGCGCGTCCGCCGATCGAAGGACAGGATCTGAATCCGATCCTGCAGGATCCCGGTCTGGCGATCCACCCACCGCTACTTTATCTCGGCTATGTTGGTCTCTCGATGACCTTCTCTTTCGCTGCGGCGGCTTTGTTGGCAGGCAGGATCGACGCCTCGTGGGCGCGGTTTGTGCGGCCATGGACTCTGATCGCCTGGATATTCCTGACGCTGGGAATCGCGATGGGCTCGTACTGGGCCTATTACACGCTTGGGTGGGGCGGTTTCTGGTTCTGGGATCCGGTCGAGAACTCCTCGCTCATGCCGTGGCTTGCGGCGACCGCGTTGTTGCATTCCGCAAGCGTGATGGAAAAGCGCGACGCCCTGAAGGTCTGGACGATCTTTCTCGCCATTCTGGCGTTTTCACTGTCGTTGCTCGGAACGTTCCTCGTGCGCTCGGGCGTGCTCACGTCGGTCCATGCATTTGCGACCGACCCGACGCGCGGCGTATTCATTCTGCTGATTCTGGTGTTCTTCATCGGCGGTTCGCTGGCGCTGTTCGCATTCCGCGCTTCGGCCTTGCGGACGGGTGGAATCTTCGCGCCGATTTCGCGCGAAGGCGCGATGGTCCTCAACAATCTCCTGCTGACGACGAGTTGCGCAACGGTCTTCATAGGCACGCTTTATCCGCTGGCGCTTGAAGCGCTCACAGAAGAAAAAATCTCAGTCGGCCCGCCGTTTTTCAACATGACGTTCGGACCATTATTCATCCCGATCTTTCTCGCGATGCCGATCGGACAATTGCTGTCGTGGAAGCGCGGCGATCTCCTCGGCGCAGCGCAACGTCTGACATTCGCAGTGGCGCTTGGCTGCATCGGCGGGCTGGCTCTGGCCGCCTGGCGCGGCGAACCCTTTCTGGCGGCTATTGCGGCCGCGCTTGCGATTTATCTGGTTGTTGGTTCATTCGTCGATGTTGCCGGACGCATTTTTGTGCGTGGCGCCAGCGCCGGAGTCATGTTGGCCCGTGCGACCGGTTTGCCCCGTTCGGCATGGGGCACAGCAGTTGCGCACGCAGGCGTCGGACTGACGCTGCTCGGGCTTGCTGCGACCGGCTGGGGCATCGAAAAAGTTCAGACGATCCGTCCCGGTGACCAGATTGCGCTCGGGCCATGGAGCCTCGTCGTCAAGAGTTTCGAACCGCGCGACGGATCGAATTTCAAGGCGCTCGTCGTTCATACCGAAATCCGCGACGGCAACCGCCTCGTGGCGGAGATCGAGCCAGCGCGCCGCCTTTTCTCGACGCGCCAGATGGCGACGAGCGAAGCCGGAATTTCGACGCTCTCGTTCGGTCAGGTCTATGTCACCGTTTCCGAGCAAAACCCTGACGGCTCTCTTGATGCGCGGCTTTACTGGAAGCCGCTCGTGTCGTTGATCTGGCTTGGCGCGCTCGTGATGTCCTTTGGTGGTCTGTTGTCCCTGAGCGACCGGAGATTGCGGATTGGCGTTGCGCGCCGCGCGCAGCGCAAGCCCGCATCCGCTCCGGGCTCCGTTCCGGCGGAATAGTCATGCAGCGCTTGCGTCTTTTCATTCTCGCTCTGCTGCTGGCGTTCCCTGGCGTCGGCCTCGCGGTCGAGCCCGGCGAAATCCTGCCCGATCCGGCGCTGGAAGCCCGAGCGCGCGATCTCTCGTCCGAGCTTCGCTGTCTGGTTTGTCAAAATCAGTCCATCGACGATTCGCAGGCCCCGCTGGCGAAAGATCTCCGGTTGATCGTGCGGGAACGGCTTACCGCAGGCGACAGCGACGACGCCATCCGCACCTATCTGGTGCAGCGCTATGGCGACTTTATTCTGCTCAAGCCGCCGTTCAAACTGGCGACGCTGCTGTTGTGGATGACGCCATTGCTGGTCTTGCTGGCGGGTGGCGCCGCAGTCCTGTCGTCGATGCGCCAGCGTCGGCTTGCGGCGATTGTCCAGTCGCCAGAGTTGAGCGAAAGCGAAAAGGCGCGACTATCGGACATTCTCGAACGAGATAGCGTCTCGCCACATTAACAAGATTTCATCTTGCGGAAATTGCGGCGTAAAGGCTGCTACCCCATGTTCTCCATCACAGCGGACGCGATGCGTTCCGCAAGTCGCGATGGAGAACCGAATGTCTTCGCTCAAGAACCTCCCCAGCCAGAACACGACCGGCGAAACTTCGCGGTCACGTCATCACTCGTTGCGTTATGCCCTGCTCGGAGCGGCTGCCGTCATCGCGGTCGGTGGTGTGTCCGGCTATTCCAACCTTTCCCCCATCCTTTCGGGTCCGAATGCGGCCCATGCACAGAACGCTTCCGCCATCGCGGCGCCGTCCTTTGCGGATGTGGTTGATCAGGTTCGCGGCGCAGTTGTTTCCGTCAAGGTGAAGATCGTCGAAGACCGGCAGGTCGCCAGCGGTCGTCCGGGCCTGCCCCAGTTCGAGCCAGGCGACCCGCTCGAACGCTTCTTTCGCCGCTTCGGCGAGGAGAACGGTAACGGCAATTCTCCGTCGCAGCCTCAGGCGCGTCCCCGCACCGGCATGGCGCAGGGCTCGGGCTTCGTTATTTCGGCTGACGGCTATGTGGTCACCAACAACCATGTGGTCGACAAGGCGACGGAAGTCTCCCTGACGTTCGACGACGGCAAGACCGTCGCCGCCACAGTCGTCGGAACTGACCCCAAGACCGATCTCGCGCTGCTCAAGATCAAGGACAGCGGAACCTACAAGTTCGTCGATTTTGCTGCGAAAAGCCCGCGCGTCGGCGAATGGGTGATCGCGGTCGGCAACCCCTTCGGTCTTGGCGGCACCGTGACGGCCGGCATCGTGTCGGCTCGTGGTCGCGACATCGGTTCGGGCCCCTATGACGACTACCTGCAGATCGATGCGCCGGTGAACCGCGGCAATTCTGGCGGCCCGACTTTCAACGCGCAGGGTCAGGTCGTCGGCGTCAACACTGCGATCTACTCGCCGTCGGGCGGCGGCGTCGGCATTGGCTTCGCCATTCCGGCAGAAGTCGCGAAAGACGTGATCGCCTCGTTACACGACAAGGGCAGCGTGGCGCGCGGCTGGCTTGGCGTTCAGATTCAGCCAGTGACGGCCGAAATCGCCGACTCGCTCTCGCTGAAAAGTGAAAAGGGCGCGCTGGTCGCTGAAGCCCAGAAGGGAGCTCCGGCTGCCGCAGCAGGACTTCGCTCCGGCGATGTGATCACCGCCGTCAACGGCGACAGGATCGACGGTCCGCGCGAACTTTCGCGCAAGATCGCAAGCTTCGGTCCAGAAAAGAAGATCGACGTGACGGTTGTTCGCGACGGGTCGGAAAAAACCATCGGTGTCCAGTTAGGCGTTTTGCCGAACGAACAACGCGCCGACGCTGCGCCCCAGCGAAATAATGCCCAGCGCGGCGATTCATTGGCTCGTTACGGCATGACGCTGGCGCCTGCTGCGCAGGTGGCCGGCGCAGGTCGTGACGGTGTCGTGGTCTCCGATGTGACAGCAGACGGCCCCGCGGCCCAGAAGGGCCTCCGCGCCGGCGACGTTATTCTGGAGGCGGCCGGACAGGCAGTATCCCGCCCGGCTGACGTGACCCGCGCGCTGGATCAGGCCAAAAAGGATGGCCGCAAGGCTGTTCTGTTGCGCGTGAAGTCGGCCGACTCGACCCGCTTCGTGGCTCTGGCGGTCAATCCACTGTCCTGATCTCCCGATGAACAACCTGGAGCCGGCTCCCCCTCGCCTCCAGACGCAGAACGGCAGGCCGGCGCCCCCCGGCCTGCCGTTTTCTGCAAGGACCGGCTAAGATGTCCGACATGCGCATTCTGATCATTGAAGATGACCGAGACGCCGCCGCCTATCTGGTCAAGGCCTTCCGCGAATCCGGCCATACGGTCGACCATGCGGCAGACGGACTTGATGGCTATGCGCTGGCCAGAGAAAATGAATACGACGTACTGATCGTCGACCGGATGTTGCCGCGTCTGGATGGGCTCTCGCTGATCGGCGGATTGCGCGAACAGAAGATTGAGACGCCGGTGTTGATCCTGTCGGCGCTCGGTCAGGTGGATGACCGCGTCAAGGGATTGAGGGCCGGCGGCGATGACTATCTCGCCAAGCCTTATGCTTTCTCCGAACTGCTGGCGCGCGTCGAGGTGCTGGCCCGCCGACGTGGAGCAAGCGCTGGCGAGACAACTCATTATCGTGTGGCAGATCTCGAACTCGACCGGCTGGCCCACAAGCTCACACGCAGCGGCAAGGAGATCGTTCTTCAACCGCGCGAGTTTCGTCTGCTCGAATATTTGATGAAGCACGCTGGTCAGGTCGTCACCCGGACCATGCTGCTGGAAAATGTCTGGGATTATCATTTCGATCCGCAGACAAATGTCATCGATGTTCATATCTCGCGCCTGAGATCGAAAATCGACAAGGGCTTTGATCTCCCATTGCTGCATACCATTCGGGGCGCTGGATACATGGTCCGTGACGGCGCTCGGTAAACTCCTCCGCACGACAGCGTTCAAGCTGTCCCTCGCTTATTTGCTGATCTCGGCGATCAGCGCCGGCGCCGTCATGGGCTGGGTGGCGTGGAACGTCAAGAAACTCGTCGACGAACAAATTGCGTCGACCATCGAGGCCGAAATTGCCGGTCTTTCTGAACAATATGCGCAGGGTGGCATTCGGGCCCTTGTGGATGTCGTCGAGCGTCGCGCACGCCAGCCCGGCGCTTCACTCTATCTGGTGACGACCTTTGTGGGCGAGACCATTGCGGGCAATGTCGCAAGCCTTCCGGCAGGCGTATTGCAACGGCCGGGCGTTGTGGAAAGCAGCTACCAGCGTCTAGGCGATATTGATTCCAGACGCCGCGCCCTTGCGCGCATCTTTGTCCTTCCGGGCCGATTTCGCCTTCTCGTAGGGCGCGATCTCGAAGATCGGGAAACCATCAACGACGTGATGGTGCGGGCGCTCACAACGTCGTTGATCTGGCTGACAGTGATCGGCACGCTCGGCGGCATCTTTGTCGCCCGCAGGGTTCTGCGCCGCGTCGACGCCATGAACGCCTCTGCGCAACAGATCATGAGCGGCGATCTCAGCGGTCGATTGCCCATTGCGGGCAGCAACGACGAACTCGATCGCCTTGCGCAAAATCTCAATTCGATGCTTGAGCGCATTTCCGAGTTGATGAACGGCCTGCGCGAAGTCTCTGACAACATAGCCCATGATCTCAAAACACCGCTGACGCGCCTTCGCAATCGCGCCGAAGAGGCCTTGCGTATTGCGGTCACTCCTGACGACTATCGCGCCACTCTTGAAACGATGATCGATGAGTCAGACAATCTTATCCGAATTTTCAACGCGTTGCTGATGATTGCCCGCGCCGAGGCCGGAACAGACCGGCGGGCGATGCGGATTTTTGATGTAGCCTCGGTAGCGCAAGACTTGAGCGAGCTCTATGAGCCCGCAGCAGAAGAAGGCGGCATGGAGCTGCGTGTCGCAGTCGATCAGCGACTTATGGTCAACGGAAACCGCGAACTGATCGGGCAGGCGCTCGCCAACCTCATTGACAATGCTTTGAAATATGGCGCCCAACCAGATCTGCCGAAACTCTCGGGCGGTTCTGACGCTCCCTCAGTTAATGCCGCCACGATTGCCAAAAGTAATGTTGTGACAGTCGGCGCGCGACGTGTCGGCGACAGGATAGAAATCGAAGTCTCCGACAGTGGTCCTGGCATCGCTACAGCTGACCGCGAACGGGTGATTGGCCGTTTCGTCCGACTGGAAGGATCGCGATCTAGGCCCGGCTCTGGCCTCGGCCTTTCCCTGGCCTCCGCGGTTGCGCAACTGCACCATGGCGAATTGCGCCTGGAGGACAATTCGCCCGGCCTCCGCGTCGTTATAGCGCTTCCCGCAGTCGCTAACACGACTTATGTTCCGGGACTGCCAATGGAGGCAGGGCAGGGAACGTTGTTGCAGAATGACGAAAGCAGACCGGGAAACAACCAGAAATCCTGAAGGCTCGCTTGCAGAACGGATTGTCGCCGCGCCGCGCCCGTCAAGCACCGCAAACGCGCGCCGACGACTTGCTGATCTCAAGGTAGACGCTGGCGAAGAATCCGCCTTGCCTTCGCTTCTCGCGGAACCTTCCGTTGAGAAACTGATCGGCGGAATCGCGGATCACTCTTCGTACCTCTGGCATCTGATCACCATTAACCCGGACCGCCTTGCGCGACTGTTGCAGGCTCCCCCGGAAGCCGCGCTGAGCGCCTGTCTCGAAACCTGTCGTATCGCCTGCGAGGCGTCTGAAGACGAAGCCGCCATCATGACGGCGCTTCGACTTGCCAAGCAGGAGGCGGCGCTTCTGATCGCGCTCGCAGACATCGGCGGCATATGGGATGTGCCGAAGGTCACCGGCGCGCTGGCCGAGTTCGCCGACCATGTGATGAGTTGCAGTCTCTCCTGGTTGCTGCGAGAGGCAGTCGCTGCCGGAAAATTCAGGATCGAAAATCCGGACAATCCTCAGCAGCATTGTGGCTTGGTTGTTCTGGCGATGGGCAAGCACGGCGCCTGCGAATTAAACTATTCGAGTGATGTTGATCTCATCGTCTTCTTCGACCCGGAAACGACCGCCATTCCGGAAGGCGTCAACGCTGCGCAGCTTTTCATCCAAATTACGCGACGCATCGCGCGCCTGCTGCAGGAACGCACCGCCGACGGCTACGTGTTGCGCGTCGATCTGCGTTTGCGGCCTGATCCCGGTTCTACATCGGTCGCGATTTCGTTGCCGGCAGCAGAGAACTATTACGAAACGCTTGGTCAGAACTGGGAACGTGCGGCGCTCATAAAGGCCCGCCCGGTTGCGGGCGAACTCGATCTTGGCGCAAACTTCCTGAAGGGACTCGCGCCATTCATCTGGCGCAAATACTTCGACTATGCGGCCATCGCCGACATTCATGCGATGAAGCGACAGATTCACAGCGTCCGGGGCCACGCGGAAGTGGCTGTCGCCGGGCACGATGTGAAACTGGGACGCGGCGGCATTCGCGAAGTCGAGTTTTTCGTGCAGACCCAGCAACTCATTTTTGGTGGACGCCGCCCTCAGCTTCGCGGATCGCGCACACTCGACATGCTTCAGGAGTTACATCGCGATGGCTGGGTGACAGCGGACGCGGTTGAGGATCTCACGCAATCTTATCTCTATCTCCGCAAGATAGAGCATCGACTGCAGATGATTGCGGACGAACAGACACAGCGCTTGCCGGCTGATATTGATGCGCTGAATGCCTTTGCAAAGTTCTGCGGCTATCCGAACCTCAAGAAATTTGAAGCCGAAATGTCGGCGCAGTTGCGGCGCGTCGAAAAGCACTATGCTCGTTTGTTCGAACACGCGCCCGGACTCGATGCTCAGAAGGGAAGTCTGGTCTTCACTGGCGTCACGGACGACCCGGAGACCATCGAGACCCTGCGCCAGCTTGGATTTCAGGATCCGTCGGCGGCGGCCGAAACAATTCGCGGCTGGCACTTCGGCAGGCGATCTGCCGTTCAGAGCGCGCGCGCACGCGAGGTCCTGACCGAACTGGTTCCGGCCTTGCTGGAATCCTTCTCGGGAAGCGGTGATCCTGATGCGGCGCTTTTGGCGTTCGACGCTGCGCTGACCCGCATGCCGGCTGCCATCGAATTGATGACGATCCTGAAATCGAACGCCAAAGTGCGCGATCTGTTTTCGGACGTTCTGGGCGGCGCGCCGCGGCTGGCGAATGTAATTGCGCAACGGCCCCATGTGCTTGATGCGGCCATAGATCCGTCGTTCGTGCGCGGGAAAATCGACGAAGCAACGTATGAAATACGAACTGCCAATCTTGCCGCAAGCGCCCGCTCGACGGAGGAATTTCTGGATGGAGTTCGCGACATTGCTCAGGAGGAAATGTTTCTCATAGGCCTGCGGGCGCTGTCGCAAATCATCGATCCTGTCGATGCGGGGCGCGGGTTTTCGGCGCTCGCTACGGCGATTGTGCGCGCTTCGCTCGATTGGGTTGCAAAGTCCTTCGCTGCAGAACATGGCGTTGCTCCGGGCGGACGCTGTATCGTTGTGGCCCTGGGCAAACTCGGATCGCGCGAGATGACAGCATCATCAGACCTTGATCTCATCCTGATTTATGACTTCGACGAGGAGAGCCCTGAATCGAACGGTGCGCGGCCATTGCACGGAACAACCTACTACACACGTCTGACACAACGCCTCGTTTCAGCGCTTACGGTCGCGACCCGGCGAGGCAGGCTCTATGAAGTCGACATGCGTTTGCGCCCCTCGGGCGGCAAGGGGCCCGTGGCGACGCAGTTGAGAAGTTTCCGCGACTACCAGCAGAGTGAGGCGGAGACTTGGGAACACATGGCTATCACGCGCGCACACGTCATTGCGGGCGATCCATCTCTTGCTGCGGAAGTGATGCAGATTGTCAAAGCATCATTGGCAAGTCACGCAGATGACAAGAAGTTGCGGGCGTCGATTGTCGAAATGCGTAATCTGATCGCGCAGGAAAAGGGCGACAACAATATATGGG
>CANJWR010000002.1 GCA_947478455.1 Beijerinckiaceae bacterium | reverse complement strand
GGCTGATAAACCAAGGCGCGGAAAGCCCGAGCGCCGCCTGAAAAAGATCCGTGTCACGCATGCATCAGAAAATACGCGGAGCCAGCGGAAACCAAAATATTCAACTTGTGGTTGAAACCTCTACCCACACGATTCAGCGAAGAGCCATAGAGGAAATCCTTTGAAAATTCGGGTTGGCTACGAACTGATCTATGACTTTCCCAAGCCGACGCCGATGATCATGGTGTTGGGGACGCATTTCAGTCGTGCGTCCGATGTCATCACACCTGATTTTTTGATGACAGAGCCTCCGGTCCCGATCATTCCCTATCGGGATTCTTTTGGAAACTGGTGCAGTCGGATGATTGCGCCGACCGGGCGGGTTCGACTTTTTGCCAATGGGATGGTGCGCGATTCCGGTCTTCCCGACGCAATTGTTCCGGCAGCCGGACAGGTCGCGGTCGAGAATCTTCCGGCAGAAACGCTGCTCTATCTTCTCGGCAGTCGTTATTGTGAGACTGACCGGCTCTCCGATATCGCGTGGCAATTGTTTGAATCCTCGCCGCCGGGCTGGGCGCGCGTTCAGGCGATCTGCGACTACGTCCACAATCGCATCCGGTTCGGGTACGAATATGCGCGTTCGACCAAAACCGCCTGGGAAGCCTTCAACGAACAAAACGGCGTGTGTCGCGATTATGCCCATCTGGCCATCGCTTTTTGTCGCGCCATGAACATTCCGGCGCGCTATTGCACCGGTTATCTGGGCGACATCGGCATGCCGCCGCCCTACGGGCCAATGGATTTCGCCGGCTGGTTCGAGGCCTATCTGGACGATGGCTGGCACACTTTTGACGCGCGCAACAACATCCCGCGCATCGGCCGCATCCTGATCGCGCAGGGCCGCGACGCCGCTGACGTCCCGCTCACTCACACGTTCGGGCCGAACACGCTTGTCAGCTTCAGGGTCTGGACCGATGAGGTCGCCTAGCTTCCGCATTTGACCTCCAGCCTGCTTTTGTGGCCAAGCTGATCGACGCGCAACGAAGCGTCGGGGGGAACGGCGGCTCATGTATGCAGCCTTGCATCAGGCGGGAATTTGGCTTGCGTCCAGCAGCGTCAACGCCTGGGCGCGCAGCATGGCGAATACGCATGTCTGGCTGATTCCGGTTCTTCAGGGCGTGCATATTCTGGCCGCCTGCGTGATCGTCGGCTCCGCCGGCGTGCTGGGTTTAAGGCTGGCGCGTGGCGCAGAAAGCCGCGAGGCGATGCAGCGCGCAGGCTCTACGCTTCTGCCGTGGATGTGGGGCGCACTGGCCATCCAGATCGCAACCGGAGCCTTCATGGTGGCGCATCGCCCGACGCGCGCATTCGACAGCCTGATGTTTCCCTACAAGATGGCGATGCTGATTGCGGCCGTTGTACTGGCGACAATCATCCTCCGACGATTGCGCCATGGCGAAGGTGGCTTGCGCATTCTCGGCTGGGCCTCGCTGTTGCTATGGGTCGGCGTCGTGCTGGCCGGGCGACTGATCTCCTACATCAGGGCTGTGTGATGCTGCAGTCGATCTTCGCCGCGATGGAAGACTGGGAGATCAGTCAGATAATCACCGACGAGCCGTTCTGGTTTCCGGCGTTGGAAACCCTCCACGTAGGCGCGCTGACCTTCGTGGTCGGCACGATTCTGTTCGTCGATCTGCGCCTGATGGGGTTGGCCGGCCGATATGAACCCGCCCGAACGAGTCTTCGCATTCTGTCTCTCACATGGGCGGCGTTCGCAATCGCGGCAGCGTCGGGAACTTTGATGTTTGCGCCTGCTGCGGCGCGTTATGCGGCGAACTCCGCATTCCAGTTGAAGATGCTGGCGATGGCTCTGGCCGGCCTCAACATGCTGGCATTTCACTTCGGCCCGTGGCGCAGAATTGCGAGCTGGAATGAGGGACGTCCGCCCGCAAGCGCCAGGGCCTGCGGGCTGGTTTCCATGGCGCTCTGGATCGCCGCCGTAATCCTCGGGCGCTACGTGCCGTTCACGCAGTAGCGATGCCTCAGCCCTTCGCGGCCTGAATGGCCTTCCAGACAACGAGCGGCGTCGCCGGCATGTCGATGTGCTTCACGCCGAGCGGGCGCAACGCATTCACGACAGCATTCATCACCGAGGTGAGCGAGCCGGCGCAACCGGCCTCGCCGCAGCCTTTCACGCCCAGCGCATTCGTGGTGGCGCGCGTGGGGCTCTCGTCATACGCGAAGCTCGGCACATCGCCGGCGCGCGGCATGGCGTAGTCCATGAACGAGCCCGACGCGAGCTGGCCGTCCTCGCCGTAAGCGGTGCGCTCCATCAGGCACTCGCCGATGCCCTGCACGACGCCGCCATGAAGCTGGCCCTGAACCACAATCGGATTCACCACGACGCCGAAATCTCCCACCATGGAATATTTCACCACTTCGACGACGCCGGTTTCGGGATCGACCTCGACCTCGCAGATATGACAGCCGTTCGGGAAGGTCGCTGGTTTGGCGCTGGAGACATGATCAACATCGAGCGAAGCCGGGGCGTCTTCCGGCAGCCGCACGCCTTCGCGCAGCTTCGCCGCCATATCCATGATGGTGATCGAGCGGTCTGTGCCGGCGATCGAGAAGCGACCAACCTCGAATGCAATGTCCTCGACAGCGGCTTCGAGCAGATGCGAGGCGACGATCTTGCCCTTTTCGACAACCTTCTCGCTGGCTTCCACGATGGCCGTGCCGCTGCACATCAGCGACTTCGATCCGCCCGTGCCGGTGCCGGCGCGCAGCAGATCGGAGTCGGTCTGCATCAGTCGGATCTTGCCGAACGGAATGCCGAGCTGTGTGCTCAGCACCTGCGCGAAGGTCGTCGAATGGCCCTGACCGTGATCGTGCGATCCGGTGAACAGCGTGACGCCGCCATCCTGATCGAATGTGATCTTGCCTAACTCGCCATTCACAGGCGCGGTCACTTCCACAAATTGGCCGACGCCGAGACCGCGCAGTTTGCCGCGCGCTTCGCTTTCGGACTTACGGGCTGCGAAGCCGTTGAAGTCCGACAGGACAAGCGCCTTGTTCAGAATGGCCGGGAAGTCGCCGGAGTCATAGGTCGAACCCGACGGCGTCTTGCGCGGCATTTCGGTCGGCAAAATGTGATTGCGGCGACGCAGTTCGATCGGGTCGATGCCCATCTCGACGCCTGCATTGTCGATCAGTCGTTCCAGATAATAATTGCCCTCGGGACGGCCCGCGCCACGATAGGCTGTGATCGGCACGGTGTTGGTGAACATGCATTTCGTGTTCACCTCGATCAGCGGCGTGCGATAGGCGCCGTTGACGTGCTTGACGATGTTGAACGACGAGAACAGCGGGCTGATCTGCGTCATGTAGCCGCCGAGATTGCCGTAGCCGTTGCAGCGGATCGCCAGAAAATGGCCGTCCTTGTCGAGCGCCAGTTCGCAATCATGCTCCTGATCGCGGCCATGATGGTCGGACAAGAAGGATTCCGAGCGCGTGTCGGTCCATTTCACCGGTCGGCCGAGTTCGCGCGCGCCGTGCAGGGCGCAGATATATTCTGGAAACATCGGGCCCTTCATGCCGAAGGAGCCGCCAACGTTTTTTGCAATGAACCGCACCTTGTCGGGTTTCACGTTCAGCATTTCGGCGGCTGCGCCGCGCGAGGCCGTCACGCCCTGCGTGCCGGCGTAGAGAGTGAAACTCTCGCTGGAGGAATCATAAGCAGCCACGCAGGAGCGCGGCTCCATCGGGTTGATGACGATGCGCGGAATCGCGATGTGCAGGCGCGTCACATGCGCCGCCTGCCGGAAGGCCTCCTCGACCTTTTCGCTGTCGCCGAAATGATAGTCGAGCGCCACATTGCCGGGGACGCCGTCCAGAACCAGCGGCGCGCCGGGCTGTGCGGCGTCGCGCGCCTCGATCACGGCGGGCAGGGGCTCGATGTCGAGCACGACGGCTTCAGCGGCTTCATGCGCCTGAGCGGCGGTTTCGGCGATGATGCAGGCGACCGGGTCGCCCACAAAGGTCACCTTTCCGGTGGCGAGCGCAAAGCGCTTCGGTTTGGCCACCGACGAGCCGTCGCGGTTGTTGAGCGCCACACGGAACGGGAAAGAACCGTATCCGGCCTTGTTGAGATCATCGCCCGTATAGATCGCCAGAACGCCCGGCATGTCGCGGGCGGCCTCGATGTCGATGCCGTTGAGCTTGCCGTGCGCGTAGGGGCTGCGCACCATCGCCGCATAGACCTGACCGTCGAGATTGACGTCGTCCGTATAGGAGCCCTGACCCTTGATCAGCGTCGGGTCTTCGCTGCACAGCACAGCCTGGCCGACGCCGAATTTTTCGATCGCCATACGGTCTTCATCAACGTGAACGTTCATTCTGGTCATCCTGTCGGGCGCGAGACGGGGATATGTGCTCCCGGCCGCCGCCTTCAATGCACTGCGCGGGCCAGTTGAGGCCAGCCCGGCCGTTCGTCGGTTCCGCTGTTAGAAACGGTAGAGGCGGGCCGGATTGTCGACCAGCAGCTTCTGCTGCTGGGTTGCGTCGGGCGCGACAAGCGGAATCAGGTCCACCAACTCGCCATCATTGGGCATGATTGTGACATTCGGATGGGGCCAGTCGGTGCCCCAAAGAACCCGGTCCGGAATGGTCTCGACGAGCTTGCGGCCAAACGGCACGGCGTCATGGAAGGGCGCGCCGGTCGCCGAGGCGCGCTCGAAGCCGCATACCTTGACCCAGCACTTCTGGTCGCGCTTGGCGAGATCGATCAGGGCATTGAAGTTGGGCTGGTCGAGCCCCTTTTCGGCCTTTACGGTGCCCATGTGGTCGATCACGTAATCGACCGGCAGGGCGCTCAGGATCGGGGCGAAGTCAGCCACGGTCTCGGGATCGAGATAGACCACCACGTGCCAACGGAAGGCTTTGATCTTGTCCACGACCCGGTGGAAGGCGCTCATGTCCGGCGTGCGGCCGAGGCGCTTGAGGAAGGTGAAGCGGCAGCCGTGGATGCCGCCCTTGTCGAGCGCGTCGATCTGCTTCTCGGAGAAGCTGTCGTCCACATTGCCGACGCCCTTGAAATAGCCGTTCGAGGCGGCGATCGCGTCGGTCACGACCGTATTGTCGAGGCCGTGGCAGCTCGCATTGACGATGACGGCGCGCTCGATGCCGATGCGGCGATGCAGCTCGCGGAAATCCGCCAGACCGGCGTCGTGCGGAATGTAGCTGGCGTCCGCCGCGTAGGGGTATTCAGTGCCCGGTCCGAAAATATGGGTGTGGGAGTCGCAGGCGAGCGGAGGGGCCTTGAATTTCGGGGTTTTGGGATTCGGATCTGGAGGCAGAATTGTGGGCGCGCGCATGGTTTTTTATCTCGCGTTTCGTTCAAATCCGCGCGAATTCAGCCGGTTTGATCCGGATCAAGGCATCGCGGCGAGGGATCGATAGACGTTTAGCAGGCTCAAATTCGCATTGCAAAAGGAACGATCATGGGATTCGGAGCGCCAATTCCGGGAACCCCCGTATTTACGGGCGACGCCGCCGCCAGGGGCTATGCGCTGAACAAGATGTGTTTTTCCTTCAATTCCAAGGAAAACCGCGATGCCTTTCTGGCGGACGAAGACGCCTATTGCGCCAAATATGGCCTGTCCGCCGAACACCGCGAGGCGATCAAGAGCCGCAACGTGCTGCAGCTCATCGCGGCCGGCGGCAATGTCTATTATCTGGCGAAATTCGCAGGGATTTTCGGCCTGAGCGTGCAGGACATTGGCGCCCAGCAGACGGGAATGTCGCTCGACGCCTTCAAGGCGCATCTCGCCGCACAGGGGGCTTGAGCATGGCTCGCATCATTGGCGGTCTCACGACCTCGCACGTGCCCTCAATCGGCAAGGCCATTGCGCTGAAGCAGCAGCAGGATCCTTACTGGAAGCCGTTTTTCGACGCCTTCCACCCGGTCCACGACTGGCTGGCACGCGAGAAGCCCGATGTGGCGGTGGTGATCTACAACGACCACGGCCTCAACAACTTCCTCGACAAGATGCCGACCTTCGCAGTGGGCGCAGCGCATGAATACCACAATGCCGACGAGGGCTGGGGCATTCCGGTGCTGAAGCCTTTCCGGGGCAATACAAAGCTCTCGTGGCACATTATCGAGCAGCTCGTGGAGAACGAGTTCGACATCACCATGTGTCAGGAAGTGGCGGTCGACCACGCCTTCACGCTACCCATGGCTCTGATGTATCCGGGTGGGATCGACTGGCCGGTCGCGACCGTGCCGGTAATGATCAACTCGGTTCAACATCCGTTGCCGACCGCACGCCGCTGCTACAAGCTCGGTCAGGCTATCGGCAAGGCAATCGAATCCTTTCCGGAAGACCTGAAGGTCGTGCTGCTCGGCACTGGCGGCCTGTCGCATCAGCTCGACGGGACGCGTGCTGGCTTCATCAACAAGCCGTTCGATCTGTGGTGCATGGACAAGATGCTGAACGATCCCGAAGCACTGGCGCGGCTGACCAATCACGAAATCATCGAGAAAGCTGGCTCGCAGGGCGTCGAACTTATGACGTGGATTGCGATGCGCGGCGCTATGCAGGGTCAGGTGTCGCAACTGAGCGCCACGTATCATGTGCCGATTTCCAATACGGGCGGCGCCGTGATGCTGCTGGAAAACAACTCGGTTCCGCGCGCAATCGCCGCCGAATAGTTTTTAGTCGCGACCCTATCCTCCCGCACTTTCAAGGCCGCAGTTCGCAAGAGCTGCGGCCCTTTTCTTATTCAGGGCGCCCAAGAGCTCTGGCATCCGAGTTGCTTTGCGGAATGGATCCACCGCGCTGACCTGAGCGCGGCTATTCGGAAATCCGTCCCGGGAGCCCGACACATGACCCGAAATCTCCTTGTTCCGATGTTTCGCGCCGCCAGACTGGCTCTGGCGCTGCTGGCCGCCCCTGCCATCCTGACGCTGCCGCAGCAGGCGCAGGCTGCCTCCACATTGCGCATTGCAATTTCGTTGAGCGATTTTCCCATCCTTTGGGGCGCTCCGGACGCCGGTTTCGAAGGCGTGCGGTTTGGCGGATATACGGTTTTCGACTCCCTCATCCAGTGGGATCTGTCCTCCGCCGACAAGCCATCGCGGCTCGTGCCGGGACTGGCGGAATCCTGGTCTGTGGACCCGGAAAAGAAGACGCGCTGGACCTTCAAGCTCCGCGAGGCGACTTTCCACGACGGCACGCCCTGGAATGCTGATGCGGCGCTGTGGAACCTCGAATCCTTCACCGACACCAAATCGCCGCTGTTCAACGCTACCCGCGCCGCAACGGCGCGCTCGCGCACGATATCCATCGCCTCTTTCGGCAAGATCGACGACCGCACGATCTTCATCGAGACGAAAGAACCCAACTCGTTCCTCACTTACGAACTCTCGACTCTGTTCTTTGTCAGCCCGAAGCAGTTCGACGTCGTGGGTCGCGACTGGCAGAAATTCGCCCTCGCGCCGGTCGGCACCGGTCCCTACAAATTCGCATCGCTCCGTCAGGGTCAGGAACTGGTGATGGAGGCCAACAAGAACTACTGGGACAAGAGCCGTATTCCCAAACACGACAGGCTTTTGCTAATGCCGGTGCCTGACGCCAATACGCGCGTGGCCGCGCTGCGCTCGGGCCAGATCGACATGATCGATACTTTGGCCTCTGACTCGATAGCGCCCCTGAAAGCAGCCGGGTTCAAGATCACCTCTAACGTCTATCCGCACACGTGGCTGTGGCGCATATCGTTCACGGAAAATTCGGCCTTCTCGGACATTCGCGTGCGCAAGGCTGTCAATCTGGCGATCAATCGCGAAGCCATTGCTGAATTGCTGGCCGATACCGGCATTCCGGCGAAGGGCTTTGCGCCGCCGGATGCGCCGTGGTTCGGCAAACCGAAGTTCGAACTGAAATACGATCCGGCGGCTGCGAAGAAACTTCTGGCGGAAGCCGGCTACGGTCCCGCAAAGCCCGTCAATCTCAAGATCATCATCGCGCCTTCGGGCGGCGGCCAGATGGTGCCGATTGCGATGAACGAGGCCATTCAGGAAAATCTGCGCGAAGTGGGCGTCAACGTCACGTATGACGTGCGCGATTTCGCCGCCATGATCACCATGCTGCGCGGCGGGGCGAAAGTCGCCAATGCTGACGGCATCAACGTGGCGATGACCATGCAGGATCCGGGCTCCGGCATCGTATCCTCATATCGGTCGATCTTCGCCCCTCCTGCGGGCGGCAACTGGGGCTTCTATAACAATCCGGCTTTTGACGATGCATGGAAGGCCGCAATGGAAGAATTCGATCTCGTCAAACAGGAAGCCGCCATGGCGAAGGTCAACGAAGTACTGACCGACGATGCGGCTTCAATCCTCGTCGTGCATGACACCAGTCCGCGCGCCCTGTCGCCGAAGCTCAAGGGCTTTGTGCAGGCGCGCAACTGGTATCAGGACTTCACAAGAATCGAAGTGGCCGAATAGTCGCCTTTCCTTCAAGCAAGCGAGCAACTCATGACGTTTCAGGTTGTTGAAGCGACTATCGCGGACATTCAGGCCGCCTATCTAGAAGGCAAGACAAGCGCGCGCGAGGTGACGCAGGCGCATCTCGACCGTATCGCCGCCTACGATCGCAAGGGGCCGGCGCTCGGGGCCATCGTGGTCACGAACGAAAAGGCGCTGGCGGACGCCGATGCGCTCGACGCGCAACTGAAGGCGACCGGCAAACTCGTCGGGCCCATGCACGGCATTCCGGTTCTGGTGAAAGACAATTTCGACGTCGCCGGATTGCAGACGACCGGCGGCTCGTCATCGCTGATCGGCTGGGTTCCTTCGGTGGATTCGACGCTTGTGGCAAAGCTGCGCGCAGCCGGCGCGATCATTCTGGCCAAGAGCACCATGTCGGAATGGGCGCGCGGCGGCTTCGACAACATCAATTCCGTGCTGCCGGGCTTTTGTCGCAATCCGTATAACACTGCCTATGCCACCGGCGGTTCGTCGGGCGGCACCGGCGCAGGCATTGCGGCGAGTTTCGGGGTTGTGGGGCTTGGGTCAGATACATTCGGCTCCATTCGCAATCCATCGTCCAACAATGCGCTTGCGGGATTGCGTCCGAGCTGGGCGCTCTGTTCTCGCGCCGGCATGGTGGGGCTTTACGACGGCCGCGACACGTCCGGCCCCATGTGCCGCAACGTCACGGATCTGGCCAAACTGCTCGATGTGATCGCCGGCGTTGATGCTGCTGATCCCGCAACGGCAGGCGCGGAAGGCAAAATCCCCCCCACCTATACGGCCTTTCTCAAAAGTGATGGCGCGCGCGGCAAGCGCATTGGCGTTCTCCGTCAGGCCTTTCGTCCGGGTGCGTCCGATCCCAATGTGGTTGCTTTGCTCGACAAGGCCATTGAGGATTTGCGCAAGGCTGGCACGGAAGTCGTTGATCCCTTTATCGTGCCGGAGTTCAAGGAATTCCCGCCGCAATCGCATCCGCTCAGCGAAGTGAAGGCTGCGATCGAGCGCTATCTGGCGAAGACGAGCGCGGAATTTCCCAAGGCTCTTGCGGACGTCATGGCGGCGGAAAAATTTCATCCCATCCACGAAGTCAGCCTGCGCGCCACCGTGCCGGCGCCTTCGCCGCGCGAAGATCCTGTCGTCCACAAGCTCGAGGCCGACGAGGCCCGCATGCGTATCGCTTATCTGAAAGCGATGGACGCCGAAAAACTCGACGCCATGCTGCTGCCGGTTGCGGCCTATGCGCCCAAACTCAACGGTGATCGCAATACGACGCCCGCAGGCGCGCTGACTTGGGTAGCGTCCGGCCTGCACTGGCCGGTTGCGGTCGTGCCGATGGGCTATACGGGCGAGGATTTGCCGTCCGGGCTGCAATTTGTCGGGCGTCCGTGGACCGAGCCGACACTGATCGAACTCGCCTACGCCTATGAACAGGCGACGCATCACCGCAAGCCGCCGTCCACCGTGCCGCCGCTGAAATAGGCGTGCCCTTTAATGACAGACTGGAAATGACCAATGAGCCACGAAGTCAATCTGCCGGAAATCGTAGCCGAAGTGCGTGCCAGTTTCGAAGCCTACAATGTGGCGATTGAATCCGGCGATACCGCGGCGCTGAATAGTTTCTTCTGGGAGTCTCCCAATACGGTTCGCTTCGGCAATGGCGAACATTTATTCGGCCATTCCGAAATCGCCTCGTTTCGCAGCGGCGTCTGGAAACCCGGCGGCGCGCGTAAACTGGATCGCGTTCAGGTCACCACGCTGGGCCGCGACTTCGGCCTCACATGGGCTCTGTTCAGAAAGCCCGACGGAACTGGTCCCATATCGCGCCAAAGCCAGACCTGGGCGCGCTTCCCGGAAGGATGGCGCATCATCGCGGCGCATGTGAGCGCGGTGACGCTGCCGGCCTGATCGTCCGTAGTGCCAATCTGGTGAAGTTGCGCCCGCTCCAGAGCGTGATCTTCGCCGCGCGCCGCACCAGCGCAAGCGTAAACATCAAGGCAAGCCAGACATAGCCGACGCCGGCCATCACCCATCCGGCCAGCAGCGCCGCGCCGGATGTGAGGGCGATTGCCCCGCGGCCGAGCACCTTCAGCACGGCGCGTGTGCCAGCGCCGCGCGTCTCGGCCAACCGGGCGATGCGACGGATTTCGGCTGTATCGGTGGTGATCGCCAGAGCCTCATGGGCGCTGCGCACTCCGGCCCGGCGGCCGATGGTCGTCACATCCTCCGCGACATTCCGCAGCCTCGCCAGCGAGGCAGGCCGCACCGCATTCGCCAGCGCGGCTTTGGCCGCAGTCACTTCGAACTTGCCGGCCGCCGTCGCCGCAAGCGCCAGTGCGCCGGGATCAACCACATCGCGCGCCAGCCTCGTGAGTTCGCCCGCCAGCGGTTTCGACAATCGCCCGCTTTTCGTCGCGACCCGCAGGGTGGAGACGCCGGCCCGCGCCGGCAGCGCCACGCCGACCGACGCAATGGTCGCGCCGGTCAGCACGAGCCCCGCCGCCGCCAGCCCCAGCACAAGCTGGTCGGGTTCCTCGCCCCGGACGATCTTTTGCCCTTCCCGAACGAGATCGCGCACATCGCCCACGCCGGTCAGGTCGCCCGCGATGACGCCCGCCAGCCCGGCGCCAGTGGCGCTTTCGCCATCTATGAGGCCCGAATAGAAATCCCGCGCACCCCGTCGCGCGGACGCGGCTGCGCCGGTGGCTGCTGCAAGCCGGGCTCGCAACGCGTCAGGAATGCTCAGACCCTGCTGATCCGCCAGCGCCACAAAGCTTTCGGCAAGATCGATATCGTCGGCGTCGAGCGCGGATTGGAGTTCGTCCTGCAGGGCCTCCGGGGTCAGCCGGGCCTTGAGGCCAAGCTCTGTCAATTGAACCGGATCGTCCGCAGCCGCAATCCAGTCCCATGCGTCGATGGCGCGCGGCAAAATCTGCGGACCGGCGGCCCACAGCTCGATGCCGGTCGCCGCCAACCCGGCAATCGCCGCCGCCCGAATGCCCAGCTTCACGTCCGATCCCGCCGTCGCCGCCCCGCAATAGTTCCAGCATGGCCATTGGTTGCGCCATTATTGAGGCGGATCGGTGGGGTATTGGATTGCGCAGGGCAGAGGTGATCGGCCAGTGTCTTGACCCCCGCCCCCACACGCGTCACTTAGTGTCCGCCTTCAGATCAACCGAGAGCCGTCCATGCCTGCCTATCGCTCCCGCACCTCCACCCACGGCCGCAACATGGCCGGCGCACGCGGCCTCTGGCGCGCGACTGGCATGAAGGATGCCGATTTCGGCAAGCCGATTATCGCGGTTGTGAACTCCTTCACCCAGTTCGTTCCCGGCCACGTGCACCTGAAGGATCTCGGCCAACTTGTGGCCCGCGAGATTGAACAGGCTGGCGGCGTCGCCAAGGAGTTCAACACCATAGCGGTCGACGACGGCATCGCCATGGGGCACGACGGCATGCTCTACAGCCTGCCATCGCGCGAGGTCATCGCCGACAGCGTCGAATACATGGCCAACGCCCATTGCGCCGATGCGCTGGTTTGCATTTCCAATTGCGACAAGATCACGCCCGGCATGCTGATGGCCGCGTTGCGCCTCAATATTCCGGCCGTGTTCGTTTCCGGCGGCCCGATGGAAGCCGGCAAGTTCATTGCCGACGGCGTTTTGAAAAAGGTCGATCTCATCGACGCCATGGTGGCTGCCGCCGACGACAAGGTGTCGGACGCCGATGTCGCCACCATCGAGCGGTCGGCTTGCCCGACCTGCGGTTCGTGTTCGGGCATGTTCACCGCGAATTCGATGAACTGCCTCACCGAAGCGCTCGGCCTCGCGCTGCCCGGCAACGGCTCCGTGCTGGCGACACATTCGGATCGCAAGCGCCTGTTCGTCGAGGCCGGTCATCTGATCGTCGATCTCGCCAAGCGCTATTACGAGCAGAACGATGAATCGGTGCTGCCGCGCAACATCGCCAGCTTCAAGGCGTTCGAGAACGCCATGACGCTCGACATCAGCATGGGCGGCTCCACCAACACGGTTCTGCATCTGCTGGCCGCCGCCTATGAGGGCGAAATCGATTTCACCATGGAAGACATCGACCGCCTGTCGCGCCGCGTGCCGGTGCTGTGCAAGGTCGCGCCGTCCGTCGCCAACGTTCACATGGAAGACGTGCACCGCGCCGGCGGCATTATGTCGATCCTTGGCGAACTGCATCGCGCCGGCCTGCTCAACTCCGACATTCCGACGGTACACAGCCCGACGCTGGCCGATGGCATTGCCCGCTGGGACATTGCGGTGACGAAAAGCGAAAGCGTGCGCGAATTCTTCAGCGCAGCGCCGGGCGGCGTGCCAACGCAGGTCGCGTTCAGCCAGTCGCGTCGTTACGACTCTCTCGATGACGACCGCCAGAACGGCGTCATTCGCGACGCAGCGCATGCCTATTCGAAAGACGGTGGCCTTGCGGTCCTGTCCGGCAACATTGCGCTCGATGGTTGCATCGTGAAGACAGCGGGCGTCGACGCCTCGATCCTCACCTTCGCGGGTCCGGCGCGCGTGTTCGAAAGTCAGGACGCTGCTGTCGACGGGATTCTCAACGGCAAGGTCAAGGCCGGCGACGTCGTGGTGATCCGCTACGAGGGCCCACGCGGCGGCCCCGGTATGCAGGAAATGCTTTATCCGACGAGCTACATCAAATCGAAGGGCCTCGGCAAAGCCTGTGCGCTCATCACCGACGGACGCTTCTCGGGCGGCACGTCCGGCCTGTCGATCGGCCACGTTTCTCCGGAAGCGGCTGAAGGCGGCGCAATCGGCCTCGTGGAAGAAAACGACCGCATCGAGATCGACATTCCCAACCGCCGCATCTCGCTCACCGTCAGCGACGCCGAACTGGCGGCTCGCCGCGCTGCGATGGAGCAAAAGGGCAAAGCTGCCTGGCAGCCCGCCGCGCCCCGCAAGCGCAAGGTCAGCACGGCCCTCAAGGCCTATGCGTTGTTGGCAACCAGCGCCGCCAAAGGCGCGGTGCGCGCCATCAGGTAACGATCATACGAGATGCGTTTCCCTCTCTATTCGGGAGAGGGAAACAAGATGCGACTTTTGCCGATTCAGATTTTCCTTTCACCGTTTCATGGGCCGCAATGCCCGCACGATTTTCAAATAGGGCCATCGCGCAGCTGATCTTTGTCGGCGCGCTCTGTGTTGCGGTCTTCGGCTCGACCAATGCCGCGACCGAGCCTGAGCCTGCCGGCAAGGAAGAACCGCTGGCGGTCACTATTTGCAGACTCATCGATTCCGCAGCTGCTGCGCACAAACTTCCCGCTGCTTTTCTGACGCGCCTGATCTGGCAGGAATCGAGTTTCCGCCCGCATGTGGTCAGTCCGGCAGGCGCGCAGGGCATTGCGCAATTCATGCCCGGTACAGCGGCGGAGCGTGGTCTGGCCGATCCTTTCGATCCTGAATCCGCGATCCCGAAATCAGCTGAATTTCTGGCCGACCTGCAGCGTCGTTTCGGCAATCTGGGGCTTGTGGCTGCGGCCTATAATGGGGGTCCCTCGCGTGTTTCAGGCTGGCTCGCAGGCGGCGGTTTTTTGCCGGCTGAGACGCGCAATTATGTTTTTCGCATCACTGGCCACATGGTGGAAGATTGGGCGGATCCGAAGATTGCCGAAAAAGCCTCGGAATCTATGTTGAAATCAGCGCCGCCCGCCTGTGCGGATGCGGTGGCGGACATTCGGCGGAATACGCCTGTAGCGCAGGTACCAACCGGATTCGTGGCCCCGTGGGGCGTGCAGCTCGCAGGAAATTTTTCCAAGGCGGCGGCGCTAGCGTCCTTCGCCCGGGCGCGCGCCAGATACGCTGCTGTTCTGGGCGAGATCGAGCCGATGATCATCGGCAGCCGCTTGCGCAGTCGCGGCGTGCGGCCATTCTATCGTGTGCGCGCGCCTGCGCCCACGCGCGGCGCAGCAAACGAACTCTGCGCAAAAATCGTCAGGGTCGGCGGCGCATGCGTGGTTCTGCGCAGCTGATCAGGTGCCGCAAAACGTCTGCAGCACGCGTTCTTCCTGGAGCGGCGGCCTTGCGTAAATCTCGAATTGCGGCTGATCCGCATAGGGATTCTCGAGAACCGTCCGCAGCTCGTGAAAGCGCGTGAAATCGTCGCGATCAACGGCGGCCTCGATGGCCTGTTCGATGCGGTGATTGCGCGGGATGAACGCCGGGTTCACGGAGCGCATCAAACGCGCGACTTCGTCGTTCGTCTGCGGCTGTCGCGAAAGGCGCGATTTCCAGCGAGCCACCCAGGTGGAAAACGCGGGCGCTCGCACCGGAACCTCATTTTCATGCAGTCCCGCAGGCGCATTTTCCAGAACATCCGCCAGCGTGCGGAACGCGATGGTGAAATCGGCCTTCGCGCCCTGCATCGCATCGAGAAAACTCTGGATCAGCGCGGCGTCGTCGTCCTCGCTTGTGAACAGGCCGAGCTTGCGGCGCATTCCATCGAGCCATGCGGACTGGAAGGCCGGCATGAAAGTCCCCAACGACGCTTTCGCCAGTTCCAGCGAACGATCTTCGTCGGGGTCGATCAGCCGCAACAGCGTTTCTGCCAGGCGCGCCAGATTCCATTGCGCCAGAACGGGTTGATTGGAATAGGCGTAGCGCCCGCCTGTATCGATGGAGCTGAACACCATGCCGGGATCGTAATGATCCATGAAAGCGCAGGGGCCGAAATCAATCGTCTCGCCGGAAATCGACATATTGTCAGTGTTCATGACGCCGTGAATGAACCCGACATGCATCCAGCTTGCGATGAGTTGCGCCTGCCGGGCAATGACGGACTCGAAAAGCGCCTGCGCGGGCCGCTCGGCCTGTCGCGCCTGTGGGTAATGCCGGTCGATCACGTAGTCGACCAGACGCATCAGCGATTCCAGATCTCGGCGCGCTGCAAAATACTGGAACGTCCCGACGCGAATATGGCTCGAAGCCACGCGCGTCAGCACCCCGCCCGGCAAGGCGACTTCGCGCAGAACCTTCTCGCCGGTTGTCACCGCCGCAAGCGCGCGCGTCGCCGGAATGCCCAGCGCGTGAAAGGCTTCGCTCACCAGATATTCGCGCATCACCGGCCCAAGCGCCGCGCGTCCGTCGCCGCGCCGCGAGAAGGGCGTCGGACCAGAGCCTTTCAATTGCACATCGCGGCGTTTGCCGGATTGATCGATCACTTCGCCGAGCAGGATCGCGCGGCCGTCGCCAAGCTGCGGCGAGAAATGTCCGAACTGGTGGCCCGAATAGGCCATCGCAAGCGGTTGCGAGCCTGCGGGCAAAGCGTTGCCGGAAAAGAACGTTGCCTTTTCGTCCTCGCCGAGATCGGGCAGGCCGAGTTCCCGCGCCAGCTTTTCGTTAAAAGCCAGCAGCCTCGGCTGCCGCACCGGCGTTGGCGCGGTCGGTTCGAAAAACGCCTCTGGCAGGCGCGAATAGCTATTGTCGAAGGCAATGCGCGTCTGAAGGTCGCCGGCCAGATCCGCTGTCATGAAAGGCCCCGGATTGCGCACGGACGGTGCGCCAACGGCCTATATGGGCCGCCGGCGACGGTTTGGCGAGGTCACAGCCTAACGGGCTGCATTTTCCAGAATAAGATGGCCCACAGCGGTGTTGGAGGCCGGCACCGTGTAGAAGCGGTACTTTTCGTCCACCTTGGCGTCCATCGCACCGCGCGCCACCAGCCACATCACCATCTCGATGCCTTCGGCGCCGGCTTCGCGCATGTATTCCACATGCGGCATGGCAATGATCTTCGACGGATCGCCCGCCAGTCCGTCGAGGAACGCCTTGTCGAACGTCGAGTTGATCAGGCCCGCGCGCGGGCCGGAAATCTGGTGCGACATGCCGCCGGTGCCGAAGATCGCGACCTTCAGGTCTTCCGGATAGGACTCGACCGCACGGCGGATCGCCTGACCGAGGTTGAAGCAGCGCTTGCCGGTCGGCGGCGGGAACAGAACCACATTCACCGCGAGCGGGATGACCGGGCAGGGCCATTCCTTCGGCGAACCGAACATCAGGTTCAGCGGCACCGTGAGGCCGTGGTCGACCTCCATCTTGTTCACCACCGTCAGGTCGAATTCGTCGAGGATCACCGACTGGGCAATATGCGCCGCGAGCTTCGGATGGCCCTTGACGACCGGCACGGGGCGCGGACCCCAGCCTTCGTCGGCTGGCGGAAACTCCGCCGCGCAGCCGAGCGCAAAGGTCGGCACCACATCCATAGAGAAGGCCGAGGCGTGATCATTATAGACGACAATGCAGACGTCCGGCTTCATCTCTTCCATGATGCGCTTCGTTTCCACGAAGCCGGAGAAAACGCGAGTCCAGTAGGGCTCCTGGGTCTTGCCATTGTCGATGGCGGCCCCGATGGCCGGCACATGGGAGGAGAAAACGGCGGCGACGATCTTGGCCATTACTTCTTGCTCCATTCGGCCTTGCTGCGGTTGCCGTTCGGATTGCGGCCCCCGGCCAGCATCATGTCGGCATATTCCTGCTGGGTCGCGCCGGTCATGATGGCGGCCACCTGCTGGAACGACAACCCGTCCGTGGCGGCCAGTTTGGCGGTGAAATAGATATTGCCGCCGAGTTCCAGCATGCGGTTCCACTGGCGCTTCAGGATCGATTCCTTCTGCTCCGGCGTCAGGCCGAACTGGTCCAGATAGGCCGATTCATTTGCCCGGAACGCCTTGCGGTTCTCGTCCTTCATAAGCGTCATGCAAAATGCGTTGACGCCATATCCCTGCCGGGAGCGCTCCTGATCGAACACGAATGTGCCCGGAATATCGTCATATTCCTTCTTGGCGTCAGTCATTGGTCAAACCCCTGCCATTTGGCCGCACCGGGCAGCCTCTGGGAGGGGAAATGGCATGGCGGGCAGGCGGTGGCAAGGCTGCGCGGTGCCGGGCGAGGCAGATTGGAATTGTTTCAATCCCAACCCCGTTCCCGTGACGACTGAGAGACTGCCCCCCGCCATTCCCCAAACCCCGCCATCCATGCTAAAGCGCGCGCCGTCGGGACGATTTGTCCCCGCACGGGCGCGCGAGCGGCGCGTCCGGCGTTTCAATCTAAAGAGCGCAGGAAACTTCCATGAGATTTTGCGTAGTCGGCAACGGCGCCATGGGCGTCTCGCACCTCAAGGCCCTCCGGAACATCCCCGGCATGGAGGTCACGGCCATCCAGAGCCGCACCGCCGAAGGCACCGAGAAGACCGCCAAGGAATATGGCGTACCTTTCCACACCACGGATTTCAACGCCGCCATCACCCGCAAGGATGTGGACGCCGTCATCCTCACCTCGCCGACACAGATGCACCACGATCAGGCGGAAGCCTGCCTCAAGGCCGGCAAGCATGTCCTCATCGAAATCCCAATGACGGATTCGCTGAAGGACGCCGAGCATCTGGTGAAACTCCAGAAGGAAACCGGCCTCGTCGCCATGGCCGGTCATGTGCGCCGCTTCAACCCCGGCCACCAGTGGATTCACCAGCGCATCCAGAAGAAGGAAATCGCGCTGCAGCAGATTCAGGCGCATACCTATTTCTTCCGCCGCACCAACATCAATGCGCTCGGCGCGCCGCGTTCGTGGGTAGATCATCTTCTGTGGCACCATGCTTGCCACACGGTCGATATGTTCATCTACCAGACCGGCGACGTGCCGGAGCAGATCTACGGCGTCGAGGGCCCGCACGATCCGAACCTCGGCATCGCCATGGACCTCTCCATCATCATGAAGGCGAAGAACGGCGCGATCTGCACGCTCTCGACCTCGTTCAACAACGACGGCCCGATCGGCTCGCCCTATCGCTATATCTGCGACAAGGGCACGTGGATCGCCTTCTATGACGATCTGCACACCGCCAAGGGCGAGAAGGTCGACACTTCGGCCTGTGACGTCTCGCAGAACGGTTTCGAAAATCAGGATCGCGAATTCATCAAGGCCATTCAGGAAGGCCGCCAGCCGAACTCGTCGGTCGAAGACGCCCTGCGCGCCATGCAGACCCTCGACAAGGTCGAGCAGCAGTTCGCGAAGTTCAAGAAGTAACAACAACAAGACCGGTCCGCGAAAGCGGACCGGTCGGCCAGAATGATTCTATGAAAAGGTCTCAGCCGTTGGTGCGGCGATCGACCCACACGACCGTCGCCGCAAAAGCCGCAAAAGCCACGATGGCGGTGGCGATAAACAGAAATTCGAAAGTACCCATGAGCTTCCCCCGTTTTTGATGCAGGTATTGAACCTGACGGGAAGCACTGCCCTCATTGACTTGAATCAACATAAGCGCGGCTGCGGCGTTTGACCGCAAGGCGGCTTAGTCCGCATCTCCCATCGGATGCAGATCGCGCACCATCGCCTTCAGGCGCTCGTCGAGCACATGCGTATAAATCTGCGTTGTCGAAATATCCGCATGTCCCAGCAGTTCCTGCACGACACGCAGATCGGCGCCGTTCTGTAGCAGGTGGCTGGCGAACGCATGGCGCAACACATGCGGGCTGATGCGATGGGATGAAATGCCCGCGAGCGCCGCCGCCAGTTTCAAGTCGCGCGCAAAGGCCTGCCGGGTCAGATGGCCGCTTTCGCTGTCGGCAGGAAACAGCCACGGCCCCTGCGCCAGATCAGGATAGCGGGATTCGAGTAGCTCCCGATAGACCACGATGGCCCTGCGGGAAGGGTCGGACAGCGGCACCAGCCTCTCGCGTCCGCCCTTGCCGCGAATCATCAATAGTGGATCGCGCGTATGCTGCGCCGAGCGGGGAAGGGCCACGAGTTCAGAGACGCGCAGCCCTGTCGCGTAAAGCACTTCCAGCAGGCAGGCTGTGCGGGCGGCCCGCAGCCGCTCGCCGAACGGTCGGGCGGCGTCCGCGATTCCCTCGTGCGCCATCGTGAGCAGCCGGTCGACTTCCTCGACCCCCAGCACCTTCGGCAGGGGTCTGCCCTTGCGCGGCCCCTCGATCACATTGGTCGGATCGCCGGTCGAGATCCCGTCCGAATAAAGAAACTTGTGGAATTGCCGGACGCTGGACAGTTTGCGTGCCGCCGACGAGCCCTTCATGCCGCGCTCTTCCAGATCGACCAGAAAGGCCTGAACGGTGGACGAATCGGCCTCTGCGGGGCTGGTCTTGCGGGCGGCCAGAAAGGCCAGATAGTCCGAAAGATCCCGCCGGTAGGCGTCGAGCGTGTTTTTCGCGGCGCCGCGTTCGGCAGCCATCATGTCGAGGAAATCGCCGATCAGGCGCGCGGCAGGTTTCGGCGCGCGGGCCATTTCAGCGGTTCTGGTTGAGTTTTTGCGCCGGAATGGTCTGGGTCATCTCGCGCGGCGTCGGCTCCACGAAGGTGACGAGCGCGAACATGCCGCCCCAGACCAGTGCGGCCAAAAATCCGACGATGAACAGAAATCGAAACAGACTTGGCAAGGACGTCTCCGGCCGCCGCACGCGGACCTCCTTTTCCATCACGCCGCGCACAGGTTTGCAACAGGCAGGGACTCTGGCGTCACGGGCCGGTTAAATTCCCGCGCGGCCCGTGTTATCAGGGGGCATGAACGATACGGTCGACACAATCGAAAGCGGGGTCGGGGCAGGCGCCGCCCCGGCGGCGGAGACGCCGGTGGAAGCCGGCGCGCGGCGCGACGCGCAGGTGGCCGCGGTGGTGCGCAAGCTCGCCGGCCGCTCGATCGTGCTGGTCGGCATGATGGGGGCGGGCAAAACCTCTGTCGGCAAGCGTCTGGCCGTGCGGCTCGGGCTCGATTTTGTCGACGCCGATCACGAGATCGAGGCGGCTGCGGGTCTGACGATCCCGGAGATTTTCTCCCGTCATGGCGAGCCGCATTTCCGCGACGGCGAGCGCCGGGTCATCGCCCGCCTGCTGGGCGAACGCCAGCGGGTGCTGGCGACGGGCGGCGGGGCTTACATGACAAAAGCCACCCGCGAAAGAATTGCCGAAACTGGCGTGTCTATCTGGCTCAAGGCCGATGCGGATGTGCTGCTGCGCCGCGTGCGCAAGCGTAACAACCGCCCCATGCTCAACACGCCCGATCCCGAAGATACGCTGAAGCGCCTGATGGCGGAGCGTTATCCGGTTTATGCGCTGGCCGACCTGACGGTGATTTCCCGCGACGGGCCCCATGAGGCGGTGATTGACGCGATTCTGGATGCGCTCGACCATTCGCTGGCCAGCCGCCACGCAGAATCGCCGCAGACCATCGTGCCGGTGGAACTGGCCGAAAGGCGTTACGAAATCCACATCGGGCGCGATCTGATCGAAAATGCCGGGGAGGCGATCCGTAATCTCGATTCGCGCGCGGCATGTTTCATTATCACCGACCGCAATCTGGCCGCGCAGCATCTGCCGAGGCTGGAGCAGAGCCTGTCGGAAGCCCAGATCCGCCATTCGCATTTTGTGATCGAGCCCGGCGAGGCGTCGAAATCCTACGAGGTTTTCGCCCGTCTTTGCGATGCGGTGATCGAAGCCCGCATGGAGCGTGGCGATCTGATCGTCGCGTTCGGGGGCGGCGTCGTCGGCGATCTGGCCGGCTTTGTGGCGTCGTGCATCCGGCGCGGCATGCGCTTCGTACAGATTCCAACCAGCGTTCTGGCGCAGGTGGATTCGTCGGTCGGCGGCAAGACGGCGATCAACTCGCCGCACGGCAAGAATCTGGTCGGCGCCTTCCATCAGCCCTCGCTGGTGCTGGCCGATACGGGCGTGCTGGAAACGCTCGACCCGCGCGAATTCCGAGCCGGCTATGCGGAGGTCGCAAAATACGGGCTGATCGACGATGCGGCCTTCTTCGGCTGGCTCGAAAACAACTGGCGCTCGATTTTCGCTTTCGGTCCTGAACTGGCCGAAGCCATCTGGGTCTCCTGCCGGGCCAAGGCCGCCGTCGTGGCGCGCGACGAAACCGAGCAGGGCGATCGCGCGCTTCTCAACCTCGGCCATACATTCGGACATGCGCTTGAGGCGTTGAACGATTTCGATACGACGCGTCTGGTGCATGGCGAAGGCGTCGCCATCGGCATGGCCTGCGCGTTCCGTTTTTCGTCGAAGCTCGGCCATGCGAGTGCGGCCGACGCCGCCCGCGTCGAGGCGCATCTGCGCGAAGTCGGCCTGCCGACGCGCATTCGCGACATTGCCGGGCTCGACGTCGACGCCGACCGGATTCTCGAAGCCATGTTCCAGGACAAGAAGGTCCAGCGCGGCGCGCTGACCTTCATTCTGGCGCGTGGCATCGGGCAGAGCTTCATCGCCAAAGGCGTTCCGGCCGAAGATGTGCGGTCGTTCCTTGTCGATGAACTGGCGAACACCTAGCTGGACACTATGGAAAACCTCGAAATTCACACCGATCCCTGGCTGGCGCTGGGCATTGTGCTTTTTTGCCTTGCGCTATCGGCCATTTTCTCTGCCGGCGAAACGGCCCTCACCGGCGCATCGCGCGCCCGCATGCTGGCGCTCGACACGGCCGGCGACCCCAATGCCCGCCGCGTCAACAAGCTGCTGGAGGTGCGCGAAAAGCTCATCAGCGCCATGCTGATCGGCAACAATGTCGTCAACATCGGCGCTTCCGCCTTTGCCACAAGCGTGCTGGTCGGGTTGTTCGGTCAGGAAGGCGTAATCTACGCAACCGTCGCTATGTCGGTGCTGGTCATCATTTTCGCCGAAGTCCTGCCCAAGACCATCGCGATCGTTTCGGCCGACCGGACATCCCTGCTGCTGGCGCCCTTCATCTATGTGGTGATGAAAATCCTCGGGCCATTGTCGGCGGCTGCCAACTGGCTTGTGCATTCGATTTTGCACCTTTTCGGCGTGCGCCTTGGCGAGAACAATGAAGTCATTTCCGCCCACGAAGAATTGCGCGGGCAGGTCGATCTCCTGCATCGCGAAGGCAGCGTGGAACGTACCGACCGTGACATGTTCGGCGGATTGCTTGAACTCACCGAACTGACTGTGACCGACGTGATGGTCCATCGAACCAAAATGCGCACCATTGACGCCGATCTGCCGCAGCCGGAGATCGTCCGCGAGGTCCTGGCTTCGCCCTATACGCGCATTCCGTTCTGGCGCGGCCAGCCGGAAAATATCGTCGGCGTTCTGCACGCCAAGGATCTGCTACGTGCGCTCGACAAGAACGGCGGCGTCTCGGATATCAAGCTCGACGAAATCATGCGCCCCACATGGTTCGTGCCCGATACGACGACACTGCGGGGCCAGTTGCAGTCATTCCTGCAGCGCAAGGAGCATTTCGCGCTGGTGGTCGACGAATATGGCGAGGTCATGGGTCTCGTGACGCTCGAGGATATTCTGGAAGAAATCGTCGGCGACATTCGTGACGAGCACGATGTCGCCGTGCAGGGCCTGCGGCGCAATCAGGACGGGTCCATCACGGTCGATGGCGCTGCGCCTGTGCGCGATCTCAACCGTGCGATGGAATGGCGTTTGCCGGACGAGGAAGCCACCACGATTGCAGGTCTGGTGATTCACGAGGCCCGCATGATCCCCGATGTGGGCCAGATCTTCACCTTCCACGGGTTCCGGTTCGAAATCCTGCGGAAAACCCGCAACCGGATCACGACGCTGCGTATCACGCCCGCGCCAAAATCGGCCGACGAGGACGACGGTTGAGGCTCAGCCTGACGGGCCGTCAGCCTGACGGGTCGTCCGTAAAAACCTTCGGCTGTTCGGGCCGGCTGTCGGCCATGAACTGCGCCCGCGCCAGAGCGGCGAACTTGCCGTCGAGCGCCACCAGTTCCTCGAACGTGCCGGTTTCGACAATGGAGCCCTGATCGAAAACCAGAATGCGGCTGGCGTTGCGGATCGTCGCCAGCCTGTGGGCGATCACGAAAGTCGTGCGGCCCTGCGTGGCGGCTTCCAGCGCCTTCTGCAATTGACGTTCGGTTGTGGCGTCCAGCGCGCTGGTGGCCTCGTCGAAGATCATGATCGGCGGATTCTTTAAAAGCGCACGGGCAATCGACACGCGCTGGCGTTCGCCGCCAGACAACGAGCGTCCACGCTCGCCCACAATGGTGGCCAGACCATCCGGCTGGCGGGCGATAAAGTCTTTCGCCTGCGCCCGTTCGATGGCGGTCTCGATTTCCTCCTGCGTGGCGTCTGCCTTGCCGACGCGCAGGTTTTCTTCAATGGAGCGCGCAAACAGCATGGGCTCCTGAAACACCACGCCGATGTTGCGGCGTAGCGCGCTCAGCGTCATGTCGCGAATATCGACGCCGTCGATCACCACGCGGCCCTCGTTGGGGTCGAACACGCGATGCAGCAGGCCGAGCGTGGTGGATTTGCCAGAGCCGGTCGCCCCCACAAGTGCCACAGTCTCGCCGGCATGAACCGTAAAGCTCACATCGCTCACCGCATTGCGGCGATTGTCGTAGCTGAAGGTTACATGGTCGAACGACACTTCGCCGGTCAGTCGGCCCGGATCGACCGCATCCGGCTTGTCGAAAACGGTTGGGGTCGTGTCGGTGACCTCGAAAAATTCTTTCAGCTTAGGCACCAGCATCAGCATCCAGTTGGCGAAGCCCACCGCCTGTTCGAGACGCCCGATCAGCATCGTGGCGAAGCTCATGAAGGTGACGATCTCGCCGATGGTGGCGAGGTCGCGCAGATGCAGCCAGGTGCCGAGAATGAAGATCGACGTCAGCGTGAGTGTCGCCGAGGCGCGCGTCGCCACCGCCGCAAGCGCCCACCAGGACAGAACCGGCATCTGGGCCATCAGCAGCGTGGCGCTGATTTGTCGCATCGCGGTCGCCTCGGATTCGATGCGCGTGAAGCTCTGGATCACCGGCACATTGCCGAGTGCATCGGACGCCCGCTCCGCCAGATCGGTATTGTAGCGCTCGACTGAGCCCTGCAGGCCTTCTGTTTTGCGCAGGACATAGACGGTCAGGAACCCGAACAGGAAGACCAGAACGATCAGCAGTCCGCCGAGCCGCCAGTTCAGGAACAGCGTCATCGGCAGCAGCACGAACAGCGCCACGAAGGACGCGCAATTCTCGCGGAAGAAGTTCAGCCACAGGCCCGCCATGCCCCAGCTTCCGTCGAGCATGGTCTTCAGCAGGCGGCCCGAATGGACCGCCGAATGAAACCCGATGGGCAGGTGCAGCACATGTTCGAAATATTCGGCCATCACCACAAGACGCCGCCTGTGCGACAGTCGGTCGGCATGCAGCGCCACCAGAACGGCTGCCAGAATGGTGAAAAGCCCGAAGCCCACCCAGGCACCGATGAGGGTGATGAGCTTATCCCAGTTCACCCCGGAACTCGTGGTCTGAGCCTGGGTCAGCAGGTCGATGATTCGACCAAACAGGATCGGCTCGGCGAATTGCGCAATCGCCAGCGCCAGATTGGCCACTACCAGAAGCGCCGCCAGCTTCGATTCGGAACCCAGCTTGCGCAGGACACGGAGGTACAAGTTCAGAATTGTCATTGATTTCGCGGAACGATACTTCCGCCCTAATTTTTTCACCCGGACCGGTGCATTTCCCGGCTTATTGGGTATAGTTCACCAAAGGGCAGGGCCCAAGGCTTTTTGCAAGCCGGCGACCCGCAGCTGACCCTCTCGCCGTTGATCGGGGCAATCAGGCACATAATTTGCGAGCCTGACTGGTCTATCGGCGCAAAACCAACTCCAGATCGGTGACCATATGAGCAAGGTATACCCCGACGCGCGAGCAGCATTGGCCGGACTGATCCGGGACGGCATGACCATCATGTGCGGCGGGTTCGGGCTATCGGGCATTCCCGAATCCCTCGTTCTCGCCATGCGTGATTCGGGCGTGCGCGACCTGACGGTCGTCTCGAACAATGCCGGCGTGGACGGCAAGCACCTCGGGCTCCTGCTCGAAACGCGGCAGATCAAGAAAATGATCTCGTCCTACGTGGGCGAGAACAAGATTTTCGCCCAGCAATACCTGTCCGGCGAACTGGAGCTGGAATTCAACCCGCAGGGCACGCTGGCCGAGCGAATTCGGGCCGGCGGCGCCGGCATCCCGGCCTTTTTCACCAAGACCGGCGTCGGCACGATCATCGCCGACGGCAAGGAAGTCCGCGAGTTCGACGGGCACAAATACGTCATGGAGCGCGGCCTGACGGCGGACATTTCCCTCGTCCACGCCTGGAAGGCCGATACAGAAGGCAATCTGGTCTTCCGCAAGACCGCCCGCAACTTCAACCCCATGATGGCCACCGCCGCGAAGGTGACGATTGCCGAGGTCGAGCATCTGGTGGAAGCAGGCGAGATCGACGGCGACCATATCCATACGCCGGGCATCTACGTGAAGCGCATCGTGCACGTCCCGAATACGGTAAAATATATCGAAAACCGCACCACCCGGCCGCGTCCGGCCGCCTGATCGAGGAGAGAAAAGATGGCCTGGACACGCGATCAAATGGCGGCGCGCGCCGCGAAGGAACTCAAGGACGGCTTTTACGTCAACCTCGGCATCGGCATCCCGACGCTGGTCTCGAACTACATCCCCGCAGGCGTCAACGTTCAGCTCCAGAGCGAGAACGGCATGATGGGCATGGGGCCGTTTCCGTATGAGGGCGAGGAAGACGCCGACCTCATCAACGCCGGCAAGCAGACGGTCACCGAACTGCCGACCACCAGCTATTTCTCCAGCGCCGATTCCTTCGCGATGATCCGCGGCGGCCATATCGATCTGTCGATTCTGGGCGCCATGCAGGTGGCCGAAAACGGCGATCTGGCCAACTGGATGATCCCCGGCAAGATGGTGAAGGGCATGGGCGGCGCGATGGACCTCGTGGCCGGCGTCAAGCGCGTCGTCATCGTCATGGAGCATTCGGCCAAGGACGGCCCGAAGTTGTTGCGTCGCTGCGACCTTCCGCTCACCGGCGCAAACGTGGTCGACATGGTCATCACCGATCTGGGTGTCTTCACCATCGACAAGGAAGGTTCGGGCGGCATGGTTCTGATCGAACTCGCCGACGGTGTGACGCTTGAGGAGATCACGGCGAAGACCGGAGCGACCTTCACGGTGGCGGGGAACCTGAAGGCGGCTGCCTGACAAAACACCAGGGCAGAATGGAGTGATTCTGGCGTCGATCGCGCGCCAGGATCGCGTTGCATTCCCGCGGGGCGATCTCGGCGTCACAGGGCCAGCGAGCTGTTCCTTATACAATTATGCCTTGATGCCCTCTTGAACATGGGTCCGACATGCGGGCATTGTGATGCCTTCGTTGGGTTCATTTTCCATCCGGGAGGGGTGTAGAGCATGGCTTTCTATCGCGGCATGATCACGGAAGTGGTCGAATTTACGGGCCACAACGGCGACAAGGGCGAGGCCTATTATGCGCGCCCCGAAGGCAACGGGCCTTTCCCGGCCGCGATCCTGATCCACCACATGCCCGGCTGGGACGACTGGATCATGGAGGCGACCCGCAAGCTTGCCCATCACGGTATCATCGGCATTGCGCCGAACCTTTATTTTCGCGAGCCGGGCAATTCGCCCGACGATCAGGCAGCGAAGTCGCGCGCAGCAGGTGGCGTCAGCGACGACCAGATGGTCGGCGACATGGAAGGCGCGCTGGCCTTCGTGCGCGCCCGCAAGGAAGCCAACGGCAAGGTCGGCATCATGGGCTTCTGCTCGGGCGGCCGTCATGCGTTCATTGCGGCCGGCCGCATTCCGTCCCTGAATGCGCTCGTCGATTGTTGGGGCGGCAGCGTCATCGTTGAGCCGTCGGAACTGACCCCGAAGCGCCCGGTCGCGGCCATCGATTATGCAAAAAATATCAACTGTCCGATTCTCGGCATCTTCGGAAATGACGACAAGAACCCCGATCCGGTGCAGGTGAACAGGACGGAAGAAATTCTGAAATCGCTCGGCAAGGATTACGTGTTCCATCGCTACGATGGCGCCGGTCACGGCTTCTTTGCGGCGGAACGCCCGAACTATCGGCTCGAACAGGCCGTCGATGGCTGGAAGAAAACCTACGAATTCTTCCACAAACATCTCGGCTGAACCGGAGGCGCAATCATGTGCACCTACATCATCGAAAAGACCGCCATGTATGGCTCGGCCAAAGGCCAGAACGGCTGGATGTCGATTGATTCAGCCAATGTCTATTTCGACCATCCGTTCCATGCGCCGCTCGACCATTCGCTCAACATCGATTTCGTCAATGTGGCGTCCGGCGGCTCCGAGCGGGTTGCGGTGGAGTTGAGCAAGGAGTCCGCGCTGCGTCTGGTAGACGCCATAATGGCCGCGCTCAAACAGGGCGAAGAAGCTCACGCCTGAATCTATCGGACGGACACGAAAAAGCCCGGCGTTTTGCGCCGGGCTTTTGTTTTGCAATCGATGTGGCGTTACGGAGCCTTGCCCGTGCCGAACACCTGCCGGCCAAGCGCAATCCACTTTTCGTAGTTTTGAAGATAGTTGGGTTCGTCGGGCAGATAGTAGATTTTCGAAGGCCGCTCGACGCCCGGCAGATCCTTGCGGGCCGACGTGTAGCCGAGCCTTTGCAGAATCTTCTGTCCGTCTTGCGACAGAACGAAATCGATGAAAAGCATGGACGCAAACGGGTGCGGCGCGCGGCTGGTGATGACTGCGCCGTCATTGGTGGGGTAAACGCCCGCCAGCGCCCGCCAGGCGATGGGCGCATTGCTCTCCATCTGACTCGCCGCCACATGGGAATTGTAGATCGCTGGCGACAGCGGAATCTCGCCCGAGATCACCAGATTGGCCACGGCGCGAGCCGAAACTTCATAAATGCGGATGTTCTGCTGGCCTAGTTTGCGCACCCAGGCTTCGTCCTTTTCTTTCAGGACAGCGCCAAGCCAGTTCGCCAGCGTGGTTGTGCCGGGCAGGGCCATCTTGCCCTTCCATTTCGGGTCGAGCAGATCGTCGAGCGTTTTGGGCGCATCTGCTTCGGACACGAGTTTGGTGTTGTAGCCGAGGCTCAGATAGCTCTCGTAGTCGATCACCCAGTGGTTGTTCTTCTCCACCACTGCCGGATTGAAGGCCGCGACTTCGGGCGAATAATAGGGCTGCAGCACGCCGGCTTCGAGCAGGGGGTGAAGGCCGGCCGTGTTGAGTTGCAGCGCATCGGCGTTGAAGGTGCCGGCGTTATATTCTTCCAGCAGGCGGCGGGTGATGAGGGATGAATCCTGCCGCAGCGATTCCACCTTGATGAACGGATATTTCTCGCCGAACGCCTTGTAGACCGGTTCGGCCTGCGTGCCGGTCGAGTAGATCAGAATGCGGCCTTCCTTTTTGGCGCCTTCTTCGAAAATCGCCTTGCGGTCTGCGCCCTTGTATTGAGCAATTTCCGCAACAGTCTTCGGCTGCGCCTGTGCGGCGCTCCACATCAGCGAAATCGCAGCCGCCGCCGCAAACCGCGCGAAAGTTTTCTTCTTGTCCGCAAGCATGGCGCTTCCCTCCGGTGAATTGACTTCGCACCATTGTAACGGCTTTGGGGGGCCTTGCGAAGCCTTGCGGCTTCGATGCGCCACACTGGACATTCGGTCCCTGCGCCTTACCTCTCCTGCCAACAGCAGGATTCTGATGCCGACACGCGATGACGAGGCCAACAGATTTTCCGCCCGCGCGGCGCGCTATGCGCGTGTGGGGGCCAACGTCGGCGGCGTAGCGGCGCGCATGGCGGGTTCTCGCCTTGTCGGCGGTTCGGGCGGCGACAATGCGGCCGCGCTCGGGCGCGCACTCGGCGGGTTGAAAGGCCCGCTGATGAAGGTGGCGCAATTGATGGCCACCATCCCGGACGTGCTGCCGCCCGAATATGCCGAAGAGCTTCAGAAGTTGCAGTCCAACGCGCCCCCCATGGGGGCGGCCTTCGTGCGCCGTCGCATGCAGGCCGAGCTTGGGCCGGACTGGCAAAAGCGCTTCGCATCCTTCGATCTGCATCCCGCCGCAGCAGCCTCGCTGGGACAGGTGCATCGCGCGACGTCGCTCGATGGCGCATCGCTTGCCTGCAAATTGCAATATCCGGACATGAAGTCCGCCGTCGAGGCAGACCTGTCGCAACTGTCCTTTCTGTTCGCCATTCATCGCCGGATGGACTCTGCCATCGACACGCGCGAAATCGCACAGGAGATCGGCGAGCGCGTGCGCGAAGAACTCGATTATCGCCGCGAGGCGAAACATGCCGCGCTCTACGCCCACGTCCTTGCCGATGCTAACGACATTCGCGTACCCGCAGTCCATGCCGATCTTTCGACCGGACGTCTGCTGACGATGAACTGGCTTGAAGGCCGCAAGCTTCTCGATTTCAGACAACACGATCAGGACAGCCGCAATCGCATCGCGATCGCAATGTTCAAAGCGTGGTGGCAGCCTTTCAGCCGCTTCGGGATCATTCACGGCGATCCACATCTGGGCAATTACACGGTATTCGAAGAGGCTGGAGAACCGCGCGGCCTGAATCTTCTCGACTACGGCTGCGTGCGCATTTTCCCGGCCAGCTTCGTAGGCGGCGTGGTGGATCTCTACGAAGGCCTGCGGCAGGACGATCAGTCCCGCATCGTGCACGCCTACGAGACCTGGGGCTTTCGAGGCCTGAAGAAGGATCTGATCGAGGTTCTCAACATCTGGGCCAAATTCATCTACGGGCCGCTGCTCGACGATCGCGTGCGCTCGATCGCGGACGGCGTTGCTCCGTCAAAATATGGCAGGCGCGAGGCCTTTTTGGTGCATCAGGCCCTTAAGGAAAAGGGCCCGGTGCGGGTGCCGCGCGAATTTGTCTTCATGGATCGCGCGGCCGTTGGCCTCGGTGGCGTATTCCTGCATCTCGACGCCCGGTTGAACTTCTTTCAGATGTTCAACGAGGCTATCGGGACCGCCTTTAATGTTGCGCAGGTTGCGGCTCGGCAGAAGCTCGCCATGCAGCAGGCCAGCTTTGCGGTTGCGGGGTGAATCCGGCGGGGATTTTCCTCGGCAGGCCTGCTTGACGTTCTGCAGGGCGCCGGTACAAATCATGGAAGTTCATGGAGGAAAGCCCACGATGCTTCGGCATGCTGCACGCATTACGCGACTTTTGGTTGCCACGTCACTGGTGTCTTCGCAGGTCATGGCCGGCGATCTGATGAGCTGCGCCGAACTTGATTCGGACGGCATGTTCGCCAACACCAAGGTGAAATCCTCCAAGGTGATCGATCCGAATCCTGAAAAGAAGATCGGCGCCTATTGCGAGATTCAGGCGACCATCAAACCGTCCAGCGGTTCAAACGTCGGCGTCGTGTATCGTTTCCCACAGAACTGGAACGGCAAGCTCTACGCGGTCGGCGGGGGCGGCTTTGCCGGCAACATGACGCCAGAAGCTGTTGAGAACGCCCTTTCGCGCGGCTATGCAACCGCCCAGAACGACTTGGGCCACGCGAGCGCAAATTCACTTGATGCAAGCTTTGCTATTGCCGAGCCCGGCAAGCCGAACAACGATGCAATTACTGATTTCGGCTATCGCGCTACCAATGTGATGACCAAGCTGGCCAAGCAGATCATCGTGGAGCATTACGGCAAGAACCCTCTGAAATCCTATTTCGAAGGCTGCTCAACCGGTGGCCGTCAGGGTCTGGCGGAAATCCAGCGCTATGGCGAGGATTTCGACGGCGTGATCGCGGGCGCGCCTGTCTATAACGCGCACGTTTACACAAACTCTGTGTTCCGCGTTCAGTCCTTCCACGCCAAGTCGGGCAGCAATCTGATGCCCGAACATGTGCCGCTGATCAGCAAGGCCGTGATGGAGGCCTGCGATGCGCAGGACGGCCTGAAGGACGGCATCCTGACCGACCCGCGCATGTGCACATGGGATCCGGGCGTTCTCGAATGCAAGGCCGGCCAGTCGGGCGCCCAGTGTCTGACGCCGCAGCAGGTCGAGACGGTCCGCAAGGTCTATGCAGGCATGAAGGGCGCCGACGGCAAGTGGCGCGCCTATCCGCTCATGCGGGGCGGAGAAGGCGACTGGGCCGTTCGCATGATCGGCACGCCCGAAATGCCGCGCGGCCTTAACGCCGTACTTGGCTCCCCCTTCGTGTCGCATCTCGTCAAGAACGACCCGAATTACGAAATCATGAGCTTCGATGTCGAAAAGGGTGTCGAGGAAATCGAGAAGAGCTACGCGGGCGACCGGGTGATCGCCCAGAATCCCAGCATTGCGCGCTTTGCCGGACGCGGCGGCAAACTGATCATGTGGCACGGCTTCAACGACCCGGGCCCGAGCCCGCTGGCGACTATCGAATACTTTGAAGCTGTCCAGAAGAGCACCGGCGATGACGACGGCAAGAGCACGCGCCTGTTCATGGCTCCGGGCGTCGGCCATTGCCGGGGTGGCGTGGGTCCAGACAAGTTCGACATGTTGACCGCACTGGAAAACTGGGCCGAAAAGAATCAGGCTCCCGAGCAGGTCATCGCCACCAAGGTGGATTCAAAAGTCTCGCGTCCACTTTGCCCCTATCCAAAGCTGCCCAAGTACAAGGGCGACGGCGACCAGAACGATCCGGCCAATTTCGTCTGCGAGCGAATTGGTCAATAAGTCAGTTTAACGGTAACTATTAACAGCTTCATCCGCGCATCTCTGATGCGCGGATGTTTTTGTTTTTGAGACAAAAACCCGATCTGTTAACGACCGTTAAGCTTGCTGCCGCCTTTACCGTAAGCCTTGCGAAACAGGCATCGCCTTATTCTCAAGCCTCATCTCCGGCGCGGTGTTTCGGCCATGATCCACAATCTGCCTTCCCTGATCCTGTTCCGGGCCCTGATGGTCTGGGCGGTGTCGGCAAACCTGCTTTCGCCACACGGCATCAGCCGCGTCGCTGTCGCGCTGGTTGGCGGGTTCGTGGCAGTCTCGATAGGCGAAGGGGCGTCTGCAGGGTTCATCCTTGACGGATTAAGTTGTGGATTGTCTGTTCTCGGCATCGGCTTCTGCCTTTTCTGCCTGGGCTGGGTCTCCAGCGCCGACGCCAAAATCGCCGCCGCAATCGCTACGTGGATCGGCTGGTCGAATTTGCTTGTATTCGGGGCCGGCATTCTGGCGATCGGCCTGGCCGTATGGCCTGTTCAGTCCTGGTGGCGTTCTCGCCCCCTGCCGGAGAAGCTCGCCGGAATCGGCTGGCTGGAGCAACTCCATGCGCGCAAGTCACTGCCGTTCGGGCTGGCGGCGGCTTTCATGGCTGCAATTCTTTATCCCGGCGCGCCGTCGTGGATCGTCTCCCTGTTGGGAAGCTGACGTCGGACCAGGCTGCGGCTTTGTCGACCTTGCCCGTCGTGGCGGATTCGGCTAATCGACGGTCAGCAGCAAAATCATGCGCGCAAGAGGGGGACTAAATGGCTGACAATCACGGCGCAACCGGTGGCCATCCTGACATGGACTATGCCGAACACGAAGCCACCTATCGCATGTTCATCGGCCTCGCCAAGTGGGGCACGATTATCTGCGTAGGCATTCTGGTTTTCATGGCCGTCACGCTTCTCTGAACGATCCGCGAGACCGCATCTGGCTGCCTTCTTGCTTGAAGGCCGCCAGTTGATTGATATTGGTTGACGCCCGGCTGCGATCCTTCGCGGCCGTCGCCAATTCGGAGTTACGCATGCGCATCGCGATTCCAGCCGAGACCGAGGCAAACGAAACGCGCGTCGCCGCGACACCCGAAACGGTGAAGAAGTTCATTGGCCTCGGCGCAACCGTGGTGGTCCAGCGTGGGGCGGGTCTCACGTCCGGCATCACCGACGCTGATTATGAGGCCGCCGGAGCGGCCCTTGCGTCAAATGCGACGGAAACGGTTGCGGACGCAGATGTCATCCTGAAAGTGCGCCGCCCGGCGGTTGACGCGCTGACGGGCCTGAAGCGTGGCGCTGTGGTCATCGCCATAATGGATCCTTATGGTCAGGATGCGGCGCTCGCCGCCATGGCAGAAGCCGGCATTTCAGCATTCGCTATGGAATTCATGCCGCGCATTACGCGTGCGCAGGTCATGGATGTGCTCTCTTCGCAGGCAAATCTGGCCGGTTATCGGGCAGTGATCGACGGCGCTGCCGAATATGGTCGCGCTCTGCCCATGATGATGACTGCCGCCGGAACAGTCCCGGCTGCCCGTATTTTCATCATGGGTGTCGGTGTTGCAGGCTTGCAGGCTATTGCGACGGCACGCCGCCTCGGCGCCATCGTGACCGCAACTGACGTTCGGCCCGCCACCAAGGAGCAGGTTGAATCGCTCGGCGCGAAGTTTCTTGCCGTCGAGGACGAGGAATTCCTGCAGGCCCAGACCGCCGGTGGCTACGCCAAGGAAATGTCGAAGGAATATCAGGCGAAGCAGGCGGCCCTCACGGCGGCCCATATCGCCAAGCAGGATATCGTCATCACCACCGCGCTCATTCCCGGCCGTCCGGCGCCGAAGCTCATCAGCGCCGAAATGGTCGCCTCCATGCGTCCGGGGTCGGTGATTATCGATCTGGCGGTCGAGCGCGGCGGCAATTGCGCGCTCGCAAAGCCCGGCGAAATTTTCATAACTGACAATGGCGTAAAAATTGTAGGCCACCTCAATGTGCCGGGTCGTCTCGCGGCAACCTCGTCGAGCCTTTACGCCAAGAACCTTCTGGCCTTTGTCGAAACCATGATCGACAAGGAAAAGAAGGAAATTGCCGTGAAATGGGACGACGAACTCGTCAAAGCGACCCTGCTGACTCGCGACGGCGCTGTCGTGCATCCGAACTTCCTGCCGAAGGCCTGAGGCCCGGCTTCCGATCCAGCCCAACAGAGAGGGCGAATCCATGGCGACCGAAGCGACCCAACAATTTATCGACACGGTCCAGAAGGCGGCGCAAAATTACGCCGACACAATCTCGGCCGCCGCCGGCAGCGCCGCTCACGCGGCCTCGGGCGGGGCGATCGATCCTTTCGTGTTCCGTCTGGCGATTTTCGCTCTGGCGGTTTTCGTGGGCTATTACGTGGTATGGCAGGTGACGCCGGCGCTGCATACGCCGCTGATGTCGGTCACCAACGCCATCTCGTCGGTCATCGTGGTTGGCGCTCTGCTGTCGGTCGGCGTTGACGCCTCGACGCCGGGAGACGACGGCCCGCTCTGGGCGCGCGTGTTCGGCTTCATTGCCCTGATCCTCGCATCGGTCAACATCTTCGGCGGATTTATGGTCACCGAGCGCATGTTGTCGATGTACAAGAAGAAGGGCTGAGCCCCATGAGCGCCAATTTCGCCGCACTTCTCTATCTCGTATCGGGCGTCCTGTTCATTCTCGCCCTGCGCGGGCTTTCGCATCCCTCCACGTCGCGTCAGGGCAACCTGTTCGGCATGGTCGGCATGGGCATCGCGGTCGTCACCACGCTGCTGTATGCGCTCCCCTCTGGCTTCTCGAGCTGGGTGCTGGTGATCGCCGGCATCGCCATCGGCGGTGGCATTGGCGCGTGGCGCGCCCGCACGGTGCAGATGACCGAGATGCCGCAGCTCGTGGCCCTGTTCCATGCGCTCGTCGGTATGGCGGCGGTGCTCGTGGCGGCAGGAGCGCTCTATGCCCCAGCTGCTTTCGGCATCGGCACCGTGGGCAACATTCACGGCGCCAGCCTTTTTGAAATGTCGCTCGGCCTCGCCATCGGGGCGATTACGTTTACCGGCTCGGTGATCGCCTTCCTGAAGCTCGACGGACGCATGTCCGGCAAGCCGATCATGCTGCCGCAGCGCCACCTCATCAATATCGCGCTGGCGGCGTTGCTGGTGATCCTCATCGGCGTGTTCATGTCGAACGAGAGTCACTTCGTGTTCTGGTGCATTGCGCTCGTGTCGTTTGCGCTGGGCGTGCTGCTGATCGTTCCCATCGGGGGCGCGGACATGCCGGTCGTGGTGTCGATGCTCAACTCCTATTCGGGTTGGGCGGCGGCAGGCATCGGCTTCACGCTGGGTAATCTGGCGCTGATCATCACCGGCGCACTGGTCGGCTCTTCGGGCGCGATCCTGTCCTACATCATGTGCAAGGGCATGAATCGGTCCTTCATTTCGGTCATCCTTGGCGGTTTCGGCGGCGAGACGGATGCAGCCGCCGCCGGCGCAGTCGAAACCCGCCCGGTCAAGCAGGGCTCGGCGGAAGACGCAGCCTACATCATGAAGAACGCCCAGAAGGTCATCATCGTGCCGGGCTACGGCATGGCGGTGGCGCAGGCGCAGCACGCGCTGCGCGAGATGTGCGATTTGCTCAAGAAGGAAGGCGTCGAGGTCAAATACGCGATCCATCCGGTTGCGGGCCGCATGCCGGGCCACATGAACGTGCTGCTGGCGGAAGCCAATGTGCCCTACGACGAGGTCTTCGAACTCGAGGACATCAATTCCGAATTCGGTCAGGCCGACGTGGCCTTCGTGATCGGGGCCAACGACGTCACCAACCCGTCAGCCAAGACCGATCCGAAATCGCCGATCTACGGCATGCCGATTCTCGACGTCGAGAAGGCCAAGACCGTGCTGTTCATCAAGCGCGGCATGGGCTCGGGCTATGCGGGCGTGGAGAACGAACTGTTCTTCAAGGACAACACGATGATGTTGTTCGCCGACGCCAAGAAGATGGTCGAGAACATCGTGAAAGCGCTGGGCCACTAAGGCCTGTGCAATTCATCGGCGCGAAATGAAAACGGCGGCCTTTGGCCGCCGTTTTCATTTGTGGATGGTTGCAGATTTCAAACTCTTCCGCCCACGCGAGACATACCGGCGCGCGCCAGCGGATGGTTTGGCTCCAGCGTAATGGCGCGGTTGTAGTTCTCCGCTGACTTCGCACGGTCGCCCTTGCGCTCGTAGGCGAGGCCCAGACCCGCCCAGCCGTCGGCGTTCTTGTTGTCGACGTTGAGAGCTGCGTTGAAATCCTCGATCGCCGCATCGAACTTGCCGATTTCGGTCAGGCTCTGGGCGCGCGCCAGATAGGGGGCCGACGCGAAGGGATCGCGGTCGATCGCATTGTCGAAGTCCGAGACGGCGCGCGGATGATCGCCCTCGCGCTGGCGGATAAGGCCGCGCGAATGGAAGGCCTGCGCATTCTCGGGGTTCAGCCGGATGGCGCGGTCGAGATCCGTCATGGCCTGCTGGAGATTGCCCTGGGCGCGCAGCAGATTGGCGCGGCCGAGCCACGCCGGCGCGTGGTTGGGATTCGCGTCGATGGCGCGGTTGAAATCGGCAAGCGCGGCGTCGTTGCGGTTGGTCTGCCGATAGGCCAGCGCCCTGTTGGTGAGGGCCGACACCGAATTCGGCTCAAGCTGGATGGCCTTGCTGAAATCCGCAACGGCTTCCTGATAGCGGCCGATTTTCGCATAGGCGGCGCCGCGCGTGTTGAGGGCGCCGGCGTCATTGGGGTTGCGCTGAACAACTTCCGAGAGCGACTGGATGTTGACGCTCGCATTGGCGTCCGGAGCCTCGACCTCCGCTACGCCTGCGCCGCGCAGATTGCCAAGGCTGCCGCCGCTTTCGCAGCCTGCCAGCGCTAGAGCCAACATCGAAACGCCCGCGAGTGTGAGCAGCGCACGGGGCGGACCGCAACGGTTTACGGGAGCCGAAAGGGGGGCGAAAAGCTTGGTCATCGACATCGTCCTGCTTTGACGCTCTACCCAACCGGGCTGCGTCACAACTCATACATCAGGCGTGAGACATCTAGGGATCAGTCATTAGTGTTCAATTAACGATAGCACTGGCTGGCGCGTTTCAGTCAATAGAAGAAAAAATAACGGCGCCCGTACGGATAAATCCGGGGCGCCCTCATTTATTAAAGCAGGGCGGGAGATCGTTCCACCCTGTTAAATTCGTTCGATCAGCGCGGAGCGCCCATGACGGGCTTCGGCTTCATCGGCAGCAGGCCTTCGCGCTGCAGCTTCTTGCGGGCCAGCTTGCGAGCCCGGCGGATGGCTTCCGCGCGCTCGCGGGCCTTCTTCTCGGACGGCTTTTCGTAATGGCCGCGCAGCTTCATTTCGCGGAAGATACCCTCGCGCTGCATCTTCTTCTTGAGGGCCTTGAGGGCCTGGTCGACGTTGTTGTCGCGAACGAGAACTTGCACTCGGTGATCCTGTCTTGACGGCGTCTAAGGCCGGTTCGGATAAAAAGCTTCCCTGACGCTTACGGCGCGTCACACCGTGGTGCGGGGAATTAGCAGAATCACCGGAGCGTGTCCAGCAGCCGCCCCGGAGTCCGCAAAGAAAAGCGTTGAGAACGATTTTGCCGATCATATGGCCGCCCGGTTCGTCGTGTGCGCCCGCGCACATCGGCTGCGGCAGGCGCCGACTAGGGTCATTTCATCGCCGGTCGGACATGCGGCCGCGAGACAAACTCTGGAGAGAGCCATGAACGCCATCTGCAAGAAATCCATCACCGCAAGTCTCGTCGCCGTCACACTGGCCGCCACACTGGCCTCGACCGCGACGCCCGCTTCTGCTCGCGGCGGCGGTCTGGTGGCTGCCGGGATCATCGGCGGTCTGGCTCTCGGCGCTCTGGCCGCCGGAGCCGCCAACGCCTCCCCGGGCTACTACGCCCCGCAGCGAGTTTATGGCGGCGAATGCTGGATGGAACGCCGGGCCGTTTACAACCGCTTCGGCGACGTGGTCGGCTACCGCCGCATCCGGGTTTGCAACTAGGCGACCCATTTCGAGATCCTGCCGGCTCCTCTGCGGCCGGGGTCTCTCCACCCTGGTCCAGTACGAGAGCCCTCCGGACGTGCCCCCGTCCGGAGGGTTTTCGCGTTCCGAAAGCCTGAAACGAAAAAGCCCGGCGCGATGGCCGGGCTTTCCGATTTGATGTCGTCGCTCAGGCCTGCGGCTGAGGCTCCAGCCCGCCGTCGGGCTTGGGCCGGGGCTTGCCGGCGGACGGCACCGGCGAGGTCCGCGAGGCCGGCGTATCGTCGCCTGAATCGCGCACCGGCGGGCGACCTTCCATCAGGCCCATGATCTCGTCGCCGCTCAGGGTCTCGTATTCAAGCAGACCCTTCGCGAGGATTTCGAGCTGGTCGCGCTTCTCGGTGATGATGCGGGTTGCTTCCGACAGGCCGAGTTCGACCAGACGGCGCACTTCCGAATCGATCTTCTGCGAGGTCGCTTCCGAAATGTTCTGCTGACGGCCCATGGAATAGCCGAGGAACACCTCTTCCTGATTCTCGCCGTACATGACGGTGCCGAGTTCGTCCGAGAATCCCCAGCGGGTGACCATCGCGCGGGCGAGTTTCGTCGCCTGTTCGATGTCGGACTGCGCGCCCGACGTCACCTTGTCCTTGCCGAAGATGATCTCTTCCGACACGCGTCCGCCCATCAGCACGGCCAGACGAGAGGTCATCTGCTCGTAGCTCATCGACAGCTTGTCGCGCTCCGGCAATTGCATGACCATGCCCAGAGCACGACCGCGCGGGATGATCGTCGCCTTGTGGACGGGATCGGTCGCCGGCACGTTCAGCGCCACGATGGCGTGGCCGCCTTCGTGATAGGCGGTGAGCAGTTTTTCCTGCTCGGTCATCACGAGGGTGCGGCGTTCCGCGCCCATCATGATCTTGTCCTTGGCGTCCTCGAATTCAGCCATGGTGACGATGCGCTTGCCGCGCCGCGCCGCCATCAAGGCTGCCTCGTTGACGAGGTTCATCAGGTCAGCGCCCGAGAAGCCCGGAGTGCCGCGCGCGACGACCTTGAGGTCGACGTCCGGCGCCAGAGGCACCTTACGGACGTGAACCTTCAGGATCTTCTCGCGGCCCGTGACGTCGGGGTTCGGCACCACGATCTGGCGGTCGAAACGGCCCGGACGCAGCAGGGCGGGATCCAGCACGTCAGGACGGTTGGTGGCGGCGATGAGGATGATGCCCTCGTTCGCCTCGAAGCCGTCCATCTCGACCAGCAACTGGTTCAGCGTCTGCTCGCGTTCGTCGTTACCGCCGCCGAGGCCGGCGCCGCGATGACGACCGACAGCATCGATTTCGTCGATGAAAATGATGCAGGGCGCGTTCTTCTTGGCCTGTTCGAACATGTCGCGCACGCGGCTCGCGCCGACGCCGACGAACATTTCAACGAAGTCCGAGCCCGAGATCGTGAAGAACGGCACATTGGCTTCGCCGGCGATGGCGCGGGCCAGCAGGGTCTTGCCGGTGCCGGGAGGGCCGACGAGCAGAACGCCGCGCGGAATGCGTCCGCCAAGCCGCTGGAATTTCTGCGGATCGCGGAGGAATTCGACGATTTCCTGAAGGTCTTCCTTGGCCTCGTCGACGCCCGCAACGTCCTCGAACGTCACGCGCCCGTGCGCCTCGGTCAGGAGCTTGGCTTTCGATTTGCCGAACCCCATGGCTTTTCCGCCAGCCCCCTGCATCTGCCGGGACAGGAATATCCACACGCCCAGGAAGGCGATCAGCGGCAGGCCGTTGACCAGCAACGTCACGAGCCACGAATTGCCGTCGGACGGCGGACGCGCCGAGATCGACACGTTCTTCTTGTAAAGGTTCTGCACCAGCGACGGATCGTTCGGCGCATAGGTGGTGAAGGCGCGGTTGTCGGTGAAGTGACCGCTGATCTCGTGACCCGCAATCGTAACTTCCCGCACGCGGCCCTGATCGACCTCGTTCAGCAACTGGCTGAAAGTGATGTCCTGTGTCTGTGCGCGCTGACCCGGATTCTGGAACAGCATCACCAATGCTACGACGAGCAGAAAGATGATGACCCAGAGCGCGAAATTCCGGACGTTTGGATTCATTTGTGTCCCTGACCAGGGGTTAGCGCGAAAACGGAAGTTCTGGCGAGCCGCATCCCTGCAACCCACAATCTAGGCGTCGTACCAGCCTTTGCCAAGGGAAGGTCCACAGGATCGTTAGCGGCGGCAGTCAATTGGCGAGCATTTGACAAGCCCATCCTGCGCATAACTTAAGCACAAACAGTTAATTTCCCCGGAGCGGCCGGCGCGGCGGCTCTGCCTTTACAGTTAAGCCCTTGCCGGGGCTGACGGAGATCATTGCGCCTCCGAGGGTGCGCGCGATGGGTTGGCCGGCCCGGACCGCGTCTTTCAGTTCGTCCGCCAGCCGTTCGAGCCGTTCGAGCCGCACATGCGGTTGCCTGGCGCTGCGATCTCCGAGCCGGGCGATTTCGCCACCCAGAATTCGCAGGATAATTTCCTCCGGTTCGACAAAAAGCAGGGTGGCGTCCAGCACCGCACGGGCTGGATCGCCAGAAACGAGAAGCGCCTCACGCCTAGCCGTGGCGACCGCATCGAGCGCCGCATCGGCTCGCTGCGCTCTGCCTGCCAGTCGCCCAAGTGCGTTTGCATCCAAACCTTCGTCGGCCAGCAATTTTGCAAGCTCGCGCATGCGTGTGCGCGCGTAGCGGGGATCATAATTGGATGGATCGGTGAAGAACGTCTGGCCCAGTTTGACGCAAACCCGGATCAGCTCGTCCTTTTTCCAGCCGAGCAGGGGCCTGCCGTGGCGGATTGCGCCGCGAGGCGCATCGACGGACATGCCCGCCAGCCCGGCGATGCCGCTGCCGCGCAAAAGACGAAACAGCACAGTCTCGGCCTGATCGTCTGCGTGATGGGCGGTGAAAAGTGTGTCGAACCCTAGCGAGACCGCATGGTCTTCCAACAGCGCGTATCGGGCGTCGCGTGCGCGTTCCTGAATGCGGGTGACTGGCTTTTCGCCCTCCCACGCCAGGATGGTGTGAGGAACCGCCAGAGCCGCACACCATGCGCCTACCTGTTCGGCCTCGATGCGCGCATCAGTCCGCAATCCATGATCGACCGTGGCGGCGGAAACCGGCGGCCGACCGGGAATTGTCGCCCAGTGATGCGCAAGTCGCAAGAGAGCCATGGAATCCGGCCCGCCCGAGACGGCGATCAAAATCCCGCGAGAATGGGCGAACGGCGCGAAGTCTTTCTCCAGACGCTGGAAAAAGACCCCGTTCGTCAGCATTGATTGCGCTTCTGCTCGCGCTCGGCGGCGGTGCGCAGCGAGGCCGAAACATTGGGAAACTTGCGTGGTACTTCGCCATACGTGGCGCAGGCCTGTTCCTTCAAGCCCAGCTTGTCGAGCGACATGCCGAGTTTCACCATGGCTTCCGGCGCGCGAGAGGCCTTCGAAAAATCCGTCGAGACTTTGAGATATTGCTCGGCCGCCTCGCGATGGCGTCCACGTTTGGCGAAGGATTCGCCGAGGTAGAAGACCGCTTCCGAAACGCGGCGATCCTTCGGGTATTTCCGCAGAAACTCCTGCAGACCATCGCCGGCGGCTTCGAACTGTCCGGCCTTGTAGGAGACCAGCGCAGCGTCATACTCGGCCGCAGGGCCAGTCGCGGGAGGCAGGGCGGCCACGGCCGGGCCAGCCGGCGGGGCGATCTCGGCACCGATCGGCCCCTGCGGGGTCTGAACGGAGCGCTGCTGAACCTGCGGATTGGCCGGCAGCACGCGCGGCAGGGTCGGGAAACCGGGGTCGACTGCCGCAGTCTGGCGCGGCTGCGGGAGAGCATTGCGCTGCGAGCGTGGGTTCAGATCCAGTGGAGCGTCGCCATTGTCCAGAGCAATTTCATCGTCGATCATGATGTCGCCAGCCGGCGGCAGGCCGCCTCGGGGCGAAAGACGGGCAGTCTGGCCGGGCACCTCGAGTGTACCAAGTCTGCGGGGTGCGCCCGGGGCTGTGGGTTCGGCGTCGGGATCGAAAGCATCGCCGCGCCGCTGCGGCGTGGTGGCCGGCGGCGTCTGCCGGGGGGCGGGCTTTCCTGAAATTTCCTGAAAGCGGAAATCAACATCCTGCTGGAACTTGCGCAGCTGATCTTCCAGACGGCGCATCTGGAATTGCATCTGCTCGATCTGGCCGTTCAGATTGCGCACCTGATTTTCGAGGCGGTCGACCTTGACCAGCAAGCCAGCGCTGTCGACGCCCTGCGCCTGCTGAAACTCGCCTCCGCCCGGCACAGCGCCCGGCGGACGATTGAACAATTGCGCGCTCGCCGGAGCATTCGCGGCCAGCAGCGACAGGCCAAACGCCAGCGCCGCAGTGATTTTGTGATTCGCCATTTTCAAGCCCGATCCCGTCAGAACAGCCTCGTTACCATAATGTGGCCAGTTCGGCCAAAATTTGGTCGCCGGATGGCGCCATCCGGGCGGCAGCGCCAAAATGTTCTCGAATGTAAGCGGACATAAAAAAGCCGGCGCCACGAAGGCGCCGGCAAAGTTGAGGGTCTTCACTTCACAAAGACGGGCAGAGCGCCCGTAGGGTTTTACGATGTCCCGCCTGAAAGGACGGTCACCGCACGGCGGTTTTGCGACCAGCAAGAAATATCGTTGCAGACCGAAACCGGACGTTCCTTGCCGTATGAGATCGTCTTCATACGGGAGCTCGAAATGCCGCGCGCCACCAGATATTCCTTGGTGACTTCGGAGCGGCGCGCGCCGAGCGCAAAATTGTATTCCCTGGTGCCGCGCTCGTCCGCGTGGCCTTCTACCGTAAAGCTGTAGCGGCTGTACTGGTTCAGCCAGCGCGCCTGCTTGTCGAGGGTGGCCTGTGCGGTCGGCGTAAGTTCTGTCGAGTCGGTCTCGAAGAACACGCGGTCGCCAACATTGACGACGAAATCCTGCGCGCTGCCGGGCGTCGCTGCGCCGGCTCCCTGGCCTGCGAGATTTGCGCCGTTAGCGCCATTCTCGTCTGGGCTCTTGGAACAGGCCGCCATGCCAAACGCCACACACAAAACGGCGGCGAATTTGACGAGGCGCACGCTGTTGAAAACTGACATACCGGAACTCCTTCACACACAACTGCCGGTGCCCAAGTCGTAGCGCCCTGATAGTTAATCGAAGGTTCCATCAACCTTGATCGCGGGTGAATCCATTCACTCACATTGGCCCTAACGAGCGTCATAGTTAATGGTTCGTTAATGGCCATAATGCGGCGCAGCATTGGTTTGTTCCACAACGCAAACAGCCCGCCGGGAGGCGGGCTGCGAGATGGCAATTTTCAATCGCAATTCTGCAGATCAGCCGAGCAGCGGACCCCACGACGGATCTGACCCGAAGGCCGGCGTCGCGACCGGAAACTCGCCACGTCCGAAAATGTCGCACATGAAGATCTTCGAGCCTGACTGGCCGCCGGGATCGCGGAAGAACATCAGGTAGAGACCGTTGGGAGCCCAGGTGGGGCCCTCGTTGTGATAACCCTCGGTGAGAATGCGTTCGCCCGAACCATCTGGTTTCATAACTCCGATGCCGAACGATCCGCCCTTCTGGCGCGTGAAGGCGATGTAATCGCCCTTGGGAGACCAGACGGGCGTGGAATATCGTGCGCCTTCGCCGAACGAGATGCGCTTGCCGCCGCCGCCGCTTGCGCCCATCGTGTAGATCTGCTGGCCGCCGCCGCGATCGGATTCGAACACAATCTGCGACCCGTCGGGCGAATAGGACGGCGATGTGTCAATGGCGGCTGTATTGGTCAGTCGCATGGTGGAGCGCGACCGCAGATCCATCGTGAACAGGTTTGTGGCCGAGCCTTGCGACAGCGACATGATGATGCGCTGTCCGTCGGGCGAGAAGCGTGGGCTGAATGTCATGCCGGGAAAATTGCCGACGACCTCGCGCTGCCCGTTCTCGATGTTGAGCACATAGACTTTCGGGTCGCCCGCCCCGAAGGACATGAACGTCACATCCTGCGACGACGGCGAGAAACGCGGCGTCACCACCAGATCGTCGCCGCGTGTCAGATAGCGAATGTTCGCGCCGTCCTGATCCATGATGGCGAGGCGCTTGCGGCGTTTTTCTTTCGGGCCGGATTCATCGACGAACACAACGCGCGTGTCGAAATGGCCTTTTTCGCCGGTGACGCGCGCAAAGATCGCATCCGATATGATATGCGCCACGCGGCGCGAATTCGCAGGATCGGTGACATATTGCTGTCCGGCGACCTGCTGGCCTGTCGCCACGTCCCACAGGCGGAAATCGGTGCGCAGGCGTCCGTCCGGATTGCGGCCCGAACGACCAGTGACGACAAATTGCGCGTTGATCATTTTCCACGAATCCATCTGTGGAGCCTGATCGGGATTGCTGATCGTCTCGACGAAACTTTTTTGTTCCAGCGGCTGCAGGAAAACCGAGCGCTTGAAATTATTGGTGATCACCGAGGTCGTCGCTGCGCCTTGCTGCGCCTCGCCGACGAAATTCGTCACCGCAATCGTCACCGGGCGAAACTGTCCGCCTGGGCGAATGTCGAGATAGCGTTCCTGCGCCCGTGCTGGCGCGATCCACGGCGCGGCGGCTGCGCCGGCAATCAGGGCTGTTGCGTTGCGGCGGGAAAGGCTGAACGTCATGAGCCTGCAATCCTGTTGGGCGAATGGGTCGGGGAGCGATAAGTCCACATGCAGAATCTGCTCATCAGCCGGCCATTTCTTCCGGATCGAAGCGCAGGATGCGGGCTTTCCACTCGTTGTAATAGGGAGCGTATTGCGCCGGAATGCGCAGCGGGTCGCATTTCTTCACGGCGCGCACGGCGCTTTCCGCAAGCGAGCGCAGATTGGGATCGGATGGCTTGTTCAACAACTCCGGCTGTCCCACAAGGCTGCCGTTCTGGTTGAACTGAACCCTGATCTGCGGAACATATTTCTGGCTGCTGCCGAGGCCCAGATAGGTCCAGCACTGCTTGTATTGATCCTGCATATAGCCATCGAGCTGTCCCCAGAGCGAAGGCGACATGCGCGGCGCATTCGCGGTCGAACTGCCGATGGACGCGGTCTGGCTCACAGCGCGGCCTGTTGAAGGCTTTTGCTGCGCACTGTCTTTCGACAAGGCTTTCGAAATGCTGCTCGGATCGAACTTCGACTTCTCGTTCGACGCCTCGGCGGATTTCGCTCTTGCAGCAGCGGCTTTTGCGTCGGCAGCGGCTTTCGCGCTGGCGGCCGCCTTTGCGTCGGCGGCGGCTTTCGCATCCGCAGCCGCCTTGGCGTTGTCTTCGGCCTTCTTCGCTTCAAGCAATTTGGCGAGCTGGTCCACCTTCGACTTTTCGTCGACCTTCGGCGGCGCAGGCGCTTTTACCTCCGGCTTCGGCCTTTCGGGAGGCTTCGGGGGCTTCGGCGGCTCAATGGCCTCGGCCTTCGGCGGATCGGGCGGGCGCGCGACAGGTTTGGGCGGCTCTGGCTGTGGACGCGGCGGCGGCAGGGCCGCAACGCGCTGCGGTGGCGTGGGCGCCGGGGCAGGCGGCTTGACGTCTTCTTCGTCGTCATCCTCCTCCGGCTCCTCGATGCGGCGCAAACTCGGCGGCGGTGTCGGCACGTCGACTTTGGCTTCCTGCGGCTTCGGCGGCGAGGGCTTTGGCTCGGGAACATCCGCAACCTTGTCCACTTTCGTGGGCTGCGGCGCGGGTGCTTTTGCGGTCTTTCCGCCTTTGGTGATTTCGTTGAACTGTTTGTCGGTTAAAACCTCGACGGGTACGCTCTCCTGCAAATTGTCGAACTGCGGCGCATCCGAAAAAACCACGAGCGTCGCCAGTAGGATGCCGACATGCAGCAGCCCTGAAACGATGACGCCGGGTTCGGTTGCGGAGATTTTCACCAACGCAAACTCACTTCTTCTCCTGCTCCGTCACAAGCGCGACTTTCTTGTAGCCGGAGCTGGTGATGAGCGACATGACTTCGGCCACACGGCCGTAATTCACCTGCTTCGATCCGCGCACATAGATGCGCTCGTCGAAACCGCCCTTGGCGAGTTCCTTCAGTTTGGCGGGCAGATCTTCCACCTTTACCGGCTGGTCCATCAGGGTGATCGTCCCGCGCTCGTCGATGGAAACGCTGATCGGCTTGGTGTCGATGTTGAGCGCCGCCGCCTTCGTCTCGGGCAGATCGATCGGCACGCCGGTGGCGAGCAAGGGCGCCGCCACCATGAAGATGATGAGCAGCACCAGCATGACGTCGATGAACGGCGTCATATTGATTTCGGCCATCGCGCCATAACGCGGTACGCCGCGCTTTCTGCGCCCCGATTTGCCGCCTGCCGAAACACTCATTCCCATCGCAAGATCTCCACTATGCCCGGATCAGGCTGCGCGATCGCGCTCGGTCGCCACATGGTGGTCGATCTGGCGGGACAGGATGGACGAAAATTCGTCGGCGAAGCTTTCCATGCGGGCCTGCGAACGCGCCACCTTGCCCTGCAGGATGTTGTAGAAAATGAGCGCCGGTATGGCAGCGAAAAGACCGATAGCGGTGGCGAACAGCGCCTCCGCGATGCCCGGCGCCACAACCGCCAGCGAGGTGTTCTTCGACGCCGCAATGGAGCGGAACGACGTCATGATGCCCCAGACCGTACCGAACAGGCCCACGAACGGGCCGGCAGAGGCGACAGAGGCCAGAACCAGCAATTGCGATTCGAGGCGCTCGACCTCGCGGGCGATGGACACGTCCAGCACCTTTTCGATTCGGGCCTGCAGGCCCATGAAGGCGGCGCCCGCATTGGCGAAGGAGCGCTTCCACTCCTTCATGGCGGCGACGAACAGGCTCGCCATCGCGATGGTCGGTCGGGTCGACAGGGACTGGTAGAGCTCTTCCAGCGAATTGCCGGACCAGAACGATTCCTCGAACTTGTCCATTGCCTTACTGGTGCGCTGCAGCAAGATCGTCTTGTTGATGATGATCGCCCAGCACCAGATGGAGGCGACCAGCAACCCCACCATCACCAGCTTGACGACGAAATGCGCCCCCCAGAACATGCTCCAGAGCGAGACTTCGACCGAAGCGCCGAGCTGTCCTTCCATGTGAAAACGTCCTTGGTTCAAGGGAGCGGCCGCAAGGCTCGCTCCGGCTGTCTGTGCGCGAAATCGGTCATTTCTGGGGCTGGCGAACGCCAGACCGCCGGATAGCCGCCCGGAAGAAGGAGTTAAGACTCCGTCAGGGTTAATGTCCGGTTACTATACTGAAATGGGACGGGGATCAGGAAGCCGGATTGAGCCCCAGTTTTTCCCGGACCCAGACCGGAAGTCGTCCTGCGCGGCCGTCCACCACGCAGCCGATGCGCACTTTGGCGCTCGCCAGCAGCTCCTCGCCGCGCAGAACCCGCTGAGTGAGGTCAATAGTCGCGCCGCCGACATTTTTTGCAACTGTTTCGACGATCAGTTCGTCGTCCATCCGGGCGGGCTTGAGAAAGTCGATCTCCATCCGCCGCACCACGAAGCCGAACGCCTCGCCCTTGCGTCCCGAAATGGCCACGCCCTGATGCACGCCGCGCGACCGCAACAGTTCGGTGCGCGCCCGTTCCATGAATCGCAGATAATTGGCGTGGTAGACCGCACCGGAGAAATCGGTGTCTTCGTAATAGACCCGGACGGGGAAGAGATGAGGTATCATGGCGCTATTCTGCTGGTCGATCACGACCTTTGCATGGCTGCATTTCTGGCTGGCTAAAATCAGGCCGGATTTTAGACCACTTATCCAGGCAAGACAGGCCCGCCTATTCTCCCTCATCCACAAAAAGTCCGAACTGCGCCGCCTCACGCTTGGGCTCCGCAAGCCCAAGATGGCGGAAAGCATTGGCGGTCAGTAGCCGTCCGCGCGGGGTGCGCTGCAGAAAGCCCTGTTGCAGCAGAAACGGCTCGATGATCTCCTCGATGGCGTCGCGCGGCTCCGACAGGGCCGCCGCAATGGTCTCGATCCCGACCGGACCGCCGCCGAAATTGATCGCCACCATCTCCAGATAGCGCCGGTCCATCACGTCGAGGCCGATGGCGTCCACATCGAGCTGGCGCAGGGCCTTGTCAGCCACGGCGCGTGTCACCTGCAGGTCGCCGTCCACGATGGCGAAGTCGCGGACCCGGCGCAGCAGTCGCCCGGCGATGCGCGGCGTGCCGCGCGAACGTTTGGCGATCTCGTTGGCGCCCTCGTCGCTCATCGGCACGCCCAGAACCCGCGCGCCGCGCCGCACGATGCTTTCCAGCTCACCGACCGTATAGAAATTCAGCCGGATCGGGATGCCGAACCGGTCGCGTAAGGGGGTGGTCAGCAGACCAGCCCGGGTGGTGGCCCCCACGAGGGTGAATTTCGCCAGATCGATCTTCACCGAGCGCGCAGCCGGCCCCTCGCCGATGATGAGATCGAGCTGGAAATCCTCCATGGCCGGATAGAGAATTTCCTCCACCGCCGGATTAAGCCTGTGGATTTCGTCGATGAACAGAACATCGCGCTCTTCCAGATTGGTGAGCTGCGCCGCCAGATCGCCAGCCTTGGCAATCACCGGGCCGGAGGTCGAGCGGAAATTGACACCCAGTTCGCGCGCCACGATCTGCGCCAGCGTTGTCTTGCCGAGTCCGGGCGGGCCGACGAACAGCACATGGTCCAGCGCATCATTGCGGGATTTGGCGGCCTCGATGAAGACGCGCAGATTCTTGCGGGCGGCCTCCTGCCCGGTGAAATCCTCAAGCGAAAGAGGCCGCAGCGAGGCGTCCACGTCGTCGTCGCGCTTTTCTGGAGTGACCAGCCGTCTGGGAGGCGCTGCCAAAGGAACCTGCAGTCTGTCGGGACCGGGCGCGCCCGGGCGTGAATCAGTCAACGCACTATAGGTCGCCTGACCCGGCAGGGAAAATGTCGGTCGAGCGACCTGGCGGAAAGCCTAGGCTAACGAATTATAAATGCTCACGATCTAGATTTGATAAAGGTCGATAATTCATTGATAGCCATCGCAACATGCAATTCAGATTTGCGGCGGCTGAACTTTATTTTCAGGGATCGCATCGGGATGCTGGGCTTGATTCAGGTCGCTCGGAAACTGCAATCCGTCACGATTGAGCCTTTGATCGCCAGAATGCGGCGAAATTTGCCAATCAATCAGGATTTCGATTTCCCGGCTTCGCTGCTGCTGCAAATCCTGCTGGTTATTCTTTTCATTCTTGCGGGCTTTCTGGCCATCTTCCTGAGCGTCGATGACACCTACATGGCCGCTTCGACCAAAAGCATTTTCGGCCCCTTCATTGTCGTTCTGATCTGCATCTTCGGCTATACGCTCTACAGTCTGGTTCAGGGAAACTATCGACGCGCGCGCCTGATCACCGCATGGACAGTGGCGTTCGGTTGCCTGTTTCCGGCTCCGGTTACAGGGGGCTTCCCGAACTCCGAAGCGGCGCCGATCCTGATTGTGTTGCCGGCGATTTTCTTTTGCCTGTACGGCGGGCGCGCCGGCGCGTTGGCGGTGGGGCTTGTCGTCGTGAGTTGCCTGTTGCAGCTTTTTGTCTCGCACGGACTCGGGATTCCGCTCCCTGATTACAGTTCAAAGTCGAGCACAACACTCAACCATGCCATGACGCTCACCACGGCTTTCAGCATCGTGGTTCTGGCCTTCACGGTCTATAGCCGCGCCAATGTGCGGCTGCGGGTACAACGCGACGCCGAGCGCGCCCATTTGGCGGCGCTCGCCAACGAAGACCCGCTGACCGGGCTTTCCAACGCGCGCTATCTGCATCAACGTCTCGATCAGGCCTGCGCGCGTGTCGACCGTCACGGCGGCCAGCTCGCCATGCTCTATCTCGACTTCAACGGCTTCAAAAAGATCAACGACGATTTCGGCCACCAGATCGGCGACAAGGTTTTGTGCAAGATCGGCAGCCGCCTGCGTCACGCCATAAGGCGCGAGGATATTGTTGCGCGGATTGGCGGCGATGAATTTGCGATTCTGGTGGAGTTCATCAAGGACGAGCATGAGATCGCCCAGCTCGTCGAGCGCGTGCATCACCTGATATCAATGCCGGTCGAGACCGAAGATTCCGAACACACGATTACCGCGAGCGTCGGGCGTGTGATCTATCCGGGCGAAGTCGCCCAGAAGCATCTGATCATAGAATATGCCGACCGCGCCATGTATCGCGCCAAGCGGCTGGTGCGTACCCAGGCGACTCTCGCGCTGGATACTTGAACGGTTCCCTCAGTTCAGCTCTTCAAGGGCTGCCTCAAGCGCCGCCAGATCATCAGGCAAAGAGCTTTGGAACATCAGTTCCTCGCCCGTCACCGGATGCTCAAACCCCAGCACAGCTGCGTGCAGTGCCTGACGGCCCAGCGAGCGCACGAGAGTCTGCAGCTTTTCCGGTAGCAGCGCCGCCTTTGTCTTGAAGCCGCTCCCGTAGGTCTGGTCGCCGATCAGCGGATGGCCGATATGGGCCATGTGAACGCGGATCTGGTGCGTGCGTCCCGTTTCCAGCGCACAGCGCACCATGGACGCCATGGGCTTGCCGTCCTTCTCCTTGCCGTATGTTGTCTCGATATCGAAATGCGTGATCGCGTGACGCCCTCGTTCCTCATTCGCCACAACCGCCTGCCTTTCGCGATTGTGCGGATGGCGGCCGATAAATGTCTCGATCATGCCGCGCTGACGGCTCGGCGCGCCCCAAACAAAGGCGCGATATTCGCGCGTCAGTGAAAGCGTGCGTCCATGATCGGCAAACAGGGCCGAAAGGCCCTGATGGGCCGCATCGGTTTTTGCCACAACCAGAAGTCCCGATGTGTCCTTGTCGATGCGGTGCACGATGCCGGGCCGCATCACGCCGCCGATGCCAGAAAGAGACGCGCCGCAATGGGCGATAAGCGCATTGACCAGCGTGCCGGTTTCATGGCCCGCAGAGGGATGCACCACCAGCCCCGCAGGCTTGTCGATGACGATCAGGTAATCGTCCTCGAACACGATGGTGAGATCGATGGATTCGCCTTCCGGCTCGGCCGGGGCAGGGGGAGGTACGTCGATTGCAATCTTCTGGCCCGCCCGCACCTTCAGGCTGGCGTCATCGACGCGCGCGCCATCCACGCTGACCTGTCCTTCATCCAGCAGCGCCCGGATGCGCGAACGCGAAAGACCTGCAACGCCGGCGAGAAACTTGTCGAGACGTTCGGCCGGGTGTTCCGCCGCAACCTCGAACTCATGCCGGCCAGCCCCGACGGGATCAAGCGCCGGAGCCTTCGGCTCGGGGGCGGGGAGGTTTGACTTGTCCATGGCTTCGAGCCGGGCAATGCCCTGCTGATAGCGGCGTTTCGCGTGCTGGTTCATTTGAGGCTTCTAGCACACAGGATCGGAAGGCGCGATCCGTTCAGTTGCGCTCCAGATAGGGCCGCAGGATCGCCGCCATGCGCTCCGGCGTCGTATTGTGCGGAACGAGCGTGCGGAACTTGCCGTCCGGACCCATCAGGTAGGTCAGGGATGAATGGTCGATTCCGTAGGATGTCGGATTATTGGCGGGCGTATATTTCACCCGATGGACCTTGTAGGCGCGCACAGCTGCTGCAACCTCGGCTTCGCTGCCCGAAAGACCCAGCAGACGCGGATGAAAGCTCGCCACATAGTCGCCCAGCAATTCCGGCGTGTCGCGCTCCGGATCGACCGTGATGAACAAAGGTTGCGCCCTGTCAGCCAGCGGGCCGAGCATTTTCATCGCCTCTCCCAGCGTGAACAGATCGACCGGGCACACGTCGGGACAATGCGTGTAGCCGAAATAGACCAGCATGAAGCGCCCGCGAAAATCCATATCGCTGATGCGTCTGCCGTCCTGCGCGACCAGGCTGAAAGGCCCGCCGAAACGATCCGCGAGCGGATCGGGTGTCTGCGCAAGAGCGGATGTTGCGAGCCCGGCGGCGACAATCGCCAGCAGATTGCGGCGCGACAGCATCATTGCTTCGGCGGTTCGAGACCCTTGATCCCGTAAACGCCATCTTCCGCGATGACTTTTTTCGCCAGCGGGTCGTTACGGAACCATTCGTCCGATTTGCCGTTGCGGGCTTCCCAGTTGCGCGCAAAGGCTTCGGTCTTCACCCAGTCCTGATCGGCGCGCTCGCGCATTCTCTGCACCATCACCATCGTGATGGCGGGATTTTCGATCAGCAACCCGTCCACCTGAATCGTCTTGCCGCAGTAGGGTAAAAGGTCATTCACAGCGCCGGCGAAATCGACCGAGGCTTTGACGGCAGTGCGCAGCTTGCCGTCCTCGGTCATCAGTCCGAGCAGTCGTTTTCCACCACCGCAATCGGGCGGGCAATCATTCTTAAGGGTGCAGGCGATGTCGACGACACGCGCCGAAAACTCGACGAGCTTTTCATGCTCGATGCCCCAGGCCTCTGCGGCATGAGAGGTCGAGGACATGGAACAAATGGCGAAGGCGGTCGCGAGAAGTTTGCGCATGGCTCAGTTCCCGAACGGCTGAATGCCGTTGTCTTCGTGGGTCAGATTGACGACGCCCTGGTCGTCGATCACGCGGGTGACGAACAGATATTTCGTGCCGTCGCGTTCGACGAGCTCGCCGTCGACGCTGACTTCATGGCTCATGATTTTGACAAAGCGCGGATTGGAAGCGTTCTCGTCATCCTCGGCGATGCGCAGGACCATGTAATAATTGCCGGCCTCATCCTTGATGCTGACCGGAATGCCGCCGACCGCGCACCAGACCGCGCACATGTGATGCGCCGTGCCGGCGGCGAACATGATGCCGGTGACCGAGCACCATGTGTCGACGAGTTCGCCCTTCACCTGAATGCGCGACGTCTGCGCCGATGCGGGAGAGGTTGCGACAGCGCCGCATAAAACAGCGGCGGCGAGCAGATGTTTGAACATGACGTGTCCCCGATTGCCCTGAAGCCTAGCAGGCTTGCGATGACACGCCCTAATGAAGGTTGCGTGAACGCAACCGCACGCCAGCCTCACGCAAACGCGAGACCGGCGTGTGTTTGATTTATTGCGGACGCGCGGCCGGGCGTTGCCCGCTGCGCTGCTGCGGCTTTGCGGATGCTGAGCGTCCCGCCTCGCCGCCCGGACGCGGGCCGGCCTTGTGTCCGCCGGCCTTGCGTTGTTCGGGCTTGCGTTGGTCGCCGCCACGGCCCGGCTGATTGCGGTTGTTGCGGCCGCGACGCTCGTCGTTATAGGGCGTCTTCTGGTTTGGTTGCGGCTTGGCCGCCACCGAAGCCTCCGGACGCGATCCGCGACGATCCACAGAAGGGATAGACTGGCGCGTTGTCTTCTCGATGGCGCGCAGCAGGTTGCGCTCGGAATTGTCGCAGAACGAAACCGCCGCGCCGTCGGCGCCCGCACGGGCCGTGCGGCCGATGCGATGCACGTAAGCTTCCGGCACTTCCGGCAGTTCGTAATTCACCACATGCGAGACGCCGTCGACATCGATGCCGCGAGCCGCAATGTCGGTCGCCACCAGCACGCGCGTGCGGCCGGATTTGAAACCGTCGAGGGCGCGCTGGCGCTGGCCCTGACTCTTGTTACCGTGAATGGCGTCCGCCGTAATGCCGTTGGCGGCCAGATGCTGGGCGACCTTGTCCGCGCCGCGCTTTGTGCGGGTGAAGACGAGCGTGCGCTTGTGCTTCGGGTCTTTCAGGATTTCGACCAGCAGATCGCGCTTGGCGGCGCTGTCGCAGAAGAACACTTCCTGCGCGATGCGCTCGACCGTGGTGGCTGCGGGCGTCACCGCCACCTGAACGGGATCGCGCAGCATGTCGTTGGCGAGGCCGGCGATTTCTTTCGGCATGGTGGCCGAGAAAAACAGGCTCTGGCGGTTCTTGGGAGTCTTGGCGAGAATCTGCCGGATCGGCACAATGAAGCCGAGGTCGAGCATGTGGTCGGCCTCGTCGAGTACGACGATTTCGGTCATGTCGAGCTTCACCTTGCCCTGCTGCATGTGATCAAGCAGACGGCCCGGCGTGGCGACGAGCACATCAAGCCCGCCCGCCATGGCCTGCACCTGCGCGCCCATGCTGACACCGCCGATGACGACCGCCACGGAGATTTTCGCAAAGCGTCCGTAGGCCTTGAAGGATTCAGCGATCTGTGTGGCCAGTTCGCGCGTCGGCGCCAGAATGAGCGCCCGAACCTGACGGGGGCCGGCGTGCTGGCGGTCGGCGATCAGGCGGCTGATGATCGGCAGCGCGAAGGCTGCCGTCTTGCCGGTGCCGGTCTGGGCGATGCCGAGCAGATCGCGGCCCTGAAGCAGCGAGGGGATCGATTTCGCCTGGATCGGCGTGGGGATCTCGTAACCTTCGTGCTTGAGGGCGCGAAGGAGTACCTCGGGCAGGCCGAGGTCGGAAAAATGGGACACGTAAAGTCTTTCTGATGCGAATCGGCGCCCCGGCGCGGTTGCCGCGCGCGGATTCAAGGGGATGTGGGGGACATGCCCCGCGTATTGGGCCGTCGTCAGGGGGTCAGGGAGCGCTCGACAGATCGCCGGTCGAAACCGGTCTACGCGACTGGAGCGCTTCTCGCTGCGATGCAGCAAGGGTGTGAGTACACGGGATGGGCCTGCGGGTCAATGGAAATCGGGGGAGGCTGCGTTCCCGTCTTACCGCCCCATTACCTGCTTGCGCCAGTCGAGGCTGTGCAGTTCAGGAAACAAGCGCACCCACAGCATTGTCACGCTCAGCACCGCAATGCCGCCGAATAGCACCGCGCCCTGCGCCCCCAACAGTTCCGCCGCAATGCCTGATTCAAATGCGCCCAGTTGCCCTGCGGTGTTGTTGAACAATCCGTTCACGGCGATCACCCGGCCGCGCGTATCGTCTGGCGCCATCACCTGAATAAGCGTCTGGCGCGTGACGCCGCTCAGCATGTCGCCCATGCCGACCATGAACATCAGAAAAATCGAAAGGGCCACCATGTTCGAAAGTGCGAACAGGATAGTGCCGACGCCATAGACGCTCATGCCGATGAAGATGAACCAGCCGCCGCGCCGTCCCAGCGGAAAGCGGCTGAGAATGAGCGCAGTCAGCAGTCCGCCCAGCGCCGGCGTCGAGCGCAGAATTCCAAAGCCCCACGGGCCGATTTCGAGAATATCGCGGGCGAAGATCGGCAGCAGCGCCGTCACGCCGCCAAACAGCGTCGCGGTGAGATCGAGCGACATTGCGCCCAGAAGCGGCTTCGACGACCAGATGAATTTCAGGCCGCCGAACATCGACGGCTTTTCGGAACCTTCGCCGATAGGCGCAGGCGGCGAAGCGGGCAGGAAATTGCTGGCCACGCCAGCGATCAGCACCAGCGAAGCGCAGGCGAAATAAACGGCTTGCGGAGACCAGGCGAACAGAAGCCCGCCGGTTGTGGGGCCGATGAGCTGCGACAGGCGACCGGCGACGGAATTCGTCGCAACCGCGCGCCCCAGAATGGCGCGCGGCACCACCAGCGGCAGAAGAGATTGCAGGCTCGGTCCTTCAAACGTGCGCGCAATCGCATTGACGAACAGCAGCCCGTAAAACATCGGCAGCCAGAGGGTCGATGCGCCCGACAGGATCATCAGGCTGATAGCCACACAGAATTCAACCGCATAGCAGGTGCGCAAGATCATCCGGCGGTCACGGAAATCCGCCTGTTGCCCCGCATAGAGCGTCAGCAGCAGAGGCGGCAGGAATTGCGCAAGTCCCGAGAGGCCCAGCAGAAATGGACTGCTGGTCGCTTCATACACATGCCAGCCGGCAGCCACGCCGAACATCTGGTTTGCGGTCGTGGTGCTGACGCGCGTCGTGAACATCAGCACGAACGGCTTCACACGAAACAGCGATGCGTGCTCGTCGGCCCTATGGCTCATGCGTCTGTCTTCCCCCCGCCGCGACCTATCCGGTTTCCACAAAAACACCAAGCCCTGCCGTGTCCTTCTGTCCCTTGATATGCCCGGCTCGAACCACAACATATTGTCCGCACCACAAAGGAATTCGTCATGGACCCCGCGAAGCTGCTTGAACAATTTTTTGGCGCTGGCGCTGCAAGTTCCGCAGCCGACATGGCCCGCAAGGCAAAGGACCAGTATCTGCCTCAGGGCATTCCTGGCGGAGCGCTCGGCGGTCTCGCTGTGGGCGGCCTTTTCGGCCTCCTGCTCGGCGGAAAGAAGGTTCGCAAGCTTGCCGGCGGGGTGGTCGGCTATGGCGGCGCAGCCGCATTGGGCGCGCTGGCGCTCAAGGCCTGGCAGTCATGGCAGGAACAACAGACGCAACAGGCTTCGCCGGAACCCGCCGGCTTCAATCAGCCGCCGCAATTGCAGCGGCTGGCGACTGACGGCAAGCCGTTCGAACTGGCGCTCGTGCGCGCCATGATCGCTGCCGCCAATGCGGATGGTCATATCGGCCCCGACGAACAGAAACTGATCTTCGACCATGTCGGAAAACTGGGTCTGTCGCCCGACGACAAGGCCTTCATTTTCGACGCCATTGCGCGGCCCGCTACGGCTTACGAGATCGCCGCTCTCGCCAATGGTCCCGAGCAGGCCTCCGAACTTTGGCTCGCCGCGCGGCTGGCGATCGATCTTGACGATCCGCGCGAAACACAATTTCTTGCGACGCTCGGCTCATCGCTCAATCTGGCGTCGGGATTGCTGGAAAATCTCGAACGCCAGATCGCGCAGAGCGTTTCGGCGCAGGCCTGAGTTCAGGGCCGCCCGAACTGCGTCTTCACCTGCTGCTCGAAGGCCAGAACCTTCTGGATGCTGGCGCGCGCGTTCAGGTGTTCGAAATGCCTGTGGCAATTCGGGAGCTTCTCCAGATCAAAGTTCATCTGTAACGCGCGCCGGAAGCACCAGAAGAAATAGGCGTCCACTGCCGTGTAATGATCGAAGAAGAACTTGCGGCCCGCCAGCAGGTCTTCGGCGACCTGAAAATTCTCAAGAACCATCTTGAGCGCGATCGGCCTGATGGCGGCTTCGGGATCGGGTGCATCGCAATATTTCTTCGGCCCGTTATAGCGCGACAGATGCGGATGCAGGCCCGAGGCGCACCAGGCCAGCAGCGAAATTGCTTTCACTTCCTGCCACGGATCGGCTGGCAGTAATTTCGCAGCAGGGAAATTGCGGGCGATCCAGATCTGGATGGCGACATTCTCGGTCAGCGGCTTGCCGTCCACCACCAGCACGGGAATTTTGTGCAGCGGATTGAGCATGAGATAATCCGGCGTCTTGTTCCCGCCCTTGCGCATGTCGATGGGCCGCGCCTCGAACGTCGCTCCCGCTTCCGTCAGATTCACATACGGAACGAGAGCGCAGGTCACAGGCGCATAATAGAGCGCAATATCCATCGTCGGCTTCCCCCCGCGCAGAATTGCGCTTCCGGGCAAGCTTAGGGCGTCGCAGCTGTCGCAACAACGAAGCAAAACGCAACGGTAGATGAAGAAAGCGCCCGCCGTGCGTCAACACGGCGGGGTTTTTTCGTCCAGATCAGCCCCAGGGCCCCTTGCGGGCGCGGCTTCCGCTTGCGCCGCCCGAAATGCCGGAGCCGCCGAGGAAGCCGCCGCCGCGCGGCGCGCCGCCGCTGCCCATTTCGTTGGCCAGTTGCTGCAGGGCTGCGATGCGGTTTTCGACATTGGGATGGGTCGAGAACAGATTGTCCATGCCGCCGCCTGTCAGCGGATTGATGATGAACATATGCGCCATGGCCGGATGAGCCTCGGCGTTTTCATTGGGAATATGCGCGACGCCGCCTGAAATCTTGGCGAGCGCGCTGGCGAGCGCCAGCGGCTGGCCGCTGATCTGCGCGCCCGCGCGGTCGGCCTCGTATTCGCGGCCGCGGCTGACGGCCATCTGCACCACCATGGCGGCCATCGGGGCGAGAATCGCGACCGCAATCGACCCGACAACCCCGAGCCCGCCCCGTTCGCGATTGCCGCCCATGAACATGCCCCAGTGGGCGATAGAGGAAATCGCGCCCGCCAGCGATGCTGTGATCGTCATGGTCAGCGTGTCACGATTTTTGATATGCGCCAGCTCGTGCGCAATCACGCCGGCGATTTCGTCGCGGTTGAGCATGTTGATGAGGCCGGTATGGACCGCTACCGCCGCATGCTCGGGGTCGCGGCCCGTGGCGAAGGCGTTGGGTTGCTCGTTCTCGATAACGTAGACGCGCGGCATGGGCAGGCCGGCGCGGCCTGCCAGTTCGGCTACCATCGCGACCAACTCGGGAGCGCTGGTAGCGTCGACCTCCTGCGCTCCGGACGCCGCGAGCGCCATCTTGTCCGAGTTCCACCAGGCGAAGAGGTTCGTGCCGACCGCGATCAGCAGCGCGATCATCATGCCGCTCTGGCCGCCCAACAGGCCGCCGACCACCACAAACAGCGCCGTCATGGCGGCAAGGAGGAGAGCGGTCCGCATCATGTTCATTTTTGATCTCCCGTCGTCCGGAACAAAAGGACGCGCCGACTGGAAAGCCAAGCCAGCGACATATATGTGGGGACAGAATGCCATGTTTCGCAAGATCAACAGCACGGATGCAGGCCATGGAGCCGATGGAAAATAAGTCCGAAAGCGTTGCGCCCGTCGAGCCCCGCCGGGAATTGAGCCCGGCCGCTCAGCGGGCGTTGGCGGAAGCCGCAGAACGTCGCCGGCAGCGTGAGATGGCGGCCGCTGCTGAGCCGAAGGAAATCAACGGTCGGGGCGGGCTGGACCCGGTGCGCTATGGCGACTGGGAAGTGAAGGGGCTGACCAGCGATTTCTGAATACAACCGAATACAATTTAGACGAGTAGGAATAATTTGACATTCCGGCGCGTTTGCGCCAGTGTTCCGACATGCTTCGCCGCCTGTCATTCGTCAGTTTGCGACTCGCCCTTCCGGCGTTGGCGATCATGCTCGGCGGCGGTTTGGTGCCGGATTTCGGCAAAAGCCCGGCGCCCGTACCGATCAGCGCGCTCAAGCCGATTCCCGCGGTTCCGTCTCATCAGACGTCCGCCAGTCTGCAGTCCCGGCGCACGCCGATCGCCGGCCCCTATGGGGCGAATGTGTTGCGCGTCGTCGATGGCGACACATTTGAGGCGACAATTCACGTCTGGTTCGGTCAGGACATCGCCACGCTCGTTCGCATCCGGGGTATTGATGCGCCCGAGTTGAAAGCTCAATGCGCCGATGAGGCAGGCCGGGCGCTCGCGGCGAAGGATTTGCTTGCAGATTTTCTGTTGTCCGGCGCTGTGCGACTGCACAATATTGCATCGGACAAGTTTTTCGGGCGGGTCGTCGCTAGCGTCGAGATCGCCTATGCGGACGGGCAGTCCGACGATCTGGCTTCACTCATGCTCGGCGCCGATATGGCGCGTCCCTACGAAGGTAGGGCGCGGGGCTCGTGGTGCAATCTGGCGCTCGCCGCCCATTGAGACCTGATTGTGGCGTAAACGTCACACAATCCTTTCCCTTGTGTTGACAGCGCTGGGGCTTGATCAAGATCAAGACTCTCCGGAAGCCCAAGGTCCAGTTTCCGAAACGGCGGCGGCGCTTGCGTCGCACAGACCGAATTTAAAAATAACCGGGGCTCTTCTTATGAAAACGACCATTCGTTCCGCTTTCGCAGCTGTTCTTCTCGCTTCCGTCGCTCTGCCGGCCGTGGCGGCCGACCTTCCCTCCACCAAGTCGCCCCTGGCGCCGATCGCCTTCTCGCAGAGCCCGTGGATGATTCGTGTCCGCGCTCTCGGCGTGCTCCCGCAGGGTGGCGGTGACTTCACCGGCCTGCCGGCCGGCTATGGTCTGGGCATCAGCAAGTCTGTCGTTCCCGAACTCGACATCACTTACTTCTTCACGAAGAATCTCGCAGTTGAGTTGATCCTCGGCGTGACCCCGCACACCGTGAAGGCAACCGGCACCATTGCGGCCTTCGGCAATCTGGTCTCGACGACCGCCCTGCCGCCGACACTGACCCTGCAGTATCATTTCACCGACTTCGGCGCCTTCAAGCCCTACGTCGGCGTCGGCATCAACTGGACGCATTACTTCAATACGAGCGTCAAGAACCCCGCCGTTGCGCCGGTCAGCATCTCTGACTCGTGGGGCGTCGCCGGCCAGATCGGCTTCGACTACATGATCAACCAGAACTGGGGCTTCAACGTCGACGTCAAGAAGATCCTCATGGAGCCGCGCGTGAAGCTCGCTGCTGGCGCGATTGCCGGCAACCTGCGCATCAATCCGTGGATCATCGGCGCGGGCGTGACCTACCGCTTCTAGGATCTGTCTGATCTGAATTCGACTGCAGGGCCGCGCAAAACGCGGCCCTGTTTCATTTTGCCGGGTGCGCAGGCGATTGACGCCTGTTGCGGCGATGGTGCAGAAAGCCAGAAGTCCTCACGGCGCGGCCAGTGAGGCGCAAATCAGCGCCCCCAGCGGGCCCGTCGCACAGCTAGAGGAAACCCATGGCCGAGGAAGCCGTCACCATTCCGATGCTTCAGCAGATGAAGCGCGAAGGCAAGAAAAGCATCGGCGTAGTCGCCTGGGATTATCCGACCACCCGTTTTGCCGAAATGGCCGGCGTCGATTTCGTCTCGATCGGCGACAGCGTCGGCGCAAATCTCTGGGGTCACACCAATCCGCTGCAGGTGACGCTCGACGAAATCCTCGTCTGCTGCAAGGCCGTGCGGCGCGGCGCAACGCGCGTTCTTGTCTCTTGCGACATGCCCTACGGCTATCTGCAGGAAGGGCTCGACAGCGCCCTCAAGGCGGCCGTCCGCATCATGAAGGAAGGCGGCGCCGACATGATCAAGCTCGACGCGGCCGCTGATTTTCCCGAAGCCGTAAGGGCCTTCAACAAGGCCGGCATTCCGGTCTTCGCGCAGTTCGGCCTGACGCCGCAGACGGCGATCCGCTTCGGCATTCCCTACAGCTCGCAGAATTCGTCGGGCGCGCAGGCGACCGCCGAGGCCGCGAAGAAGCTCGTCGAAGAAGCCAAGATGCTCGAAGAGGCCGGCGCAGTGGCGCTCGACTTCACCAATTCCGGCCCGGTCGCCGGCAAAGCGGTTGTAGATGCGGTGAAGATCCCAGTGATCGGCGGTTTCGGCGGCGGGCCGTGGCTCGACGGCCGCGTGCGTCTGGCGCAGACAGTGCTGGGCTACGGCGAGAAGTGGATCGACAGCAAGACGCAGACCTATTTCAACACCGCACAGGGTACGGTCGACGCCTTCAAGGCGCTCGTTGCAGACGCCCGCGCCGGCAAGCAGATCCTCGGCTGATCGGAGCACAAATGGCGACCGCAATCATCGACGGCATCTCGACCCGTTACGAGGTTCACGGCTCCGGCCCGGCGCTGCTCATGTATGCGCCCGGCGGATTCGACGCGACCATTGAAAAATGGTCGAACATGGGCATCTACGCCAAGTTCAAGCCGCTCGAAAACCTGCAGAAGCACTTCACCTGCATAGCATTCGACCGGCGCGAATGCGGCCTTTCGGGCGGGCGCGTCGAGCGTGTGCGTTATGCGGATTTCGTCCGTCAGGGCGTCGGACTTCTCGATCATCTGAAAATCGAAAAGGCCCATCTGATAGGCGGCTGCATGGGCGTTTCGCCAGTGGCGATGTTTGGCTGCATGCACCCCGAGCGCGTTATGAAGATGATTCTCTACTGGCCGGTGGGCGGCGCGAAATATCGCCTGTCGAGCCATGCGCGTTTCGCCGAGCATCTGGGTTTTGTGCAGCGCGAGGGCATTGCGGCTGTCGTGAAGCTCGCCCGCGAAGGCAAGAAGCCGTTCGGCGCCGACCCGCGCGGCGGGCCTTGGGCCTCGGTGCTGCAGCATGATGATGCTTTCGCGGAGAGCTACGCAAAGCTCGACGTCGAGAAGTACAAGTATATCGTCGCTGGTTTCGGCCGCACCATGTTCGACCGCGACACCGCGCCCGGCCCGGAGCCGGAAGACATGCTGTGTTGCGACATCCCTGCCTATATTGTGCCGGGCAACGACGCATCCCACGCCACCTCGGCGGCGCGTTACCTGCATGAATGCTTGCCGAAATCGGAATATTGGGATGCGCCAGTCGCGGCCCAGACCGAAGAGGCCACGATCCCGCGTCTCGTCGAATTCCTGCAAAAGCCCTGAACGCAAAATCGGCCGCAACAGGAACGAAATTATTGAGCCGCCTCGGCCTGCCGGGGCGGCGTTTTTATTGCTGGAATCGTCTCGGGAGGTTCGCGCTCAAGCGAATGCGCGATGGATTTCTGGCGACGAACGCCCCAGGCCCAGATCGCAAAGGTCAAAATGCCGATAACCGTCAGTGTCGGCGGCAGGCCGAAGCGGTCGCCCGCCAGTCCGACGATCAGTGACGCCACCGCGGGCCCTGTGTGGCTGATGACCGAGTAAAAGCTCGCCACACGCCCGCGCATGTCGGCATCGACGCCATATTGCAACAACGTCATTCCCGACACGCGAATGAGCGATGAGGTGAAGCCGATCACAAAAATGCAGATGAGTGCAGTCCACAGGTTGGGGCTGAACGCCAGCGCCACAACCGCGACGGCCAGCACCGCAATTCCTCTGACGAAATTTACCGTGAGTCCCGCAATATGGCCGCGCCGGGCGATCACGATGGCCTGCACCATCGCTCCCACGCCCATCACGGACGTCATCCAAGCGAGGCCGTTGGCGCCCGCTTTGTAAACGCCGTCCGCCAGACTGGGCAGCAAAAGATCAATGGTGAAAGGCAGCACAGACAGCGATGTCAAAATCGCCATAGATGGCCCGATGCCCGGATGGCGACGGGCATAGCGCAGGCCGTCCTGAATATCGCGCAGCATATGGGTCGACGCACCGTGCGGGCGCTGCGGCAGTGCGTAGTTGATGCGGGTATAGACAAGCGCGACTGAAAAAATCGTCGCCCCGATGGCGTTGGAAAAAATCGCCGGCGCGGTTCCCCATTGGGTGATGATGATGCCGGCGATCATGGGGCCGATGAAGCGCGAGATATTGAACGACAGAGAGTTCAACCCGTAGGCGGCGGTCAGGTTCTGGCGCGACAGCAATTGCGGAATGATCGACTGTCCTGCTGGCTGTTGCGCCGCATTGACGATTCCGTAGGTGAGCGAAAAAATGATCAGGACGGCCAGATTGACGAGATCGAGCGCCACCAGCAGGCTGAGCACGAGCGCCTGAACCACCAGAATAACCTGCGTGACGCGAATGAATTTCAGGCTGTCCATGCGATCTGCCATCGCGCCGGCAATCGGCATGATAAACAGGGCCGGCGCCTGATCAAGCAGCCCGAAAACGCCCAGCCACGCAGCTGATTGCGTCAGATCCCAGACGATCCAGCCGATCGCCACCTTGTACATCCAGATGGTGATCTGCGAGAGGAAGCGGCCACCCTGATAGGTCCGGTAATTACGGTTGCTCAACGCCTCCGAAATGTTGGACCAGCCGCTTTCCCGGGACACGCGATCTCCATTCTCGAGCCGACGCCGTTTGCGTCGACCTTGTCGCTTGCATGATGAGCATTGGAAGCGAACCGCACCGAAGATGCAATGTCGCTGCCATCATGTTCTAGTCAGGCGAGTTTTGCGCCCGGGCCGGAAAACGTCAGCCCACCAGTCCCCATGTCTCGGGAACCAGCACGTCCTCGGGCTTCACCGGCTTCGTGATGATGCCCTGCATGTAGGCATTGTTGACCAGTTCCTCGATCACCTTGCGGTTGGGCTCAAGCCCGTAGGGCAGGGGATCGGCGCCGGTCGCGTCCATCACGCGCTGATGCAGTTTGTCGAAGGCGGTCGGATTCTCGACCTTGCCGGCGCGCAGATCCGCCACATAGCGGCGCTTGGATTCGGCGAAGGCGTTGAAAACATCGGTCGCCAGACCCGGATGTTTCGCAATCAGTTCGTCCTTGATCACCACCAGATGGTTGATCGGATAATGACCGTTGGCCTTCATGGTCGCCAGCCCGACATCCTGCGCGTTGGGGATCAGCGGTCCGACGTCAGGATGTTCCATCTCCAGCCCGATGGCCGCCACCAGTTCGCCCGAGGCCAGCATGTCTTCCATTTTCTTGCCGGGCTCGATCGGGATGACGTTGGAAGGAGCCTTGTATTCCGCCACATGCTCGTCGCCGGACAGAACCCATGTGACTTTCTTCAGATCCACGCCGTATTGCACGTTCAGGACGGCGCGCGCCCATACGCCTGTGGTGACCGTATAGCCGCGGGCGACCCCGACCCGCTTGCCTTCCAGATCCTTCGGCGACTTGATGCCGGCCTTCGTGTTGATCTGGATGGCCCCGTGATGGAACTGGCGCACCAGCGGAATCGGCACCGCCGTGAAGGGCTTGCCGTGCTCCTTGGCGCAAATATAGGTGGTGATCGCCATTTCGCAGATGTCGAACTCATTGCCGCGCACCATGCGCCGGAAGCCTGCAATCAGGGGCTCGACCTCGACGATCTTCGGCACGAACATCTTCGGCTTGACGATTCCTTCCTTGAGAGCCCGGTTATTGCCTTGGGTGCGGGTGACGAGGGTGAATTCGGGCAGCGACATGGGCTCTGGTTTCCTCCGGGTTGATCCGCCTTGTTTGGATAACTGATATTACGCCAGCCTGCATCGACACGTCGAGTGCTGGGCTACTGGCGAAAGCGTCGCCGAGCGACTATTTGCTTCGGGTGAGAAACCTTGGCCCGGAGGCCGCCCCGATGAGCAATGCGCGTAACGAAGGTCAGGACGTCAATCTCACCGGCGTCTGGCAAGGTCTTTATTCCTATGAGACCATCGATGAGCCGGTGCCGTTTCTGGCGACTTTGATCGACACGGGCAATTTCATCAGCGGCACGACGCAGGAAACCTGCGCGGTCGAAATGCGCCCGAAAGCCACACCCTGCGCGATGATCGACGGCGCGCGCCGCGCCCTGCATGTGAGCTTTACCAAGAAATACGACGGGTCAGACGGCTGGGAGCATGTGGTCGTCTATGACGGCTCCGTCAGCAGCGACGGGAAGGAAATCGATGGCCGCTGGATTTTGCCGGAAGGCATCACGGGCCATTTCCTGATGGTGCGCGAGGGCGGCAAGGCGCAGGAAATCTGGGTGAAGAAGTTCGTCGATATCGAAGCCTGAAAGAAAGCCAGAGCTTTAACTCTGCAGGAGGGCTCATGAAGACTTCAATGGCAGGGACTACGTTGACCGGCTCTGCTCCGGTCATTCCCGTCAGCGATTTTCAGGTGGGCCTCGCCTATTATCGGGACGTGCTCGGCTTCGGCGTCGAGTTCATGTGGGGCGAGCCCGCCTTCTACGCCTGTCTGTGCCGTGACGATGTGGCGATCCACATCGCTGCCGAACAGGTCGCCAAACGTGCGCCGGGGCAAACCGGCATGTGCATTTTCGTGCGCGACGTCGACGCAGCCTTTGCAGAACTCAGCGGTCGAGGCGCATTGGTCGTCGCGCCGCCTCAGACTTACGACTACGGGATGCGGGAGTTCTCTGTCACCGATCCGGATGGGAACCGCCTCATCTACGGCGCTGTGGCCTAGGCTCAGGACCCATCAAATCTCCTGCAGATGATGGCAGGTTCATTTCGACACTCCATAGGTGCGCAGCGTATCGCTCACTCAGCCGCCATTCAGATAAGGCGGCGAGTCGCTTCCGCAGTTGGTGAAATATCGCAAAGTGACGGAACGAATGTTGTAGCGGCTGCCGTCGGGGCGCTCACGCAGGCTTCGGTATTCGATAAAAACACCGAAGCCGTAATCGCCCGAGATACGCTGGAACAGGTCAGGCTCGGGCCAATAGGGGCTTTCCTTCGGGCCGTACCAGCGAACCTGGCAGCAATCGGGATATTGAGTATGATAGTCCTCAAACGAAGAGTAGCGGATGACCTTTTGCGTCTCATAAGGGCTCGTCGCTGTTTCATGTGGGTAGCGTGTCCAGCACCCCTCCGGCGATGAGGTAGACCATCAACTTGAGGTTGCGCTTGCTGCGATAGCCTTTTGCCTTGCGTTTGGCGGCCTGGACGTTTCCGTTGATGGCCTCCAGAAGTCCG
>CANJWR010000001.1 GCA_947478455.1 Beijerinckiaceae bacterium | reverse complement strand
GCAGCATCCAGCGCTGCCTGATCCATGTCGAGCCAGATGAGTGGCCCCTTGCTTGCCGCGCTCGAGTTTTCCGACAAAGTCGCCCTCGTAAGTTTCTGACCGACATGTTTCGGTCGTAGCGAATCTCGTTCGCTAGTTCCGATCTTCCGGAAGCTCTGGAATCGGCATCAACGGTATACCGTCTTCAATGAGTTCCCGCGCTTCATCAAGCGTAGCCTGCCCGTAGATCGAGCGGGCAGGCGTGTCTCCCTCATGCATTTTGCGCGCCTCCTCGGGAAATTTGCCACCGACATCGACCGAATTCGCGATGATTTTTTCGCGTAATTCCCGAATGGCGCCGCGCAAGGCAACCGCCCTTTCGTCGAGAAGAGCGACGGGTTGTTGAACAGCGACATCTTGAAGAGTTTCCGACGAAATATCCTGCGCTGAAAGGTCGGCCCGCCTTTGGTCTGGCCTATCTTTCCGGGCCACGTTAGGCGACATGATCGCCTTGGAAACCTTCGTCGAATTGCAAAGCGGGCACGCGATCAACCCGCGCTTTGACTGCGTCTCGAAGGCTTCGCTATTGGGAAACCAGCTTTCAAATTGGTGCTCGTCCGTGCAGACAAGCGAATATTTGATCATTCAGCTGATCCAATCATGCGGCCAGCAGGGGGTCGAGCTTGCCTGCATTGTCAAGCCCATAAAGGTCATCGCAACCGCCAATATGTCGCTCGCCGATAAAAATTTGCGGGACCGTGCGTCGGCCATTGGCGCGCTTCGCCATCTGTTCTTGCAGGGCCGGATCCGAGTCGACCGAAATCTCGTTAAAGGCCGCGTTCTTGCGTTTCAAGAGCTCCTTTGCCGCGTGGCAATATCCGCAGGAGCTCTTCGTATAGATCGTGATGTCGGGCATGAGTTCAATCCTCGTCAGCCCAATATATGGCGACTCATGCATCGCGAACAACCCTCGCAAAAACCAGTACATCCACCCGCGCTGCTCCGGCCCGAAGGAGCGTGCGTGACGCTGCATCCGTCGTTGCCCCGGATGTGAGAACGTCGTCGACCAGAACGACTTTTCGACCAGCAATCCGCTCGCGAGCCTCTTCGGCAACCTGAATGGCGCCTTGAACATTAGAAGCCCTCTGCGCGCGCGTAAGTCCTATTTGTGGCAGCGTCGGGCGCGTCCTTCTTAGAATCGTCGTGTCAACTTCGGCCGGTCTGTATTTCGCGATGGCCTGCGCCAGCAGAGCTGCCTGGTTGAAGCGACGCGAAAACAGCCTTTTTCGATGAAGCGGCACCGGGACAATGACAGAACTATCCTCGATGAGTTCCGCCCCGGCCCGCGCCATCCAGCGGCCCATCGGCAAAGCCAGCTCAACCCGATCGGTGTATTTCAGGCGGTGCACCATCTGCGAAACTGGCCCGTCCTCGTATCTGGCGACCGCTCGCGCCTTGCTATAAGCTGGCGGGTCTGCAATTGCCTCAGAGGACAAGACGCCCGGACCCAGATCATGCGTAAACGGCGTACCCAGCTTTTCGCAATACGGCCGCTCGATAAACCGCATCTTCGGCCAACACGAGGCGCAAAGCGTCCCGGGCTCGGTGACTGCTTCGCGGCAGGCGATGCAACCGGGAGGATACGCGAGATCGAGCAATGTCCGACCCGTAGATCGTATTCCGACCAAAAAGCGCTGCGTCGCAGAAATTTTAGGCGCTTCTTTTTCAGCATGCTGGGGCGACATAGCGAGTCCAAGCATTGATCCTAGAGTATTCTATCGCCGGGCAAGCTCCAAAGGGAAGAGTGCGCTTTGACCGCCTGACGCAATCGCGGCATAAACTTCCGATGGCATACCGCCCAGCCCCAATCGAAGTCTTTGACCAGAACCTCATCCGCCAGCATCTCGGACGCGCTCATGCGGCCGGGGGCAGGAACTTCCTCGTGCCGAGTCTGGCTGAAGAACTCGTCGACCGGTTGAATTTCATCAAGCGAGATTTCGGGTCTGCCCTCGACGTTGGCACGCCAACAAATGAGCTTGCAGCAGCTCTGTCGATTGCGCTTCCGAAAGCGACAGTCACCCGATTTTCGGCCATTTCTGATCCACAATCGGATGACAAAGTGCGGCGGATTGTGGTCGCCAAGGAAGAAATCAATGCCGTTAAGGGACTCTACGATCTCGTTGTATCTGCCCTGGCGTTTCAGTGCGTGAACGATCTGCCCGGTCTTCTGGCGCAGATCAGACGGGCGTTGCAGCCAGACGGGCTTCTGATCGGGTGCATGCTGGGCGGCCAGACGCTCAAGGAATTGCGCCAAGCTTTTACCGCCGCCGAACTGGACGTCTCCGGCGGCGCCAGTCCGCGTATTGCCCCATTTGCCGATATGCGTGATGTGGGTGCATTGCTGCAACGGGCCGGTTTTGCGCTTCCGGTCACGGACTCAGATGTTCTCACCGTGAGATACGGGAGCCCTGTTGAATTGATGCGCGACCTGAGGTCTATGGGCGCTGCAAATGCCCTCGTTCACAGAAACAAGAAGCCCCTGCGTCGTGAGATCCTGATGCGGGCAATCGACATATATCATCGCGACTTTTCGGATAGCGATGGCCGCATTCGGGCTACATTCGAGGTCATCTGGTTTTCCGGCTGGGTTCCCCACGAAAGTCAGCAGAAACCGCTAAAGCCAGGTTCGGCATCTGTGCGGCTTGCGGATGTGTTGCCCGCCAGAAATTATGATTCAACGCCTCAATAACCAACAGGTGCCGAATGCTTTTGAAAATCGCATCATGGAACATCAACTCTGTCCGGTTGCGAATTTCGCTGGTGGAGCGCTTTCTGGAGGAACAGTCCCCAGACGTCCTGTGCCTTCAGGAAACCAAGTGCCGTGATAGCGAGTTTCCGCTCGGGAACTTTCGCAAGCTCGGCTATGAGCACATCGCCATTCATGGCCAGAAGGGCTATCACGGCGTCGCAACAGTCTCGCGCATTCCGTTGGGCGAGATTGCCCGCAAGGGCTTCTGCGACAAAGGCGATTCGCGCCATATTTCTGTCGAGTTAGATGTGGGCGCTCAGCGTTCCCCCTTGACGCTTCACAATTTTTATATCCCGGCGGGCGGCGACGAGCCAGACCCGACCGTGAATGAGAAATTTGCTCATAAACTGCAGTTTCTCGATGAACTTGCTGAATGGTCGGATCAATGCGGTCTGGCTGCAAATGACGCTGTGCTGGTGGGCGACCTGAATATCGCCCCGCTCGAAACCGACGTCTGGAGTCATAAGGCGCTTCTGTCTGTAGTCAGCCACACGCCTGTCGAGGTTGAGAAACTCCGGCGAGCATTTGACGCCGGCCCTTGGGTCGACGCCCTCAGGTCGCAGATACCGCCGGAGGAAAAGCTGTTTACCTGGTGGAGTTATCGCTCGCCTGATTGGGCGGCGGCCAACAAGGGGCGCCGACTTGACCATATCTGGTTGAGTAAAACGCTGGCGCCGAAGCTGAAGTCTGTCGGAGTTCACAAAGACGCGCGCGGCTGGGAGCGCCCGTCGGACCACGTTCCGATCACCGCAGTCCTTGATCTAAGCTAAACCGCTCAATTCGTCACAGTTCGGGCGGATTTGCTAAAACTTGATAAGCGGCCTTCGATGACTGCCTGAAGGCGCGCGGCGCTACCGGGGAATTTTCGCAAAACACGATGAAAAAGCGCTCTGGAAATCCAGAGCGCTACAGATGGTTGGCGAGCAATCGCGGTCACGGAACGTCTCGTCTCAGTAATCAATGCCATCTCGCCAATCAGCGCATCGGGCCCGACAAACTGCGACGCGCTTCGACCATCATCCGACGGATCAAGCGCTATCTGTCCACTGAGGACAACGAAACCCCCGTTTGATTCGTCATCCTTGGAGAACAGAACATCGCCCGCCCGAAAGACGCGGGTCTCCGCAGCAAAAGCGATCAGTCGCAAAGCCTCAACGTCTAGTTCGGCAAGCAACGGTATCGCGGCTAGTCGTTTGATATCTGCATCAAGCGCCATTGGCTGCGAACCTTCTGGATACGTCAGGGAACTAGCTTGTATCCGCCCGCATCGGTAACAAGCAATTGAGCATTCGCCGGATCACGCTCGACTTTTTGCCGAAGGCGATAAATATGTGTTTCAAGAGTATGCGTTGTCACGTTTGCGTTGTAGCCCCATACCTCTCGCAATAGCACTTCGCGGGAGACCACTTGCGGACCTGCACGATACAGAAAACGCAAAATAGCGGTTTCCTTTTCGGTCAACCGCAGTTTAGCGCCCTTCTCATTGACCAGATGCTTGGAGCTCGGTCGAAACGTGTATTGCCCAATCTGGAAAATGGCGTCGTCGCTGGCTTCATGCTGCCGCAACTGGGCGCGAATGCGAGCTAGAAGGACTGCAAACCGGAATGGCTTGTTGACGTAATCGTTTGCGCCAGATTCCAGACCCAGAATGGCGTCGGCGTCCGACACATGCCCAGTCAGCATAATCACGGGATTCTTGAACCCGTCCTTGCGAACGATCTTGACCGCTTCGCGTCCGTCCATATCCGGAAGACCGACGTCCAAGATGACCAGATCCGGCTGCTGGGTCCGCATGATATTGATAGCTTTGGTTGCCGAATCGGCCTGGATCGGTTCGAATTCCTCGTGAAGAGCAAGCTGTTCGGCGAGAGCTTCGCGCAGATCGTTGTCGTCGTCGGCTATCAGGATCTTCCGAACCTGGGTCATAAATGTCTTCCAAGCTGTTTGAACAGACCAGCCAGGATTTCCGGTTCAGGCTTCCCCAGCGCTCGGCGTGCAAGGTGGGGCATGTTGGCGATCTCCGCAAGAGCCCGATCCGTCCGGGAAGGAAAGACACGGAAAAATGAGAAAGACGTGTTCAACGATCAAAGCTGGCTTTCAGAACAAGCCTTTCAGGCTGAAAACACTAATGGTCTTTCAGGCTGCTGCAAGTCGGGATGGGCGACGGCATCGGGGACATTTGATTGCTGGCGCAACTGTCGTGCCTTGTTCGATAGGGCGAACCGGCGTCAGGGCTGCAAAACGAGAGGGCGATGGGGCTACACCATTAGGTTCGTTTCGACTATCCAGTCTTCGCTATCGGCCTGACAAATTCCGCCTAAACAGCTGGTTAGTTCGCTCGAAACAGATCAAACTGAGTTCTGGCTGGTGCGATGACATTGGCAACTCCGTATACAATCGAGAGGTTAGTCTCCCGTTTGGCGGCCGTCATGAGCGGCTTTGGCGCGAAGACAGCGTTTATGATGTCGTGCTTCTTCTCGATCACAATCAGACCCCCCGTGTGAAGGGGTTCGGTAGCGCCATCTTTCTTCATCTTTCCAATGAAATGGGCGGTCCAACGGAAGGCTGCATCGCCATATCCGCAGTCGACATGCGACGGCTGCTGCCGCGGCTGGGAAGACACCCCGTTCTGACGATTCGCTGAATTTAGACCCGCCCGCCAAAGATTGCTGTCCCAAGCCGCACATAGGTTGCGCCGAGCTGAATAGCTAAGTGGTAATCGGCGCTCATTCCCATCGACAGTTCGGGAAGACCATTCCGCTTTGCCAGTTGGGCCAGAAGAGCAAAATGGGGAGAAGCCTGTTCGCCGGCAGGCGGAATGCACATAAGGCCGCAGATTACGAGCCCATAGACTTTGCTGCACGTCTCCAGGAAGCGATCTGCTTCGTGTGGCAGAATGCCGGCCTTCTGCGGTTCGTTACCTGTATTGACCTCAACGAAGAATTTTGGGGTTTTGCCAAGACGCTGAACTTCGCGCGCCAGCGCCTCGGCTATGCGGGGACGATCAACAGTCTCGATCACATCAAACAATTCGATTGCTTCCCGCGCCTTGTTCGATTGAAGCGGTCCGATCAGGTGTAGTTCGACCGCGGGATATTTCTCCTTCAGCAAAGGCCACTTCCTTTGGGCCTCCTGAACGCGATTCTCGCCAAAGAGTCGATGCCCTGACATCAGCGCCTCTTCGATGACATCGACAGGCTGTGTTTTCGAAACACAAAGAAGTTTGACCGATTCGGGAACTCGGCCGGATCGGCGTTCGATGCGAGTGATCTCTTCCCTGGCGGTCGCAAGTCGATCAGGGACTGTGCTTGCATTCACCATTGCGGATTGGAACTCCTGGATGCTGTCCGTGATGGTCAAAATCGTTGACCCGGAAGGCAAAAAAATGCTCAGTTGCACTCATCCTTGGCAACCTACGATTGATCGGGCCGAACGGAAAGTCATGACGGCTGAACGGTATAATCCACGCGAATCAGAAGCAAAATGGCAGAATGTCTGGGAAACGCGAAAGACGTTCCAGACCAGCAACGACGACACGCGTCCGAAATACTATGTATTGGAGATGTTCCCCTATCCATCTGGGCGCATCCACATGGGGCACGTTCGCAACTACGCAATGGGGGATGTAGTCGCTCGCTACAAGCGCGCTCGAGGCTTCAACGTACTTCATCCAATGGGGTGGGACGCATTCGGAATGCCGGCGGAAAACGCCGCGATGCAGAACAAGTCGCATCCGGCACGTTGGACCTACGCCAACATTGCGACGATGCGTGGCCAATTGAAGTCTATGGGCCTGTCGCTGGATTGGTCGCGCGAGATAGCCACATGCGATCCATCGTATTATCGCCATCAGCAAAAGATGTTTCTAGACTTTCTTGCGGCCGGATTGGTCGATCGGAAGAGGTCAAAAGTCAACTGGGATCCCGACGACCACACGGTTCTGGCCAACGAACAAGTGATCGACGGACGTGGCTGGCGATCTGGTGCGATTGTCGAGCAGCGTGAATTGACGCAATGGTTTCTGAAGATTTCCGACTATTCGCAGGAACTCCTCGACGGACTAGACGGGCTTGATCGTTGGCCGGAAAAAGTCCGGCTCATGCAACGCAACTGGATCGGTCGTTCGGAAGGCCTCATGATCCGTTTCGAAGTTGACGGATCCACTGCTCCATCAGGAATCACCGAACTCGAGATATTCACGACGCGCCCGGACACGCTATTCGGCGCGAAGTTTATGGCAATTGCGCCCGATCATCCGATCGCCAGCGCGGCCGCAGCCGAAAATTCCGAATTGAAGGCTTTCATTGAGGAATGCCGGAAGGGCGGCACATCCGTCGCTGCGATTGAGACCGCCGAAAAAATCGGGTACGACACCGGCATTCGCGTTCAGCATCCTTTCGATTCAAATTGGCAGTTACCAGTCTACGTCGCGAATTTTGTTTTGATGGATTATGGCACCGGCGCAATTTTTGGCTGCCCTGCCCACGATCAACGCGATCTAGATTTCGTCAACAAATATGGTTTGGGAAATACGCCGGTTGTTTGTCCACCAGATATCAGACCGGACGATTTCAAGGTTACCGACGTCGCCTTCGATGGTGAAGGCCGGTTGATCAATTCTCGTTTCCTGGATGGAATGAGCATTCCGGATGCAAAGGAAGAGGTCGCCAGACGGCTTGAGACCGTGGTCCTTGGCAATCGGTCTCAGGCAAAGCGGCAGATTAATTTCAAACTGCGAGACTGGGGTATTTCACGGCAGCGGTATTGGGGTTGTCCAATTCCAGTTATCCACTGTGATGCCTGTGGAGTAGTCCCTGTCCCGGTCGGTGATCTGCCGGTTCAATTGCCCGACGACGTCACCTTTGATCAACCCGGAAATGCGCTCGAACGCCACCCAACATGGAAGTCTGTATCGTGTCCTTCCTGCGGGGCTGCCGCTCGGCGCGAAACTGACACGATGGATACTTTCGTCGATTCATCTTGGTATTTCGCGCGCTTTACAGATCCCTGGATCGCGGAGCAACCGACCAATCAGTTGGCGGCAAACCACTGGCTTCCCGTCGATCAATATATCGGCGGAATTGAACACGCGATTTTGCACCTGCTCTATTCGCGTTTCTTTACCCGAGCCATGAAGCGGACAGGGCACTGCGATATCAGTGAACCGTTTCGGGGATTGTTTACGCAAGGTATGGTGGTACACGAGACGTATCGTGGCCGCGATGGCGGCTGGTTCACGCCAAACGAAATCAAATTCGTTACCGACTCGTCTGGCAGACACGCTTATTCGCTGGAGACTGGCGAAGAGGTCACCATTGGTTCTTCCGAGAAGATGTCTAAATCTAAGCGCAATACAGTTGATCCAGACGACATAATTGGAACATTTGGCGCCGATACGGCGCGCTGGTTCATGCTCTCGGATTCTCCGCCCGAGCGTGACGTTGCGTGGACGGAAGAAGGCGTTCAAGGTTCAGCTCGGTACGTGCAACAATTGTGGCGCCTGGTAAATGACCTTTCCGAATTCGCCGCGCCAGTAGGAACATCAGTTCTGACGGCAATGAATGTTCAGGCGAATGCTGTCAGGAAAGCTACCCATACGCATCTCGCGCGGGTCGAGGAGAGCATAGGCCGACTTCGGTTCAACACGGCAATCGCAGAGATTCGAAAGCTCTCCAACACGCTGATCTCGTCGATTGCCGGCATTGAGACCGAGGTGACTGATGCCGCCGTCAAGGCAGCATATCGCGAGGCGGCGGACGTCTTGGTCAGGATGTTTGCGCCGATGATGCCCCACTTAGCCGAAGAATGTTGGTCGGTGCTGGGGCATACGTCTCCGGTTTCTGAATCATCCTGGCCGACGTTGAATCCTGATTTGACGATCAATGACATGATTACGCTTCCGATTCAGATTAACGGGAAGAAGCGTGGCGAACTGACGATCGAGGCCGACGCTGATAATGCGTCGATCGAGAGAGAGACTTTAAAACTTGAAGCAATTCAGCGAGCGCTCTCTGGACAGTCTGTAAAGAAGTTCATTGTCGTACCCAAAAGGATCGTCAATGTCGTCATTTAGAGGAATTGCATCGCAGACGGCCAATCTTGTGGGTGTCATCGCGCTCGGAGCTTCTCTCGCCGGCTGTCTGCAACCACTTTATGGTGGCGTCGAAGGAGCCGAGCTTCGCAATCAGATGGCCGCCATTGCGATTGAACCGATTCCCGAGAGGTTGGGGCACTATCTTGCAAATGAGCTCAGATTTTCGCTGAACGGCAACGGATCGTCGGTAGTGCCAAGGTATAGGTTGTTTATTTCTCCGCGGGAGCGGGTTCAGTCTCCGGTTATTGACACCATTAGCGGTAGGGCTACTGCCGGAACCATCGTGGTTGACGCCGAATACCGCCTGGTTTCTGTTTCTGGGGGAGCGCCAATCGCTCAGGGCGTGGCCTTTAGCGCTGCGAGTTATGATCGTACTAATCAGCGCTTTGCTAATATTCGGGCGGCGCGCGACGCGGAGATTCGCGACGCAAAAGCTCTAGCCGATCAGATTCAAACCAGACTTGCTGCGTCATTAAGTTCGGCACGGTAGAAATTCGTGGTTGCGATCAAGAATAGTGAAGCGGATCGTTTTCTCGAAACGCCACCGAATCATATCTTCGGCTATCTTGTCTACGGCACCGACACGGGGCTGATCCACGAGCGGGCGACGGGCCTTTTCAAACGATTCTCTCGATCAGGTGATGAGGCTTTCAATAGTGTCCGGCTTTCGGGCGACGATTTGGCGAGTGATCAGTCCCTTTTGGCGGATGAGGTTTATTCAGCCGGGCTATTTGGTGGCAAGCGTGCTGTTTTAATTGAGGCAGGATCGAAAAATTTCTTTCCCAGCGTCGAGAAAATACTTGCGGACCCTCCGGTCGACTGCATTCTCATCGTTGAGGCTGGATCTTTGCGAAAAGACAGCCCTTTACGTTCGAGTTTCGAGCGTAGCCGCGTAGCCGCTTCAATCGAGTGTTACCCTGATTCTGTCTCAGATTTACAAAGGCTTGTTAAGTCGGAAGTCATTCTTGCTGGACTCACAATTGCAGACGACGTTGCTGCTGAGCTTGTGTCGCATCTGGGGTCAGACAGGGCGGCTACGCGCTCTGAGATAGAAAAGCTGATTCTCTATGCCCACGACAACGGCCGTATAGAATTCCGGCATATCGACGAGATCGTCGCGGACGCGTCGTCGCTCGCAATCGACGCCGCAATTTCATCTGCATTTTTAGGAGATAGAGTTTCCGTTACAGAAACAACAATTCGCGCCTTCGAGATGGGCAACGATCCTGGCGTATTGCTCGGCTTTGCGTTCCGTCATGCAATTACTTTGCACCGCGCACGAATTGCTTTGGATTCAGGCGCTACATTTGATTCCGCAACAGCACAACTCGTGCGAGGCAATCGTGGGTCCGCCATGCGAAAGTCGGTTTCTGATCAGATCGGTCTCTGGACACACGCTAGGCTGCTCAAGATTATCGATGGTTTGGGTGAAGCAATACGAAGATGTCGCCGTGAGTCCCGAATCGATCAGCTGATAGCAATTCGGGCTATGTGGTCTGTCTCACAGGGAGCGAAATCCAAGGGATAGTTTTTACACTTTCTAATGTTTCAGCTTGTTGCACAGGGAATCGAGTTGGTCGAGCGTCTTGTATTTGATCGTAACAGCTCCACTGTCGCCCCGATGGCGGATCATTACCATCAAGCCCAATAATTCAGACAGAGCATTTTCGAGGGCCCGCGTGTCCGGATCTTTTTCAACTTGCGATCGCCTCTCGGCTGAGGTTTTTTTTTCGTGTGACCTCTCCTGCCCAAGATGTTCGATGTCCCGCACTGTCAAACCTTGCTCGATCACTTGTCGCGCGACCGATGCCGGATCCTCGACCGTCAGAAGCGCCCTCGCATGACCAGCTGTCAACTGACCTTCAATAACCTGCTTACGTGTAGATTCCGGCAATTTCAGCAGCCGAAGCGTATTAGCGATGTGGCTACGGCTCTTCCCGGTAATTCTGCCAATGTCAGCTTGCGAATATGCGAATTCTGTCCCGAGTCGTTCGTAGCCGAGCGCTTCCTCGATCGCGTTCAAATCTGAGCGCTGAACATTTTCGACAATAGCCAACTCAAGAGCATCGCGATCCGAAGCCTCGATAATGCGGACAGGCACCTGATGCAAGCCTGCGCGCTGTGCTGCTCTCCAGCGCCGCTCTCCGGCAATAATTTCGTAGATGTCTGCGATGTCCTTCAAAGGACGGACAAGAATTGGCTGAATAATGCCTTTTTCTTTAATTGAATCAGCGAGCTCGGCGATTCCGTCGTCATCAAACTGGCGGCGGGGATTACGCGGGTTCGGACGAATGAACTCTACCGGAATCAATCGCGTTCGATCAACTGGCCCTCGAGCCAATTCATCATTCGAGTCTCCGATGAGAGCAGCCAAGCCTCTTCCAAGACGGGGGCGATTTTCTTCAGCCATGATTTCCTCAAACAGATCGATGTCAGGCAGCTCGCAGATGACGCTCGCGTTGGATCAACTCTGAAGCAAGTTTCAGGTATGCCTGACTACCGGCACATTTAAGATCATACAGAAGAGCCGGCTTTCCGTGGGAGGGCGCTTCCGAAATCCTGACGTTCCTAGGGATGATCGTATCATAGACCTTATCGCCCATAAACTTCCGCACATCCGCCACTACTTGCGTGGCAAGGTTATTTCGGGGATCAAACATTGTGAGAACAATGCCGTGGACCGTCAAAGCAGGATTAAGAGACCGCTTGACCTGATCCACCGTGGACAAGAGTTGAGAAAGGCCCTCCAACGCAAAAAACTCACACTGAAGCGGCACAAGGACGCTGTCAGCAGAAGCTAGCGCATTGATTGTGAGGAGGTTAAGTGAAGGCGGACAGTCGATCAAAACGTAGGTGTAAGGATCCTGGTCATTATGTGAGATAAGATTCTCAATAGCTGTCTTCAACTTAAAGGCGCGATCCTTATCGGCCGCAATCTCCAACTCGACACCCAGCAAGTCCAAAGTCGACGGAGCAACCCACAGGCTCGGAACAACGGTTTCAAGGGCGACGTCAGCAAGACTGCGCTCACCGATCATGACGTCATAAGTTGAAAACTTGCGGCTTTTTCGATCAATCCCCAATCCGGTAGACGCATTTCCCTGGGGGTCAAGATCAACAATGAGAACTTTTTCGCCAATCGCAGCCAACGCTGTTCCAAGATTGATCGTAGTGGTTGTCTTACCCACACCGCCTTTCTGATTGGCGACCACAAGCGTCCGGAGGCGATTCATCGGCATAGGTTGATCCAGACTTTCATCCTAGTTTGTAACGTCCGACGAAACTTTCACAATAGAAGCTCGCGGATCGGTCAAACTAGGTACTAGCTTATGGGTCAAACTACTATATTTGGAAAAAATCGTCAATTCGTTCGCTACATCTTGTCCCTTGAGAAAGAGCCCAGTGGCGCCGTTCTGGATTAGATCTCCAGTCCAAGCCAACAATTTCTCCATGTCCGCGAGTGCTCGGGCCGTAAGTACATCTACATTTTTAAAGTTTGGCAGAATGTCTTCAATTCTTCCACAGTGAACCGACGCAGGGGCGCCGGTCTCGCGCGCTACCGTTCGGAGAAATGCGCACTTCCGGTGATCGCTTTCAATGAGATCTATGTGAGCACCTAGCGTCTTCTTCAAAAAAATCGCGATCACAAGGCCCGGAAAGCCAGCGCCAGAGCCAAGATCTACCCATCGCTTCGCGTTCGGACATAGACGAAGTAGCTGGGCAGAATCTGCGAAGTGTCTGCCCCAAAGTTCGTTAACAGTTGACGGTCCGACAAGATTCTTAACTCCTTGCCACGAGCGCAAAAGCGATTCATAGACCTCTAGGAGCTGGATTGTTTCACGTGAAACATCGATATGCGGCATCAAATTCGGCAACATCATCTCGACCGTTTCGTCAAAGACTCGAATCTCCTCGCATGTGCCAGCAATAACGAAAGCGCAGGACTCGTAATGCCTTCTATCCTTGATGCCTGTCCAAGCGAAGTAGGCCGAATACTCGATAGACGTCCTCGGATCTCATTGGAGAGCCCAGGGAGAGACGAAAAATCTAAGCCAGCCAATGAAATCCCTTCATCTCGCTGAAGTGTAGCAAGATCAGAAACTTGCTTGGACAAATAGACCTTATAGTGCGCCTCATTCTCAAGCTGCGTTGACACCTTCTGATCAACACTTCCCAACACGGACCAAATACGCTGAAGGTCGGCAAACGTGACTTCAGGATAAGAAAGCAGCTCGAAAGCAGAGCGACGCACTCCGTCTAACCTAACCTTCAACCCGGCGGCATTTGCCATTGAGGGTGAAAGAACCAAGGATTCCAAAAGACCGCGGCCGCCGTCCAGCCGTGACAACTTCGATTCAAATTGTTGCTGACGACGAGAATGAACGGCGCCAATTTGAACGCCGAGCGGTGTTAGCCTCTGATCTGCGTTGTCAGCCCGAAGCGAAAGCCTAAACTCCGCCCGCGACGTAAACATTCGGTAGGGTTCAGAAACGCCCTTCGTGGTCAAATCATCAATCATCACACCAATATAGCTTTCATCCCGTCCAAAAATAAGCTTACCCGCCCCTGTCGCGCTACGAGCAGCATTAATTCCTGCAACTATGCCCTGTCCAGCCGCCTCCTCGTAGCCTGTTGTTCCAGTAATTTGTCCCGCAAGAAACAGTCCGCGCAACTTCTTCACTTCGAGGCTGCGGTCGAGTTCTCGGGGATCAATATGATCATACTCGATAGCGTAACCAGGCTGAACCATCTCAACGTTCTTCAAGCCGGGTATAGTGCGCAAAAACGACTCTTGCACACTAGCCGGCAACGAAGTGGAAATTCCATTCGGATAAATCAGATCGGTATCCAATCCCTCCGGCTCCAGAAAGATCTGATGGCCTTCCCGGTCACCGAATCGACTGACCTTATCCTCGATCGATGGACAGTATCTCGGCCCGCGCCCCTCGATTGCGCCAGAGAATACAGCTGAGCGCATAATGTTTTCTCTTATGATCTCATGCGTCTGAATAGTTGTTCGCGTGATCTGGCATTCAACCTGATCGCGCTCGATTGCGCCGGTCATGAACGAAAGCGGCTCTGGAGGAGAATCTCCCTTTTGACGTTCCAGATGCGAATCAATTGTCTTACCGTTCAACCGAGGTGGCGTACCAGTCTTCATTCGCGATATCGAAAGACCTAATGACTTTAATCGTGCGGCCATTTGCAACGAGGCAGCCTCCCCTATGCGCCCAGCGCTCCAGCGCAGATCGCCTAAGTGAACAATGCCACCCAGAAAGGTACCAGTTGTAATAACGACAGCTTCTGACCCAATTTCATCGCCGTTTGCTAGTACAAGACCTTTGACACCGGAATTTCCAATCAGAATATCCGCTGCTTCGCCTTCGATGATTGACAATCCACGCGTCTCATTCAACGCACGCTGCATCGCTATACGGAATAGGTTTCGATCTGCCTGCGCTCGATGTCCACGGACTGCCGGGCCTCTTGAACGGTTCAGTACCTTGAAATGGATCCCCGCCATGTCCGCGGTTCGGGCGATAAGACCATCAAGAGCATCTACCTCTCGGACCAAGTGTCCCTTCCCCAAGCCACCGACAGCCGGGTTACACGACATTTCACCGATAGTGGAACGCTTGTGCGTTACAAGAGCGGTGCGCGCTCCCATGCGGGCCGAGACCGCTGCTGCCTCGCAACCGGCGTGCCCGCCTCCAACTACGACCACATCAAAATAGTTCATGGTATGCGCTCTGTTTCACGTGAAACATTGGTCTACTTTCCAATGCAAAATCGGGAAAACACCTCTCCCAAGACATCTTCCACATCAACGCGCCCTAGCAACGTGTCGAGAGAAAATATCGCCGATCTCAAAAACTCCGAAATCAATTCAGGCTGGTTGGAAAGGCTAGGCAGGTTCGATAGCGATTCCAGGTCCTCAAGCGCCCTTTCAATCTGCCGCCGATGACGAACCCGCGTAACCAATGGAAGCTCATCGCCGGCTGTAGCAGCCCTTACTCGCGCGAGAACTCCATCAAGCAGTTCGGAAACGCCATTTCCTGTCAACGCAGAAATCGAAAAATCTGCAGCCTTCCCTGGGGAGGCTCCAAGATCGGCCTTCGTTTCAACTTCAAAAATTCTTTCCTTGAGATCGATGGAAAAATATATCGGAGATGAATCGAGTCTCGGATTAGTCAGGCTCAGTACCAAATCGGCTTCATCTAGCGCTCGCAACGTTCTTTTGATACCCTCAGCCTCAACCAAATTATCGGTCTCCCGAATCCCTGCCGTATCAACAAAACGAATTTCGTGCCCGCCGAGGGCAATTCGAACTTCAATGGCATCTCGCGTTGTACCAGGAATATCCGTTACGATCGCAGCATCCCGCCTGACGATAGCGTTCAACAACGTAGACTTACCAACGTTTGGTGGGCCGACGATTGCCACCATAAATCCGTCCCTTATAATTTCTGCGCGGCGGCTATCCGCGATAGCAGCTTTAAACTGGGCAATTAGGGATTGCACATAGCCAAATACTATCGAGGTAGTTTCTTTCGGTACGTCATGTTCGTCGACAAAATCCAGCGAAGCTTCAACGATCGCAAGAGCGGAAATCAAACTTTGGCGCCATCCTTCCACGAGGTTGGTTAGATATCCAGATGCAACACGAATGCTCTGTTGTCTTTGAAACTCTGTTTCAGATTGAATCAGATCAGCAAGACCCTCCAGCGAGGCCAAGTCAGTCTTCCCGTTTAGAAGTGCGCGCATGGAAAACTCGCCAGGCTCCGCCAAACGAACATTGCTACGCTCCGAGAGCACGCCAGAGATAGCACCCAAAACTGCGCGGCTACCATGGACCTGGAACTCAAGATAGTCCTCGCCGGTATAACTATGGGGGCCCGGAAACCAAAGAACGATACCTCTGTCCAGGATTCTGCCCGTCGCTGGATGAACAATGGTTCTAAGTGTGCTTTGCCTCTCCTTTGGCAAAGCCCCAACCATTTCGACGGCGATTTCGGCGGCCTGTTGGCCAGAAATACGAATGACCGCGATAGCCGATGGAACGCTTCCAGAAGCTACGGCATAGATCGTATCGGCCACATCGAAACTTTCTTTACAGCTTGAAGGCCCAGTTCTTAGAGTTCAGATCTGCACCGACTCAATGCGTCGGCTAGCGTAGCATTGCTCCAACTACGTATTCATCGAATCAAAGAAAGCTCCATTACCCTTAGGGGTCTCTCTCAGTTTGCCCATAAGAAACTCGATCGCATCTACCGTACCCATTGGGTTCAAAATACGACGCAGAACATACATTTTCTTGAGAATATCAGTTGGCACCAAGAGCTCTTCCTTACGCGTACCAGACCGGGTGATATCTATTGCCGGGAAAGTACGCTTATCGGCAACTTTGCGATCCAGGATGATTTCCGAGTTACCGGTACCTTTGAACTCCTCGAAGATAACTTCGTCCATACGGGACCCGGTATCAATCAAGGCCGTCGCGATAATCGTCAGAGATCCGCCTTCTTCAATGTTACGTGCAGCGCCGAAGAATCGCTTGGGACGTTGTAACGCATTGGCGTCCACACCACCGGTCAACACCTTACCTGACGAAGGAACAACCGTATTATAAGCACGACCGAGCCGCGTAATTGAATCGAGAAGAATCACCACATCGCGACCGTGTTCAACAAGCCGCTTTGCTTTCTCGATCACCATTTCCGCCACCTGAACGTGGCGAACTGCCGGCTCATCGAATGTCGATGACACGACTTCACCCTTCACGGACCGCTGCATATCTGTAACTTCTTCCGGCCGCTCATCGATCAACAATACGATCAGATAGCACTCGGGATGGTTTGCGGTGACCGATTGCGCGATGTTTTGCAGCAATACGGTTTTACCGGTCCGAGGAGGCGCCACTATAAGCGCGCGCTGGCCCTTGCCAATTGGAGCGACAATATCGATCACTCTAGAAGAAAAATCCTTTCGAGTGGGATCTTCTATCTCAAGTTTCAAACGCTCGTCTGGATAGAGTGGCGTCAAATTATCAAAATGAACTTTGTGCCGAACTTTCTCAGGATCTTCAAAATTGATCGTATTGACTTTGAGCAGCGCAAAATAACGCTCGCCGTCCTTCGGGCTACGGATCAAACCTTCAACCGTGTCGCCAGTCCTTAAACCGAACCGACGAATTTGGGAGGGCGACACATAAATATCGTCTGGACCAGCAAGGTAATTGGCATCAGAAGAACGTAGGAATCCGAAACCGTCCTGAAGAACTTCAATCACACCCTCACCAACAATTTCAATCTCTCGGCTGGCGAGTTGTTTTAGAATCGCGAACATCAACTCCTGCTTCCGCATGATCGAAGCGTTCTCGACTTCGTGTTCTTCTGCGAAAGTTAGGAGTTCTGTCGGCGACTTAGCCTTAAGTTCTTGCAGCTTGATTTCCCGCATGGGGATCATCCTATGAATCGTAGCCCGAACTGTTGCCAGGCCAAACAAAATGGGACTGCAGATAATCCAACCGGATCCCGAATTGCGCTGGAGCTCAAGCTACAAAATCTGGGAACCGCACAGCTGGAAGCCTGCCGGAGGAGGGACAAAAACCCTAAAACGATTCCCGACCTGTGACAAGCTGCAACGGCTCAGACTCATAATGGTCGAAGCACGACCAAAAAGACGATCCCGATCATCAGAAGCGTGGGAACTTCATTCAGAATTCTAAAAAACCGACCGCTTCTTACTCGGTGACCCAAAAAAAATAATATAATAAATGATCTAAGATAAAAATGAACGATTGTTAAAAATATAACGAGCGCAAACTTGGCCTGAAACCATCTATCCGTATAAAAACTGCCATAAATGGATAGACTTAATCCGGTAAGCCATGTAAAAATCATTGCAGGTATCATTATACCTTTGTATAAACGTCTCTCCATTATCTTAAATGTCTCATTTTCTGAAGATCCTATGGAAGAATTTGTATGATAAACAAACAAACGTGGTAGATAAAGAAGTCCTGCCATCCAAGATATGACCGCCAATATATGCACAGCCTTAACGGAGAGATACAACATCGATACCTAGGCTCCCCGAATCCTGGCTACAAGCTGTTCAACATGCGAAATAGGGGTCTGCGGCAAAATTCCATGTCCAAGATTGAAAATGTGGGGTCGATTAGAAAATGCCTCATTAATGCTGTCGACCGATAGATCGAGAGACCTTCCGCCAGCAATAAGAGCAAGGGGATCGAGATTGCCTTGAACGACGATTTCGGTTGGCAGATTTCGCTTCGCCCACCTAACATCCGTAGAGGTGTCAAGACCAATAGCGCTGATCCCCTGCAATGAAGCAATTTCTTGAAGATGCGATGTCGCAGCTCGAGGAAACGCGATTATTGGCGCCTCAGGAATTTTAGCTTTAACACCGTCCACAATCGTCTTTAAAGGCTCGAAGCACCACTTTTGAAATTCACTACCCGGTAAAACTCCAGACCAAGAATCAAATATCTGGACGGCATCAACGCCCGCCTGAAATTGGGCAATCAGATATATAATCGAGGCATCAACGATCTTTTCGATGAGTTTTTGAAACAAATCGGGATTCCTATATGCGAACAAGCGCGCAGGACCTTGATCTGGCGTTCCTTTACCAGCGATCATGTAGCTCGCGACTGTCCACGGGGCTCCGCAAAATCCCAACAAGGCTGTATCCTCGGGAAGCTTCTCCTTCACGCGTTCAATGGCTTCAAAGACTGTGGAAAGCTGATTCATATCGAGACGTTCATACAACTTCTGGAAGTCCGAAATGTCTTCGATCGGATTCAAGCGTGGTCCCTCGCCTGTCTCGAATGACACTTTCTGTCCGAGAGCATTCGGTATGACCAGAATGTCGCAAAAAAGTATGGCTGCATCGAACCCAAAACGCCTGATTGGTTGCAGAGTGGCTTCCGATGCCTTTTTAGGATTGAAACAGAAGTCCATGAAACTGGGTTCGGTAGCTCGTAGCTCCCTGTATTCAGGCAGATATCTACCCGCCTGTCTCATAAGCCATATGGGCGGCTTTTTTTGGATTTCACCATTCAAAACCCGAAGAATTTTCTTTTCTGCGCCCTTGTCCATCTCTGCTCCACTCTGCGTGGGTCCTCTATAACCTATTTGAATCTGATTGTTTTCTGATTTTAATGTCCTGTGAGAATCGGGCATATCCGCCCGCATGCTGAAAAGTTCGCGGAATGCTTGATCTCCCCACAATCCACAGGAGGCTTGGTTAGTGTAGGAGGTTAATGAAACGTTAATGAAATCAAAATAGTGAACAACTTATTAACAAGTTGCTTCCGATCATCTGCCTTCCTTCTCGCTTTCCACAGAACTCGAACCGGGCAGCATCAATCCTTACAGCTTGTGGACCGATGCGGTTCTGAAGTCACAGACCATACCGAATCGCCAACTGTGCTAAGATGAGCTTTGATTTATCCACAACACCTCACCAGATAAACCACAGGCTTGGAAGGCAGCAAGTGACGAGAAACTATTTTCACCTGCACCTCGTTTCCGATGCGACGGGAGAAACCCTGATTGCTGTCAGCAGAGCAGTCGCTGCGCAGTATCAAGGAGTCGCTTCGATTGAACATGTCTATCCGCTCGTGCGAACCAGGGCACAGATAGACAGAGCCATCGCCGAAATAGAAGCAGCGCCGGGCATTGTGCTTTTCACACTGGTAGATTCCGAACTTTCATCGGTGCTTGAAAATGCGTGCCGCGAAAACGGCAGTCCATGTTTGTCCGTGCTGCAACCTATTTTTGGGGTTTTCGAATCGTATCTCGGGACAGCGTCGATCTCCCGCCCCGGCGCGCAGCACATGCTCAATGCTGAATATTTCAAGCGGATTGACGCTCTCAACTTTACGATGCTCCACGACGATGGTCAGCAACCTGAGAATCTGGAGCAGGCCGACGTAGTCTTGCTCGGAGTAAGTCGGACATCGAAAACGCCGACCAGTATTTATCTCGCAAATCGAGGGATCAAAACAGCAAACGTGCCTCTTGTGCCGGACGTGCCATTGCCAGCATCCGTAGAAACCTTGCGACGCCCGCTTGTTGTCGGACTTCTTGCGTCCCCAGAACGAATTGTGCAGATCCGCCAGAACCGCTTATTGGCATTGAACGCGGATCAGGAAACATCCTATGTCGACCGTATGTCGGTCGCCGAAGAGGTGGCCCATTCGCGTCGCCTTTTTGCCCAGCACGACTGGCCGTTTATCGATGTTACGAGACGCTCGATAGAGGAAACGGCGGCGGCAATTATAGATCTCCATAAGGCCCACAAAATGAAACAGATCGCACAGTAGCTACGATGAGTTTCTGGCTAGGATCTGCACCGCTCATTTTGGCTTCAAAAAGCGAGGCAAGAGCCCGAATGCTGACCTCGGCAGGCGTAGCATTCCAACCCATAGCACCAAATGTTGATGAAGAGGCCCTGAAAGTACTGCATTCTGAGGAAAGTGCCGAAGGCCTGGCGAAGATTCTATCCCTCCAGAAGGCCATGGCTGTCTCCAAAAGCAATCCTGGTCGCTACGTGCTTGGTAGTGATCAGACGCTCGAACACAACGGTCAAATCATTTCAAAATCGTCATCAAGGAGTGAAGCTGCTGATCAGCTTCGACGCTTCTCCAATACGCAACATTTGCTTTGGTCCGCAGCGGTCCTTGTCCTTGATGAACAGATTGTGTTGTCGAGCGTCAGCAGTGCTCGCGTCAAGATCAGACCGCTGACTCCGGGGACGATCGAGAGATACCTCGACGTCAGCGGATCAAAAATCTTCGGTTCAGTTGGCGTCTATCAGATGGAGGCAGAAGGAATTCATCTGATTGAATCTATCGAGGGGGACTATTGGACGATTTTGGGCTTGCCGTTACTACAACTCACAGATCAATTGCGCCGAAGAGGTTTGCTGGCCGGCTGATGGAGATGAACAGGCATGGTCGTATTAGGTTTGACAGGCTCAATCGGCATGGGCAAGTCGGCGACTTGCGACATGTTTCGCGCGCGCGGTGTCGCGGTTCATGATTCTGACGCCACTGTTCATGAACTTTACGCAGGTGAAGCCACGCCGCTGATCGAGCAAGCCTTTCCCGGTGTAGCCAGGAATGGAAAGGTCGACAGAGCTTTATTGGCGGCGCGCGTACTTGGTCATCCGGAAGAACTCAAGCGACTCGAAGCTGTTGTTCATCCGCTGGTGAGAGCCCGTGAAGCGAAGTTTCTGGCAGAAAATCAGCAGAGTAACTCCCGGTTTGTCGTCCTCGACATTCCGTTGTTGTTTGAATCCAGGAATCCAGCCACTTTCGACGCCATTCTGGTGGTGACGGCGCCAATCGAAATCCAGAAAGTACGAGTTCTGTCTCGTCCGGGGATGACGGCTGAAAAATTTGCAGCGATCACTGCCAAACAAATGCCGGATCAGGAAAAACGGCAGCGCGCCCATTATCTGATAAATACAGCGGATGGATTCTCGTTTGCCAAATCGCAGGTCGATGCAATTCTGAGATCGCTGGCTTCTAGGCAGAAGGAGCGAATTCTAAATGCGTGAAATAATCCTCGATACTGAAACGACAGGCCTTGATCCCCAAAAGGGTGATCGACTTGTCGAAATAGGTTGCCTTGAATTGCTGAATTCAATTCCAACCGGTCAAGTCTTTCATCAGTATATTGATCCGCAGCGGGACGTTCCGGATGAAGCTTTTCGTGTGCACGGGCTTTCGCGGGAGTTTCTCGCCGGCAAGCCGTTGTTTGCTGATGTTGCCGACGATTTTCTTGAATTCATTGGCGAAGATCGGCTGGTCATTCACAATGCCGAATTCGATATGCGCTTCATAAACGCCGAGTTGGCGCGAATTGGGAGGCCCCCGCTCGGGATGGCTCGCGTAGTTGACACTCTTGCAATTGCTCGAAAAAAACACCCAGGCGCGTCGAACAGTCTTGATGCCCTCTGTTCACGATACAAGATCGATAATTCTCGTCGAACCAAACATGGCGCCTTGCTGGATTCGGAAATTCTGGCTGACGTATACTGTGAACTGATGGGTGGGCGGCAAACAGCCCTCGTCCTTCAGACAAGTGTCGCAAAGGTCGTGCGCGAGATCAAGGTTGTGCGTGGCGCGCGCACTTCCAAATTGCCATCTATGCTGAGCCCGAGCGAACAGGATGCTCATGAACAGCTTGTCGCCCAGATCGGCGACAAGGCGTTTTGGAATCAATACCGCAGTGAATCCTGATCAGGCGATCGCAGGGTTGCCTTGATTCGCGGCTGCACGCTGCACATAGAGCGCATGGAAATCGATCGGGTCAATAAACAGCGGCGGGAAACCGCCGTTTCGGACTGCATCACCGACGATCTGACGCGCAAACGGGAACAACAATCGAGGGCACTCAATCAGAATGACCGCTGGTATGTCGTTTGCCGGAATATTCTGAAGGCGAAAAACGCCACAATAGGTCAGTTCGAACTTGAACAGAGTTCCGGCGCCTTCTCCGGCGGAGCCTTCCAAAGTCAGCGAGACTTCAAAGTCTGTTTCGGCTAGTTGCTTGGCGTTAACGTTGACCTGAATCGAGATGTTAGGACCATTTTCCTGCGGCCCAAGCGACTGGGGGGCGTTAGGATTCTCAAAGGACAAATCCTTTGTGTACTGAACCAAAACATTCAATTGCGGGGATGCATTTGCACCTGCAGCTGCCCCGTTGCCTTCCGCCATTGTAAACTCCTAAGCCAAAACAAAATTACGACAGAAAAACCGTAAAACGGTCCAAAATCGTATGTTCTTAGGCTGGCCCGGTACCATGGAAGCCGGTTGGAAACAAGAGAGGCAAGTTTTTCACGCCGCCCTGAAAACTTGCGAACCTCGGAGCATGCCGAGAAATTCGCTCGAAAATGAGCTATATTGTACGAATGCCCCAGGCAGAAGCCTGATGTCTAGGAAGAAAAGCAGACCATACATATGTTCGATATCACCACGGTCATCTTTGCCATTCTGGCGGTTTTCGTCGTATGGAAACTGCGGTCCGTTCTGGGAACACGAACCGGAAACGAAAAGCCCCCGCAGGATCCTTTCAATCGAGCGCCAAGACAATCGACTGTTCGAGACGCAGGCAGCGATGACGGAAATGTCGTCCGGTTGCCGGGCGCGGCCGCTACACCAGATTCGCCGGCGGCCGATGCCGAGCCCGGGAAAGATAGGTGGGCCGGTATTGCTGAGCCCGGCTCTAATGTTTGGTCCGGCCTCGACGCCGTCGCGGCGGCTGAACCCGGCTTTTCCCCGAAGCAGTTCATCCAAGGCGCCAAATCCGCTTATGAGATGATTGTTCTGGCCTTTGCGTCAGGAGATCGCGTCACGCTGCGCAATCTTCTCGCGAAGGACGTGTTTGATAGTTTCTCGCAAGCGATTTCTGATCGAGAGGCTCGAAGCGAAAAAGTCGAGACCACCTTTGTGTCCATCGATAAGTCTTCGATCGAAGACATTACGACGCGCGGTAAAACTGCCCAGATTTCAGTAAAATTTCAATCTAAGCTCATTACCGCGACAAGAGATGCAGCAGGCGTCATCATCGATGGGAATGCCGAGAAAGTCGTTGATATGATCGATGTCTGGACATTCGCGCGCGACCTTGGCGATCGTGATCCAAACTGGAAACTCTTGGCAACTGATTCAGGTCATTAGTAGCCAGAGTAGCCAGTTCAAAATTTTCATATGAAACTCTGGGAAGTCTTGGGCGATGCATAGGCCAGCGCATGGAGTTGAACGGGTCGATTTTAGCGCGCTCAAGGGGTTTTTAGACGACGATCATCTGAATGCGTGGGCGGTTTTCCACCGTTCATGTGAATCGATTGCTAACCAGAATCCTGTGTTGCGAGAAGCACAAAGTGTCGGTCAGGCATTCCGAGCACTTTGCGATAGAACATTGAATGGCCCTCACCCGACCGACAAGCAATCGGCAATTTCGTTTTGGCGGGAAAATTTTGCCGTCTATCGAATTTCCGGACATGCGGATCCGCACGGAAACGGCTTTTTGACCGGCTATTATGAGCCGGTGACGGAAGGTTCTGCGATCAAGACGGACGAATTCACCGAACCGGTCTATGGACTGCCCGACGACTTAATCCAGATTCCATTTATTGACCGAGCGCCGACCGAGGAATCTCAGAATACGGCAGGAACAATAATCGACGGCGCGTTCTGCCCCTATCCGAATCGAGCACAGATCGACGCGGGCGCTATCGACAGACTAGCGCCCGTTCTGCTTTGGCTGCGGGACGGAATTGAACTTTTCATGGCGCAAGTTCAGGGATCTGCTCGCGTTGTTTTCAGAAATGGGCGGCAATTGCGGCTGATCTATGCAGGTCGCAATGGCCGACCCTATTCGTCTATCGGTAGAATTCTAATCGACAGCGGAAAAATTTCAGCTCGCGACATGTCACTGCAGGCTCTCAAAGAATGGGTGCGAAGTGCAGGCCAGCATCCCGGACAAGCTGGACGATTGTTGATGCAACAAAATCAGTCCTATGTTTTCTTCAAGATCGACAACGATATCGATGTTGAATCTGGACCTGTTGGAGGTCAGGGTGTTCCGCTGACAGCCTTGCGATCTATTGCGGTGGATCGAAATGTCTGGCCATACGGCTTGCCATTCTGGATTGACGCCAGACTCCCCTGGCAGACCGATGCCAAAACGCCGTTTTCAAGATTGATGATCGCACAGGATACAGGATCAGCCATTTTGGGCTCGGCGCGGGTAGATCTGTTTTTTGGTAGCGGCGATGAGGCGGGAAGGTGCGCTGGTAATGTCAGGCATGAAGCAGATGTTTACGTCCTTTTGCCGCGCGAGGAGACCGGCTTGTGAAGCAAGAAGCCTTAACATCGCGCCGATCCCGGGAACTCACTAGGCATGAAATTGACCTATGGTTACACGTCACGCACGACGTTCGGAAAATGTATCCAGAATCCATCAAATCAAGAATGGACCAGCCAGCGAGGATCACAACCCAGGAGCTGAAAAAGCAAAAGACATTGTCTGAATCGCCCAGCGTACCGGCGAAGATCAACCATCCTCTATCGTCAAAGCACCAAACTCGTCTTCCTTCAGCCTATCCACCGCTCGCGCCTATTGAGCCGAAAATCAGGCGGCGATTGGCGCGTCGTCAGATGGGCGTCGATGCTGTTATTGATCTACACGGTATGCGACAGGAAGAAGCGCATCAGGAAGTCCTCGGGTTTCTTAGGAACTGCTATTTGAACGGGGCGCGGGTCGTGTTGATCGTCACCGGCAAAGGAGCTGTTTCCAAACAGGCCGAGCATGACACATTCCGGCGAACCGGAGTTCTGCGACAGATTGTGCCACAGTGGCTAAGGGAGCCAGGCCTGCGAAAAATCGTGATCGGATTTGAGGAGGCGGCGCCCTCACAGGGGGGGTACGGGGCATTATATGTCCGAATTCGACGCTCCGATGATCATACAGCATTGCATGCCAGATGACCCCGTTCGGTCGAAAATTGCGCGAGCTGCGCCAGCAAAAATCCGTCACTTTGAAGCAAATGGCTGCCGAAATTGGTGTCTCTTCGGCTTATCTGTCCGCGCTTGAGCACGGAAAGCGTGGCACGCCTGCCTGGTATCTGGTCCAGCGGATCATTTCATACTTCAACGTGATCTGGGATGAGGCTGAGGAGCTGGAGCGCCTGGCCCAGATTTCAAATCCGCGAGTGACAATCGATACCGGCGGAATGAGCCCTGAGGCTACAGAATATTCCAACAGACTTGCCCAGCAGATCGGCAAACTGGAACCAAACGAACTCAAGGAAATGTTGAAATTTCTCGATATTCGGGTACGGCAAAGCCGAAAGACGGGCTGACTTGACCTCCGGAATTTCGAATGCCAAACGAACGGCACGAATTTTTTAAGGAGTTTGGCATGGCCGCCCGCAATATCGACATTCTGGGGATCGGAAACGCAATCGTCGATGTCATAGCAACGGCGGACGATGATTTCCTGCTACGAGAAGATCTTCAGAAGGGCGGCATGACGCTCATTGATGAATCGCGGGCTCATCAGCTTTATGCCGCCATGGGTCCCGGGACGGTGATTTCCGGCGGGTCTGCGGCGAATACAATCGTTGGCGTTGCGTCATTTGGCCTGTCGGCAGCCTTCATCGGGAAGGTGAAAGCAGACGAGACCGGCGGAGCTTTCACGCATGATATTCGCGCTATGAAAGTGCAGTTCGAAACGCCTCATGCAACCGAAGGTGCCGCCACCGCAAGGTGTCTAATTTTCGTCACTCCAGATGGCGAGCGCACCATGAATACCTATCTGGGCGCGTGCCAGAACCTCACTTCAGCCGATGTGGACGAAGATTCCGTCAAGGCAGCCAGGATCACCTACCTCGAAGGCTATTTGTGGGATCCGCCGGAAGCCAAAAAGGCTTTCGTCAAGGCGGCTGCTGTTGCGCATGCCGCCGGAAATCGTGTTGCGTTGACCTTGTCGGATTCATTCTGTGTCGATCGCTATCGGGCAGAGTTCCTTGATCTTATTCGTTCAAAGACTGTCGATATTGTTTTCGCCAACCAGCACGAATTGCGAGCGCTTTACGAGACGTCAGATTTCGACAGCGCCGTTGCGGCGCTGCGCGAAGAAGGAATTCTGGCCGCCGTCACCCGCTCCGAACAGGGCTCGCTCGTCGTCACCCGCGGCGAGACTCATGCGGTTCCGGCCTGTCCGATAGACAAACTTGTCGATACGACCGGCGCTGGCGATCTTTATGCAGCAGGTTTTCTCTCAGGTCTGGCGCGTGGTGCGTCTTTGCCCGATTGCGCGCGCCTGGGCGCTTTGGCCGCGTCGGAGATCATCCAGCACTATGGGGCGCGACCGGTTGCGCAGCTATCCGATCTCGCATCCCAAAATGGCATCAGCTACTAACGAACCGGTTCAAAGCTTGCGGAGCGCAACTTCCTGAATGTTGTGATCCGCACCTTTCGTCAGCACGAGGCTGGCGCGCGCGCGCGTCGGGGCGATGTTTTCCTGGAGGTTGCGGAAATTGATTCTGGTCCATATGTCGCGAGCCGTCGCGATGGCTTCCTCATCGGTTAAATCGGCATATTTGCGAAAGTAGGATCTATCGTCTCGGAACGCAGTTTCTCGCAGCTTGCGAAAACGAGCGATGTACCATTGCTCAAGGCTATGATCATCCGCGTGCAGGTAGATCGAAAAATCAAAATAGTCTGATACGAAAGGCGTGGAGCTACCTTGTTTTCCAGGTAGGAGGACATTCAGGCCTTCTACAATAAGAATATCTGGACGATCAACGACTACGTGTTCACCAGAAACGACGTCGTAGCTGAGGTGAGAATAGACGGGCGCAACCACGTTGCGTTTGCCAGCCTTGACGTCCGTTAGAAAGCGGAGAAGTCCAGCGCCATCATAGCTTTCCGGAAAGCCCTTCTTCTCCATCAGCCCTTCGCGTTGGAGGATCGAGTTTGGAAATAAAAAGCCGTCAGTCGTGATCAACTCTACTTTCGGAGTATTTGGCCAACGTGACAACAACGCCTTCAGGACGCGTGCTGTCGTGGATTTGCCAACTGCCACGGAACCCGCAACAGCAATGATGTAGGGCATCTTTCCGTCTTCAGCGCCGAGAAAGCGTTGCGTTGCTTTGAAAAGGCCCTGGGTTGCGGCAACATAGAGCGCAAGCAAACGGGAAAGTGGCAGATAGATCGCCACCACCTCCTCGACAGAAATCCTGTCATTCATGGACTGCAGACGCGAAAGATCGTCGACCGTCAGGGTCAGCGGTGTGTCTGCGCGCAGTCTTGCCCATTCCGCGCGGGTAAAAGAACGATAGGGCGAGAGACTCGATTGATCTCTCGCCAGCTTTTCATGCTCGTCCATAGGCGTCCATTCGCAAGATCAGCACACCAAGTGCTGTTTGCCTGCAGCTATTTGCTTCGGGAGTTCTTTTCTTCGAGACCGGACTTTGACGTGCGCCGTTCGAGTTCGGCCAAGACGTCGGCAAGAGGGATATCGGCAGCCTGAAGGACAACCAACAGATGATAGAGAACGTCAGCGCTTTCGGACACGAGCCCTGCGCGATCTGTCTGGATTGCGGCAATCACCGCCTCCACTGCCTCCTCGCCAAATTTTTTTGCGGCGCGCCCCATTCCGGCTTCGAGCAACGATTTCGTATAGGATTTTTCCGCACTAGAAGAGGAACGCTCACGAATGATGCGCGCCAGGTCGTCGAGAGTGAATTGTGCCAATGTTCCAACTCGCGTTCAGGAGGGCGGCGCGACTAATCCATTCGCATCGGTAATCCAGCCGCCACCATGTGTTCTTTCGCCTGCCGGATTGTGAATTCGCCAAAATGAAAGATCGAGGCTGCCAGCACGGCGGTTGCATGACCGTCGCGGACGCCCTCAACGAGATGATCGAGGTTTCCAACTCCACCCGAGGCAATCAACGGAACTGCAACAGAATCCGCAATGGATCGCGTGAGGGGAATGTCGAAGCCAATTCGAGTTCCATCCCGGTCCATCGAAGTCAGCAGAATTTCGCCAGCGCCAAGCGAAACCACTTCTTCTGCATAGGTCACAGCGTCGATACCTGTGGGTTTGCGCCCGCCATGGGTAAAAACTTCCCATTTGCCGGGCTGCGTCTGCTTGGCGTCGATTGCGACAACAATGCACTGGCTACCGAATTTTTCGGCTGCTTCACGGACAAAATTTCGATCCTGAACAGCTGCTGTCATTATCGAAACCTTATCTGCACCGGCGAGCAGTAATTTTCGGATGTCTTCGATCGTCCGGACGCCGCCGCCGACCGTTAGCTGCATGAAACAGGCCTCGGCGGTGCGTTGAACCACATCCAGAATAGTGCCGCGATTTTCATGACTGGCCGTGATGTCGAGAAAACAAAGTTCGTCGGCCCCGGCCGCATCATAGGCAACAGCCGATTCAACCGGATCGCCAGCGTCCCGCAAATCAACGAAATTGATTCCCTTGACGACCCGCCCATCCTTGACGTCCAGACAGGGGATGACGCGAAATTTAAGCACGTATCGCCTCCCGCGCCGCGCTGATGAGTCGCAGCGCTTCGTGCGCGTCCAGACGACCATCATACAGCGCCCGTCCCGTAATGGCGCCGGCCAGACGAGCGCAATCGGGTTGAAGCAAACGTTTTACATCATCAAGGGAAGCCAGGCCGCCCGAGGCGATGACCGGAATCGAAAGCGCAGCCGCCAGTTCCAGCGTAGCCTCGATGTTGAGGCCCTTGAGATCTCCATCGCGGGCAATGTCGGTGTAAATGATTGCCGCAACGCCAGCGTCCTCGAACCGCTTTCCGAGTTCAACAGCGGAAACCTCGGAGACACGAGCCCAGCCTTCCACTGCAACCTTGCCGGCGCGGGCATCGATGCCGACAGCGATCCGCCCCGGATGAAGCCGGGCTGCTTCCTTGACCAGATCCGGGTCTTTCACTGCCGCTGTGCCAATGATGACACGCGAAATACCGTTTGAAAGCCAAGCCTCGATCGTGCGCATATCGCGTATGCCGCCACCAAGCTGGACGGGGATTTTGATGGCCCTCAAGATGCCTTCGACTGCGCGGGCGTTCATTGGCTTGCCGGCGAAAGCGCCATCAAGATCAACGACATGAAGGTATTCAAAGCTCTGATCTTCAAAGATCTTCGCCTGATGTGGCGGGTCGCCGCTGAATACGGTTGCTCTGGCCATGTCGCCATGCACCAGCCGCACGCATTCGCCGTCTTTGAGATCTATGGCTGGAAACAGGATCAAGGACGCCACCCAAGGAAGTTAGCGATCAGGGCGAGACCAAGCTTCTGGCTTTTCTCGGGATGAAATTGTGTGCCTGCGATATTGTCTCGACCGACCATAGCGACAATTGCGCCACCATATTCGGTCCGGGCAATGATGTCAGAATCCGTTTTGGCGCTGAGCTGAAACGAATGCACAAAGTAAGCATGGAGGCCCCGATCGCCAGTCGGAATTCCGGCTAGCAACGGATGCCCGATCGACGGCGAAAGTGTATTCCAGCCCATGTGCGGAACTTTAAGGCTAGGGTCAGTAGGTCGTATCGGTTCGACATCGCCTTTGATCCAGTCAAGTCCTGCGCTCGTCTCATGCTCGAGGCCACGAGTCGCCAGAAGCTGCATGCCAACGCAAATGCCAAGAAAAGGCTTACCACGCAGCAGAACCGCTTCGGACATGCTCTCGATCATCCCCGGCACGGCATCAAGGCCGCGCCTACAATCAGCAAAAGCTCCGACGCCGGGAAGCACAATCCTCTCGGCGCGCCGCACGATTTCAGGATCAGAAGTTACCGTTACGTCGCCGGAAAATCCTGAGGTGCGCGCCGCGAGTTCAAAAGCCTTGCTGGCGGAATGGAGATTTCCTGAACCATAATTAACAATGGCGACAGTCATGGCCGCGCCTCCGGAAACGGAAACAATCCCACAATGGATTCGCCAGAATAGATCGCACTCGCGAATGCCGTCGCCGGTCGATCTCCATTCGATGAAAGTTTGCGCCGAAAAAAAATGCGCTCGGCTTCGGCCCTTGTCTTGCCTGTCACGACGTCGACCAACTGATAGCCCTGCCGCGCCAGAGCTGCTTCGACAAGGGTATTTGCCTGCAGACCAATAAAAAGGGCAGCAGCCCATAGGGACCAAACAATGCTCTCCAAAGGCAAATGCCCTGCGAGCACAACCAAAATGCCTATTGTCATAAACAAAATCCAGGCGAGAAAACCGCGCCAATTGCGCTGATAGAGCAACCAAAACGGCCCCAGAAAGGCAGCCGAAAGGTTGAACCGGTCAGCTACCAGGACGGTTTTGTCGGCTGCAGCGATTGAACTGGTTTCGTTTCGGGGAACCATCACCGAATAAATTGCCATTTTTCCCTCAAAGCGCTCCCTTGGTAGAGGGAATCCGCCCGCTTTGGCGCGGATCAATGGTTGCCGCTGTCCGAAAAGCACGGGCGACCGCCTTGAAGCATGATTCGGCGATATGATGATCATTCACGCCATAGAGGGTTTCAATGTGGAGCGTGAGGCCGGCATTCATCGTAAAAGCCTGAAAAAATTCACGAATCAGCTGTGTATCGAACTCGCCAATTTTACCCCGCGCAAATTCGCTGCGGAACACCAGAAAAGGCCTTCCTGAGATGTCCAGTGCCGCCCGAGTCAAGGTCTCGTCCATTGGCAAGTGAACGTCGGCATAACGAGTAATGCCTTTCAGGTCACCCAGGGCCTTTCGCAGCGCCTGGCCAAGAGCAATTCCAGTGTCTTCGACCGTGTGATGGAAGTCGATATGCAGATCGCCTTTGGCGGCAATCGAAATGTCGATCAACGAATGGCGCGCCAATTGATCCAGCATATGGTCGAAAAACCCGATTCCGGTCGAAATCTGCGACATCCCGGATCCGTCGATCTCGACAGTTACGGCGATTTCTGTTTCGCGGGTCTTGCGCTGGATGGTGGCGCTACGCATGTGAAGCTCTCGATTGGGGTCTATCCGGCTTCTATCAAGCCACTGATAGCATGGCTACCCTGATGGGCCGCCTTGCGCCCGCGGGCCGCGCCCCATAGATGGACACCGTCGCAAACCTAACCTGCCCGGGAGTATCGGGGAATGGAATTGCCGCAGACCCGAGCTGATCAATGGCATGCCACGACGATCCTGATGGTTCGCAAGAACGGGCGCACTGTGATTGGGGGTGACGGTCAGGTGAGCCTTGGCCAGACCATCATCAAGGCGAACGCCCGCAAGGTACGCCGGATCGGAAAGGGCGATGTGATCGCCGGATTTGCCGGCGCTACTGCAGACGCTTTCACGCTTTTCGAACGTCTGGAAGCTAAGCTGGAGCAATATCCTGGGCAATTGCTTCGCGCCTGCGTGGAATTGGCCAAGGATTGGCGTACGGACCGCTATTTGCGCCGACTTGAGGCCATGATGCTGGTTGCCGACGCAAAAACCTGCCTCGTCCTGACCGGCACCGGCGATGTCCTGGAGCCCGAAGCGTCGGAAAACGGTAGCGCGATGGCGATTGGATCCGGCGGCAATTATGCGCTCTCGGCTGCGCGGGCTCTGTTGCCGATGGATCTCTCGCCCGACGAGATTGTCCGCCGTTCGATGGGCATTGCGGCTGAAATCTGCGTCTACACCAATAGCAGTCTGGTTATCGAATCCATCGATAGTCCCTGATGTCTGCGCCTTGCTTTTCGAGGATATTTGAATGACCGATCTTTCCCCGCGGGAGATTGTCTCGGAACTGGATCGTTTCATTGTCGGCCAGAAAGCCGCCAAACGCGCCGTTGCGATCGCTTTGCGTAATCGCTGGCGCCGGCTGCGTCTCGAAGGCAGCATGCGGGAAGAGGTTTTGCCAAAAAACATCCTGATGATCGGCCCCACTGGTTGTGGGAAAACGGAGATCTCGCGCCGCCTCGCCAAACTGGCCGGCGCTCCTTTTCTCAAGGTCGAAGCGACAAAATTCACCGAGGTTGGCTATGTCGGTCGCGACGTGGAGCAAATCATTCGCGATCTGCTCGAGGTTGGCATTTCGATCGTTAAGGAAAACAAGCGAAAGGGTCTGGAAGCCCGCGCCCATCTGGCGGCGGAAGACCGTGTTCTGGATGCGCTTGTGGGAGCCACATCTTCAGCAGCAACACGCGATTCTTTCCGCAAGAAGCTCCGCGCCGGGGAACTTGATGACAAGGAAATCGAGATAGAAGTCGTGCAGGCGGGAAACAACGTTCCGTTTTTCGAGTTGCCAAATATGCCGGGAGCATCGGTGGGCGCTGTGTCGCTCGGCGATATACTCGGAAAAGCCATGGGGAACAGGCCCAAATCGCGAAAGACAACAGTTCGTGAAGCTTATGCGCCCCTGATCGCCGAGGAGAGCGACAAGATGGTCGATCAGGATCAGGTTGTGCAGGAGGCGATCCGGGAAGTTGAAAACAACGGCATCGTGTTTCTCGATGAAATCGACAAGATCTGCGCCCGCGAGGGGCGAGCGGGAGCCGATGTCTCGCGTGAAGGCGTGCAGCGTGACTTGCTTCCGTTGATTGAAGGCACCAGCGTTTCGACCAAGCACGGTCAGGTCAAGACTGACCATATTCTTTTCATTGCGTCAGGCGCCTTTCATGTTTCGAAACCATCCGATCTGCTGCCGGAACTGCAGGGACGGCTGCCGATTCGCGTGGAGCTGCAGCCGTTGGGAGAAGATGATTTCCGGCGCATCCTGACCGAAACGGAAGTTAATCTGATCAAGCAATACGTAGCTTTGCTGAAGACGGAAGGCGTGCATCTCGAATTCAGCAATGACGCGATCGACGCGCTTGCGCGCATAGCCGTTCAGGTAAACTCTTCCATCGAAAATATTGGGGCTCGCCGGCTGCAAACCGTCATGGAACGGGTTCTGGATGAAATCAGTTTCGCCGCGCCGGACCGTTCAGGCGACAAAATCATCGTCGATGCGGCATTTGTGGAGCGCAATATCGGTGATCTGGCCCGCAATGCCGACCTGAGCCGGTTCATTCTCTAGGCGGGGCAGGCGCGACTTGCGTTGGCCCGGCCGCATTGCCATAAGGCGGTTTCCGAAGGCGGAGACCCTGGATCATGGACAAATTTCCCGAACTCGTATTCTCCGGCGTCCAGCCGACCGGGAACTTGCATCTGGGGAATTATCTTGGGGCGATCACCAAATTCGTCGATCTGCAGAAAACACATGATTGCATCTATTGTGTTGTGGACCTGCACGCCATCACAGTGCCCCAGAAGCCGGCTGAACTCACATCGAATATTCGCGAAGTTACGGCCGCCTTCATCGCGGCTGGAATCGATCCGAAGAAGAACATCATTTTCAACCAGAGCCAGGTAGCTGAACATGCTGAACTGGCATGGGTCTTCAATTGCATTGCGCGCATCGGCTGGTTGAACCGCATGACGCAATTCAAGGAAAAGGCCGGTAAGGATCGCGAGAATGCCTCGGTTGGTCTTTACGCCTATCCAACTCTGATGGCTGCGGACATTCTCATTTATCGCGCAACCCATGTGCCGGTTGGCGAAGACCAGAAACAGCATCTCGAACTTGCACGCGACATCGCCCAGAAATTTAACAACGACTTTGCGGATAGCATCCAGAGCACATCCGGTCGTGACGCCTTCTTTCCGCTGCCGGAGCCGTTGATTCAGGGGCCAGCCACTCGTGTCATGAGCTTGCGCGACGGCACGAAAAAAATGTCAAAGTCGGATCCGTCCGATTATTCGCGGTTGAATCTCACGGATGAGGCGGATTCTATCGCCCAGAAAGTCCGCAAGGCGAAAACCGACCCGGAGCCCTTGCCGTCCGAGTTGGCCGGACTTGCAAAACGTCCTGAAGCCGAAAATCTGGTCGGTATTTATGCCGCTCTGAATCAGCAAACCAAGCAGGAAGTCCTCACTGACTTCGGCGGCGGGAATTTTTCGTCGTTCAAGTCGGCTCTCGTAGATCTGGCTGTCGCAAAGCTTGGCCCCATTGGAACCGAGATGAAACGGCTTCATGCCGATCAGGCCTATATCGACAGCGTTCTGGCGAGTGGCGCCGCTCGCGCCAAGGTTCTGGCGGCGCGGACGATGCAGGACGTGAAAGATATTGTGGGCTTTATTCGGTAGGCGACAGTCTGGCTCGTCGATTGGTCGCAGGTGAGAATTCCTGCTACCATATTGTCCTCAACCGACATCGGCCTTGAACCGATTGCCTGGAGGCAACTATGTTCATTCAGACTGAAGCGACCCCAAATCCTGCCACATTGAAGTTTTTGCCCGGTCGACCGGTATTGCCGGACGGTTCACTGGAAATTCGGGACGAAAAGACGGCTGCAAAGTCTCCGCTGGCTCAGGCGCTATTTTCTATCGGTGATGTTTCGGGCGTTTTCCTCGGGTCTGACTTTGTTTCGGTGACCAAGAAGTCCGGCGAGTGGCAGCATCTCAAGCCGGCAATTCTCGGCGCGATCATGGAACATTTTAGTTCCGGGAATCCGATCCTTTTTGAGGCGACAGATCCCGCCGGCTCGGACGAGGCGGAAGAGTTTTTTGCCCCTGAGGATGCCGAAACGGTGGCGACCATCAAGGAATTGCTCGAAACTCGGGTACGTCCGGCTGTGGCTGGCGACGGCGGCGACATTACCTTCAAGGGCTTTCGCGATGGTATTGTGTATGTGACAATGAAGGGATCCTGTTCGGGATGCCCCTCCTCGACAGCAACACTCAAGAACGGCATACAGAATCTGATGCGGCATTTCCTTCCGGAAGTTCGGTCAGTCGAGCAAATCTGAACGGCCCCTCCTGACGGCGGCCATGCGGCCAAACGGACCGAATGAGAATTCTGGCGATCGACACTGCCCTTCCGTACGCTTCTGTCTGTGTGATGGATTCGGGTGAATCCGGCATTCTGGCAGTTGAGCGGGTTCAGATGGCGCGCGGCCATGCGGAAGCATTGATGCCGATCATCCAAACGGTAATGGGTGCTGTCGGAGGTGGCTTTGACAGCTTGGACCGGATTGGCGTTTCGGTTGGGCCGGGCTCATTCACCGGCATTCGGGTTGGTCTGTCTGCGGCTCGCGCCATCGGATTGGCCAGAAAGATCCCTGTGGTGGGCGTCTCGACGCTCGCGGCATTTGCGGCTCCAATTATCGGAGAGCAAGGACCGGATGTGGTGGCCAGTTCGATTGATGCTCGTCACGGAAATCTCTACCTGCAGGTCTTCGACCGCGGGGGTAGAACCCTCGTAACGCCACGCGTCGTCAAGATTCGCGATGCGGTCAGATCTCTAGGCGCTGGACCAGTTAAGCTCGTCGGCAATGGAGCTCCTCTGATGGCGATCGAGGCTTGGTCCACAGGGCTGGTGGCTGAAATCGTCGGAGAGGCTGATGCGCCAGATATTGCATTTGTTGCCCGGCTGGGTCTGCTGGCCGATCCGGCCTATGCGCCCGCCCGTCCCCTCTATCTCAAGGCGCCGGACGCAAAGGTTGCCGTCGCTGCCGATAGTCTTCGCGCGTCTGTCTAGGTCGGGATCGTGTTTTCATTCTTCAGGCGCGCTCCGACAATAGAGATCGAGCCACTGCAAAGTAGTCGTGCAGCCGAATGTGCCCGGCTGCACGCGACGTCCTTTGCTCATCCTTGGAGTTCGTCCGAACTCGAAACTCTTTCTGCGGCGGAAAATGTGCTGGCCGATGCCGCAGTAGCAAGTGATTCTGGAAAAATGGCAGGATTTGTTATGTCGCGGCTGGCGGCAGACGAGGCGGAAATCCTGACGATCGTGGTCGACCCGACGTTTCGCGGCCACCGGATCGGACATCGTCTGCTGGAAGCTCACTTCGAAACATTAGCGCGGCGAAAAGCGAAAATCGTTTTTCTCGAGGTTGACGAGAGTAACGGTCCGGCTCGGAATTTGTACAACCGGCAGGGCTTTATGGTGGTGGGACGGCGCGAAGCCTACTATCGTAACCGAGATAGCAGTGCGACCGCTGCGCTTGTCATGCGAAAGGCCTTGAACTGAGCCGCATGGTCCTGTGACGACCGTTTGACTCACGGCGAAGCCCGGGCAACAAGTTTTGGGGATTTGGCATGCGCCATATCTGTCTTTCTGATCGGGAGCCCTGATGAGGACCGCCAGTCGGAAAAACAATGCGGAAAGGGACTTCGAGGCAAACTGATGTTGGATTTACCAGTTACGACAGCGAAATTGGAGAGCTCCAAAAAGGTTTTCGTAAAATCCTACGGCTGCCAGATGAATGTTTACGATTCTGCCCGAATGGTCGATAGCCTTGCATCGTCCGGTTTTGAAGAGACGGCTGATATTAGGGACGCCGATCTGGTCGTCCTCAACACGTGTCATATCCGAGAAAAAGCCTCGGAGAAGATTTTTTCGGAACTTGGCAAAATCCGAATCTTGAAGCAGGAACGCGCTCTCGAGGGCAAGAACACCACCATCGCCGTTGCCGGTTGTGTAGCGCAGGCGGAAGGCGGCGAGATCATACGACGCCAGAAGGCGGTAGATCTCGTTGTTGGTCCACAAAGCTATCATCATCTGCCCGAACTTGTCGCTCGCGCTAGACGAAATCCCGGCGTTATCGAAACAGACTTTCCGGTCGAGCAAAAATTCGATTTTCTTCCCGCAGCGTCGCGCGAGAAGACACGGGCGCGGGGTATCTCGGCATTCGTGACAATTCAGGAAGGCTGTGACAAGTTTTGTTCGTTTTGTGTCGTTCCGTATACGCGCGGCGCTGAAACATCGCGGTCTCCCGGACAGGTGCTCGCCGAGATTCGCAATCTCGCTGCAGCCGGCGTGCGCGAAATCAGCCTGCTAGGTCAGAACGTCAACGCCTATCATGGCGAAGCGGAAAATGGATCGATTGTTGGTTTGGCCGAGCTCATCGCGCTCGTTGCGAAAGTTCCGGGCATTGTCCGGGTCCGGTACACGACCAGCCATCCCAATGATATGGCGGATGATTTGATCGAATCTCATCGGAGTGAACCGGCACTAATGCCATTCCTGCATCTTCCGGTTCAATCAGGTTCGGACCGAATTCTGGCTGCCATGAACCGGAAACATCGTTCGGCGGACTACCTTGCGCTGATCGCTCGCATCAAAAACGTTCGTCCGGATATTGCTCTATCGTCGGATTTCATCGTCGGATTCCCGGGCGAAACAGAAGAGAACTTCCGCGAAACTCTTGCATTGATCGAGCAGGTAGGTTTCGCCAGCACTTATTCGTTCAAATATTCCACTCGTCCGGGCACACCCGGCGCCGATCTCGACAATCAGGTCGACGAGGCGACCAAGCATGATCGGCTTAAACGGCTGCAGAGTTTGGTGGAAGCCCAGCGCATGCAGTTCAACCAGTCCATGCGAGGGCAGAAGATGGAAGTGCTTCTCGAAAGAAGAGGCCGCTATGCGGGTCAAATCGTCGGAAAATCCCCTTATATGCAGCCGGTGCAGGTTGACGCAGACGTTTCGTTTATCGGGCAGGTTGTGCAAGTGGAAATCGTCGATATTTCGACGAATTCCCTGTTCGGGCGTATATTTGGGCATTCGGCGGATTCCGGGAGAAGTGCCAATTGAAAACCCCCGATCGACAGGAGCCAAATATCAGCGATATTGCTGGAACGAGAAGCGGCTCTCTCGTCCGGCCTGCCACCAAAGTTTCGGAACTCACTCTGGCCTTCGAGGATAACAGGCTCGCCTCGATCGTTTTTGGTCAATACGATCAGAATATCGCTAAGATTGAACGCAAACTCGGCGTTACGGCTCACGCCAATGGCAATCATATTATTCTGAAAGGCTCGCCAGAGGCATGCGAAAACGCTCGGCGCGTTCTGGAAAATCTTTATGCTCGCGTAAAGCTGGGCCAGGCGATCAGCCTGGGTGATGTGGATGGAGCCATCCAGGAAGGCGCTCTGCAAGGGACTCTTTTTCCCGGCGAGACAGAGGCTAGCAAGGCGATGTTCGAGCAGCTCGCGACCCGCAAGCGCGCGATTAGAGCCCGTAACGCAGCTCAGGATCTATATCTGAAGCTCCTAAAGAAGCATGAGCTTGTGTTTGCCGAAGGACCCGCAGGGACCGGCAAGACATGGCTGGCTGTCGGCTATGCGGTTTCCCTTCTCGAAAAGGGCGTTGTAGAACGTCTTATTCTTTCCCGGCCTGCTGTCGAGGCAGGTGAACGGCTTGGGTTTCTACCGGGCGATATGCGCGAAAAAGTTGATCCCTACCTGCGGCCTATCTACGACGCGCTGCACGATTTCATGGAAGGTCGTATCGTCGAGCGCGGAATGCAAACAGGCATGATCGAAGTTGCGCCTTTGGCGTTCATGCGTGGCCGCACACTGACTAACGCGTGCGTTCTGCTTGATGAAGCGCAGAACGCGACGTCGATGCAGATGAAAATGTTTCTGACGCGGCTGGGTGAAAATTCTCGTATGATCATCACTGGCGATCCGACACAGACCGACTTGCCGCCGGGACAAAAATCTGGCCTTGCAGAGGCCGTCGGCTTGTTGTCGGGCATTGAAGGCATTGGCCATGTGGCCTTCAAGGAGGGCGATGTCGTTCGCCACGATCTGGTTCGCCGCATAGTTGGCGCCTACGAAGCCGCGGCCCGGCGCACGCCTTGATAGGAGCTCTGCACGCATTGCCTATTTCAATCGAAATAATCGACGAGGCCGAAGGCTGGTCTACCCTGCTGGAACGCAAGGCGATCATCGAAAGCGCCATTTTCGCATCGATGACAGAATGCGAAGTTGGTCTGACTTCAAAACTGGAAATTACGATTCTACTTTGCAACGATGAAGCAATCCGGGAATTGAACCGGAATTTCCGAAATATCGACAAGCCGACAAATGTCCTGTCTTTTCCTTTGCCTCAACCGGAGGACAACAATCTCCCCTATATGCTAGGCGACATTGCGATTTCATTTGAAACTGTGATGCGAGAGGCTTCTGACGAACGCAAATCGTTGGCAGCCCATACGTCCCACATGGCGGTTCATGGGTTCCTTCATCTTTTGGGCTTCGATCATGAAAGCGATGACGAGGCTGAGGAAATGGAATCAACGGAAAAACGGATTTTGGCTAGGTTAGGAATTGCTGATCCGTATGCAAATTCTCAGATCGGCGAAGACGATATGACGCACTCATGAGCGATGACAAAGCCGGCAGTTCTTCGGACCCGCGATCCGAGCGCACCAATCTAATCACACGTGTCCGCGCGCTTTTCGGCATGAATGAAGCGTCGGTCCGGGAAGACCTGGAAGAGGTGCTCGATGAATCGAGCGCCGATGCCGAATTGTCCGCCCATGAGCGGACGATGCTGAAAAACGTACTCAACCTTCATGAAGTTCGAATCCGCGACATCATGATACCTCGAGCGGACATTATTGGCGTATCGATCGCCGCCAATCTGGGAGAGGTTCTGGCTGTGTTCCGGGCTGCAGAGCACTCGCGCTTGCCAGTCTACAGCGAGACGCTCGATGATCCCAGAGGCATGGTCCACATTCGTGACTTTGTGGATCATGTCGCCAAGATTGCTGAGATTCCTACACGCGGTGGAAAATCGGATCCGCGTGAAAACTCCTCAAACTTGGATGAAGGTCGGACAGCATTTGGCCGCGTAGATTTTCAGGCAGCCCTGTCAGGGGCAAAAATTATTCGCCCGGTACTGTTCGTGCCAGGCTCGATGCCGGCGCTCGATTTGCTCGTCAAAATGCAATCGTCACGCACCCATATGGCTCTTGTGATCGATGAGTATGGTGGAACAGACGGGCTCGTTTCCCTCGAAGATATTGTCGAGGTCATCGTTGGAGATATTGAAGACGAGCATGATGAAGCTGAGCCGCCTCCGATGGAGGCAGCAGCGGACGGGTCATTCCTCGTCGACGCAAGAGCACCTTTGACTGAAGTTGCAACAGCTATCGACCGGAGTCTGGACAAACTGGTGGAAAGCGATGAGATCGAAACGATAGGGGGGCTGATCGCCGCCATTGCCGGGCGCGTGCCGGCCAGGGGCGAAATCATTCCGATTGATGGGGAACTTGAGGCCGAAATTCTAGACGCTGATCCACGCCGGTTAAAACGATTGCGATTGCGCCGCAAACCCTCTGTAGGCTGACCTCCGATTGAAAAATCTGGCTCGCGTCCGGTCGAGACGGCATAACAATGTGAATTGTTGATTCGCAAACCGGGTTCCGTCGCTCATGCTAGTTGCGCTCGCGCAGGAGGTAATCCTCGCCTGGGGATGGAAACGCCGCTTCATCGCCTTGCTGTCAGGGGCCGCCGGCGCGCTGGCGCTAGCGCCCGTCGATTTTCTTCCCGCGATGATGATACCGATGGTCTGCGCCGTCTGGCTTATCGACGGGTGCGTGAGGGAAACAGGAAATTCGACCGGTCATTTTCACGAAAAATTCATCCCAGTCGTAGATGCGGCGATTGCCGGATGGTGGATGGGATTTGGATATTTCGTAGCCGGTTTGTGGTGGCTTGGAGCGGCCTTTCTGGTTGAGGTAGACCAGTTCGCCTGGGCGCTCCCGCTCGGGGTTCTTGGACTTCCGGCCATTCTGGCCTGTTTCTTTGCATTTGGATTTGGAATTGCGAGGCTGCTTTGGTCACCGGGTGCGGCGCGTGTCTTTGCCCTCGTTGCCGGATTGGCCGCCGCCGAATGGTTGCGCGGAAATATACTGACGGGGTTTCCGTGGAATGCGCTTGGGATGTCGTTGGCCGGAAATATCGTATCAGGCCAGATCGGCAGTCTGGTTGGTCTGTATGGAATGACAATCCTCGCCATTGCAATCTTTGCCACCCCTGCGACATTGGCGGATCTTCAGGTCTCCAAAAGAACAAAGCTGCTGGGGCTGACGCCAACATTGATCGCATTTATGGCGACGGCGCTCATTCTGGGATTTGGGACGATCCGGCTGTCTGGATTGGACGCCGGTATGGTTCCGGGCGTCAAGCTAAGGATCGTTCAGCCAAATCTCTTGCAAGATGAAAAGTTTCGTCCGGAGAACCGGGACCAGATTCTGCGGACTTATCTGTCTGTTTCAGATCGTGCAACTTCACCGATCTCCACCGGAATTGGCGATGTGACACATCTGGTTTGGCCGGAGTCAGCCTTTCCGTTCATTCTGTCTCGCGATCCGGAAGCTGTTCGGCGCATTGCAGGCTCACTATCAGGACGGACGATCTTGATCACCGGTGCGGCGCGTCAGGAGGCTCCAGCGGCAGGCCAAACACGCGCTCGATTCTTCAATTCGATTGAACTCGTCAGCGCCGACGGCTTGCTCCCGGAATTCTACGACAAGCGGCATCTCGTTCCATTTGGAGAATACCTGCCGTTCTCGGCATTGCTGGAAAAATTGCGCCTGAGACAATTTGTCCACATTCCGGGAGGATTTGATCCCGGTATTGGGCCTGGCCAATTGCAGATTCCGGGGTTGCCTTTGGCCGCCCCGTTGATTTGCTATGAAGCAATCTTTCCAGAGGCCATTGGGCCCGATTCCCCACGAGTTGATTTGTTGTTGAACGTAACCAACGATGGCTGGTTTGGGTTAACGACAGGGCCCTACCAGCATTTGGCGCAGGCGCGCCTTCGGAGCATTGAGCAAGGGGTGCCGATGATACGGGCTGCAAATACTGGCATTTCGGCAATGATTGACCCATATGGCAGAATTATTGGCCGGATTGCCTTGGGGACGCAGGGCGTGCTGGACAGCGGCTTGCCAAAATCAATCAAGCCAACCCTATTCGCTCAATTTCCGAATCTGATTCCATTGAGTATGTGGCTGTTTACGGCAATATTCGCCCTTTTTGGCGTCATCCGAGCATACCGGCGTTGAACGTCCACGAGCCACATTTCATGCTATAGTTTACGCCGTATATTCTATCTGGCAGGAACATTACGGGCATCGCGCCCTGGTCGGAGTCGGTTCCGGTGGTCAAGCCCTCAAATCCAATAGATCGGCTCGTTGGCAGCCGGGTTAAGATGCGACGCACTTCACTTGGAGTGACGCAAGTCAAGCTTGCCGAGGCTGTCGGCGTCAGCTTCCAGCAAGTTCAAAAATATGAAAAAGGGACCAATCGCATCAGTGCAAGCGCACTTCAGCAGATCGCCAAATTCTTAGAGGTCCCAGCAGCATATTTCTTTGAGGGTGCAAATTCTGTCGAGGCAAGTTTTCTTTCTGGATTTGCTGAGGAAAATGACGCGACCTATGTCGCAGATTTTCTGTCGACCATGGAAGGGCAGCAACTTGCTCGCGCCTTTTCCCGAATTCAGGACGCCAAAGTCAGAAAGCGGCTCGTCGACCTCGTGTTGTCGCTGGCCCCAGTGGAAGCCGTCGATTTGCCTGCCTCCTCTGACGACTCATCAAGTTAGCGTTCGGTTTATCGAACGAAATCTGCCAAATCGCTTGACCAAACGAACGGCCTCTGTAAAACAGGCGCGCCTTGCTGCCTAGGCTTCAGGCTGGCCGGAACGTTGGGTTTCGCGCGCTGCCAAAACAACCGGAGAAGTATCCGTGGCCCGCAAAAGTTATCTGTTTACCAGCGAGTCGGTTTCCGAAGGACATCCCGACAAGGTTTGTGATCGCATCTCGGACGAGGTCGTAGATCTGTTTTTCCGCGAAGGCGCGAAGGCTGGAATCGATCCGTACCAGATTCGCGTGGCCTGCGAGACCCTTGCGACCACCAATCGGGTTGTGATCGCCGGTGAAGTCCGTGGTCCGAAGATTACCGAAGACACGATCATCCATGCCGCCCGCAAAGCGATTCGGGATATTGGCTACGAGCAGGATGGTTTTCATCACGAGCATGCAAAGATTGAAGTCTTGCTGCACGCCCAGTCGGCCGACATTGCTCAGGGCGTTGACGCGTCCAGCAACAAGGACGAAGGCGCAGGCGACCAGGGCATTATGTTTGGTTATGCCTGCCGCGAAACGCCGGAGTTGATGCCGGCTCCGATCTACTATGCCCACAAGATTCTGCGTCTGATCTCAGAAGCTCGTCACGCCGGCACCGAGAAGGTTCTTGGCCCGGATGCAAAGAGCCAGGTTACGGTTCGATACGAAAACGGCAAGCCGGTCGGGGCGACCCAGATCGTCGTGTCCCATCAGCATATCGTTGAAGACATTTCTTCCGAGCAGATTCGCGCCATCGTCGAACCTTATGTTCGGAAGGCTCTCCCGTCAGACTGGATCACCAAAGATACTGTCTGGCACGTCAACCCGACCGGCAAGTTCTTCATCGGCGGTCCCGATGGCGACTGCGGCCTTACCGGTCGCAAGATCATCGTGGACACTTACGGCGGCGCAGCTCCCCACGGCGGCGGCGCATTCTCCGGCAAAGACCCGACGAAGGTTGACCGGTCGGCGGCCTATGCGGCCCGCTATCTGGCCAAGAACGTTGTAGCGGCCGGTCTGGCCGACCGCTGCACACTTCAGCTGTCGTATGCCATTGGCGTCGCGCAGCCATTGTCGATCTATGCCGACCTGCATGACACCGGCAAGGTTGACATCGATAAGCTGGAAAGCGTTCTGATGCAGATAATGAGCCTTTCGCCGCGCGGCATCCGTGAGCACCTCAAGCTCAACAAGCCGATCTACGCCCGTACTTCCGCATTCGGTCATTTTGGTCGTGAGCCCGACAGCGAAGGTGGGTTCTCGTGGGAAAAGACCGATCTGGTCGATCAGCTTAAGGCCCAGTTCTGAGCCGGTTTTTCTGATTGCGTGATAATGCAAGGCGCGCGGAATGAGTGATCCGCGAAACGAACAATCCAAAGCCGGCGCCCTTGAGGCGTCGGCTTTTTTTGGTCGCCGAAAAGGCAAGCAACTTCGTTCGCATCAATCGGAGTTGATGGAACAGATGTTGCCGCAAGTGGCGATTTCACTGGAAACTGCATCCGTTGATCCAATCAAACTGTTTGAACCTGTTGTTCAGGAAGTTCAGATCGAAATCGGATTTGGCGGAGCTGAACATCTGATTGCCAAAGCAGAAGCATTTCCTGATATCGGCTTTATCGGATGCGAGGCCTTCATCAACGGCATCGCCAAAGCCCTCGCGCAGGTCGAGGAACGCAATATCCGCAACATTCGTCTGCATCCTGCCGATGCGCTCGAACTGTTAAGAGCGCTTCCGCCAAACTCCGTTTCAAAGCTTTTTCTTCTCTATCCCGATCCTTGGCCCAAGCCACGCCAGAGAAAGCGCAGGATTGTTTCAGAGAATTTTCTTGATCTTGTCGGCAAAGTTCTGAAGCCCGGGGCAGAATTCCGGTTTGCGACCGACATCGACGATTACGCAGCCTGGACTTTGTCGCGGGTGCTACGCCATCGCGACTTCACCTGGACGCCCGGCTCATCTGCAGATTGGACGAGTCCTTGGCAAGGCTGGTTCAGCACCCGATATGAATCTAAGGCCCGGCGTGAAGGCCGCTCTTCAGCTTATCTGACATTTCTGCGACGACAAGACTGAGCTAAAAAGTCGTTTCGATCAGTCTTCCGCACAAGCTCCAAACCGATGAAGGTTGGTTCCGTTGGCCTGAAGCCAAGCCTCAGCTCTTTGAGTTTCCGGAGCCAATTTTGTTGCCAGGGCCCAAAAACGTGGCGAATGATTCATGTGTTTGAGATGCGCGACTTCATGTGCAGCGAGATAATCCAGCACAAAGGGCGGCGCCAAAATCAGTCGCCATGAAAAATTCAATGAGCCAGTTGCGGAGCATGACCCCCACCTGCTGGTCGTATCACGTATCGTTACTTTACGGGCGGCCACCTCGAGCACCGAACAATGGCGCCGAACGGCAGACTCAAGATCCTTGCGGGCCTCACGCTTCAAAAAGTCGGCTACGCGCCTGTGCAGGTGTGGAAATTCTCCGGCGACGATCAAGGCTTGCGAATATGAAAACCATCCATCGGCAAGTGTTTCGACCCAGACCGTTCCGCGCGCTTCTGGCCTGTGTACGATCACATGCTCGATGCCCCGAATTGGAATCCTAGATCCGGGCTCGAATGGGACCGGATGTGGCAAACGCGCAAGGCGCGCGCCTATCCACGCCGCATGGCGTTCCGCAAACTCCTTAGCGGAAGCAACCGAGCTGCGTTTCGGCATTGTCAGGACAACATCGCGCGTAGCCGCGCGCACACGCAACGTATAGCTTCTGGCGCCGGTCACGCGCTTGAGAGCGATTCTGAAACTGTCGCCAGAATGCGAAATATCGAGGTGTGAAATCCCGGCGCGCTCCGGGATGTCGCGGCGAAGGATGCGAATCATGTGGGTCAGGATAACCCAGTCGGGCATCCGCTAGCCAGCTCCCGACTATATTAGACCGTTTTAGGTTTTCTTTTTGCCGTGCGCCGATCCTGTTCGATGTTCGCAATAAAATCCTGAATACGAGGCGCAATCTCCGAACGAAAACGCGATCCGTTAAAGACGCCGTAATGACCGACGCCTTTTTGAAGATAATGCACTTTCATTCTATCGGGCACGTTTGGGCATAAATCGAGCGCAGCCTGTGTTTGGCCCACGCCGGAAATATCGTCCTTCTCGCCCTCGACGGTCATCAATCCGGTTGATCGTATTGCCGAAAGATCGACAATTTCATTGTTGTGCTTCATTTCTCCCTTCGGGAGCGAATGACGTACGAAAACCGTCTCAATCGTCTGCATGTAATACTCGGCCGTGAGATCCATAACCGCCATATATTCATCGTAGAAGTCGCGATGCTTTTCGGCAGAATCTCCGTCGCCCTGAACGAGGTGATTGAACATATCGACATGCGCATTCATGTGCCGGTCAAGGTTCATCGCCATGAAACCGGAGAGTTGCAGAAACCCCGGATATACTTCGCGCCCGACTCCCGGATACGGAAACGGTACATTCACAATGCAATTGCGCTTGAACCAGTCGGTGCCACGTTCGTGGGCAAGTGTATTGACGGCAGTTGGGCTGCGGCGTGTATCGATGGGCCCGCCCATCAGGATCATCGAAGCCGGAACTGCGGGGTCGTTTTGCTTGTCCATCACCGCTGTTGCGGCAATCAAAGGTACTGATGGCTGACAAACGCCAAGTGTATGAAGCGGCGCGCCGCCGCTTTCGTCATTAAGGTGGCGGCAGATCGCGATCAGATATTCGATATAGGTGTCGAGGTCGAAGCGGCCGGTCGCCAGCGGGACCATCCGGGCATCGACCCAGTCGGTAATGAAAACCTCGAAGTTTGGTAGAAACGCCTCAACCGTTCCTCGCAGCAGCGTGGAATAGTGGCCCGACATGGGCGCAACGATAAGAAGGCGCGGTTGTGGGCGGTGAGCGTGGACGATTTGACGCTCGAAATGAACCAGTTTGCAGAATGGCTGCTCCCAGACCACCCGCTCCTGCACTGCAACACGCTCCCCGCCAACCAGCGTGCTGTCCAGATCGAAGGCGGGCTTTCCGTAGCGCCTTGTCAGACGTTCAAAAAGCTCTGCTCCAGCGGCGACATTCCGGCCTGCAATTGTATGAGTTAGCGGATTGAGCGGATTTTTCAGCAGCAGTCGGGTCGCATCCGACCAGGCGCGCGCCGGAGCCATGGCAAGGTGGGCCATTTCGTACATCTGGTAAGAAAATCGGTTCATGCCTGCACACCAATGTCGCATCCGCACAAGGAGCGGATACTGCATTGCAACATAGCGCGGGCTGCAAATCAAATCAGCAAAGCGAATAAGGTTTGCTCATTCCTACGATTCAGGTGGCAAGCCAATGGCAACAAGCACCCTCAGCACCGGTCCAAATTTAAAACGGGGCGCTCAAGAAGAACGCCCCGCAAAATGCGAAGTGTAAAATTCTTTAAATTACAGCCACTTGGGCTTCATTTCTGGTGGGAAAACCTCCTTCCAGTTTTCGCCCGCCTTCAAAATTCGATCATGAGGACGAACGTCCCGATGGGTCGCCGGATCGGCGCCCGGTGGCCTTTCGCCCCGCTCGACTTGCCTCGTTGCATCAAGAAGCATCCGGCGGCTGGTCACGATAGCCCTGTCCGAAGTCCCGAGAAATTCTTTTGATCGGTCAACGATCGGGCCCATGCCTTCCTGCAAGGCATAATCCTGAGTGTTGATCCCCTTGATCCCCGAATAGGTCTTTGTGCGCTGCAATTCGACATCAATCATGTAGTCGTTAGACGCGTTTCGCTGAAGCTTGTAAGTGCCGGGAATGAGATCCGCCTTTCCGCGGCCCATGAAATTTTCCCATTTTTCTACGTATTCATGACGAAAATCGACGTTCGCATCATACGCACAGGTCCAGTTGTAGACATAGGTATGTTCGTCATCGATCGGCACCCAGAGATGGCCATCGAGCTTTGGCGTGGCGTGCGGGTCGTCCTTGCCGAGACCTGCCACGAAATTTACTGTTCCTGACCGCATCTGCTGGTTAGGCATCATGTAATGATACATGCGGACATAGCTGGTCCCGTCGAGCAGCGACCGTGTCGAAACGTAATAATAGCCGTAAGGCGTTGTTTCGACTTCAAGGCGCGGCGCGCGATCTTGATTGCGCAGCGAATTCGAATTGCCAATAAAATCGTTGTGCACGAACGATGAATGGGCGGTGTCCAGTCCACCTTCCATAGCCTGCAGCCAGTTGCAGTCCTCAAAAGTTTTCGAGACATGTCGATGCGTGGCCGGGGCGCGGAGCCATTCGTAGTCGGGGGGCGCAGGCATAGTTTCGCGCGGACCCATATAGGTCCAGATGATCCCGCCTTTTTCATGGACCGGGTACGAAGCGATTTTTACTTTCGCCTTCAAAGGGGTGTCTGCCGGTTCGCTCGGCATGTCGGTGCAGTCGCCGGCGATGTCGAATTTCCATCCGTGATAGACGCAACGCAAACCACAATCTTCATTGCGCCCGTAAAACATCGGGGCGCGACGATGCGGGCAATAAGCGTCCAGCAGGCCGACCTGACCGTTCGTGTCGCGAATAGCAATCAGATCTTCGCCAAGTAATCTGACCCGGACGGGCGGACAATCGGCTTCTGGTAGTTCCTCGGAAAGCAGAGCCGGTTGCCAATACCGGCGAAACATTTCGCCAGCGGGTTTGCCCCGCCCGACGAGCGTGACGCGATCATTGTCTTCCGGTTTCAGCATCAGGTTCCTCCAGTTTCGATCTTGTAGGGCGCAATTCTGGCGGGACAAAAACTTCTGCCACCGCAAGACTCGAATATGCAATGAGTAATCTGCCCGCTGCTTGTCTCCCCGCATTGATCGAAAACATTGTGCAGGTCGTTCAGTCGGGGCAAAGAGTCACACCCCTTCTTTCGAACTCCACGTTGGGGTTGGAGTCGCAACTGACCCAGGCATCAATGTCATCAGGTCTTCAATGATGATTGAAACCGCCGAAATCGAGTTTGGCAGTCGTGCGCGCCGTCTCAGGGTCGATACGCTGGTGCGATTGCGCTGGCTGGCGGTTATCGGCCAGTCCTTTGCGGTTTTGGTCACCCACTATGGTCTGAATTTTGAACTTCAGCTGGGGCTCTGCTTTGTTGCGGTCGCTCTGTCGGCATGGCTCAATTTGGCGCTAAGGCTGAGGTTCACCCGGAATCATCGCCTTGATGAAGGTCCGGCATCCATCCTCCTTGCCTACGATGTCCTGCAGCTATCCGCCTTGTTGTATTTGACCGGCGGATTGGAAAACCCCTTTTCGCTGCTCTTTCTGGCGCCGGTGATGATTTCCGCCGTGTCACTGTCGGGTGCCAGAACCTTGATGTTGGCGGGATTAATTGTCGTTTGCGCAACTCTTCTCGCGGTCTGGCACTTGCCGCTGCCCTGGTACCCGGGCCAGGAACTGCAGTTGCCCATGCTCTATATCGGTGGGATTTGGGCGGCGATCGTTCTCGGCGCCGGCTTCATCTGGGTTTACGCCTCCCGGGTTGCCGAGGAGGCTCGGCTGCTATCCGATGCGCTCGCCGCCACGGAACTGGTTTTGGCTCGCGAACAGCATCTCACCCAATTGGACGGTTTGGCAGCAGCGGCTGCTCATGAACTCGGAACGCCCCTGGCAACGATCACGCTGATTGCCAAGGACCTAGAATCACACGTTCCGTCTGACGGCCCGCTCCACGAAGATATCAGCCTCCTCGGTCAAGAAGTGCGACGCTGTCGCAACATTCTTTCTAAACTGACGTCTCTTGGAAATGACCCAGGCGGCATGATGGAGAGCCTCAGTCTCTCCCAATTGATCGAGGAGGTTGTTGAACCCCAAAGGAATTTCGGTGTTGCCATCCACGTCAGCAGTTCAGGTGACGGGCTGGAACCGATTGCTTCGCGTAATCCGGGAATTCTGTATGGTCTGGGCAATCTCGTTGAAAACGCGATTGATTTTGCCGGATCGAATGTACGGATCAATGCAACGTGGAATTCGACAAGCGTCTCAATCCAGATTGAAGACGACGGTCCCGGCTTCGCTGCAGATATTCTGGCCCATCTCGGAGAGCCCTATGTCACCAGCCGGGGAACGGATAGGAAAGCTAAATCAGAAGAAGGCGGCCTCGGTTTGGGGGTCTTTATTGCAAAGACTCTACTGGAACGATCCGGAGCGACGATATCGACCACCAATGCACCTCCCCCAGCGCGCGGCGCCAGAATCCTGGTCAGGTGGCCCCGAGCTCTATTCGAGCGGCCGCGCCATAACGGGCAGACGTTGCAACCGCCATAGAGCAGGATCACCGAAGTACGGGAAAATTTGCCGTCCCGGTCCATTTCAGCGTATCTAGGCCATCAAATCTTCCTGACTGGCCGAAACACCCAGCGGATTCCATGGAAAAAGCGATTCCAAGCGTCGAACACCTCGAAGACCGCACACTCCTGATCGTGGATGACGACAAACCATTTTTGTCGCGCCTTGCGCGTGCAATGGAATTGCGCGGATTCATTGTTTCGACGGCCGAATCGGTAACTGATGGCCATGCCGCCATAGTGAGCGCGCCGCCGGCCTTCGCGATTATCGATCTCCGTCTTGCGGACGGAAACGGCCTTGATGTCATTTCCGAACTCAAATCGCGTCGTCCAGAATCGCGTGGCATCATCCTGACCGGCTACGGCAATATTGTCACTGCAGTGACCGCAGTTAAGCTTGGCGCTTTCGACTATCTGGCAAAGCCGGCAGATGCGGACGAAATTTTCAACGCCCTGATGGCGACGCGCCACGATAAGGCGGAAGTTCCCGAGAACCCTATGTCGGCAGATCGTGTGCGCTGGGAACATATCCAGCGCATTTACGAATTGTGCGGACGCAATGTCTCGGAAACGGCGCGGCGGCTGAACATGCATCGGCGTACATTGCAGCGTATTTTGGCCAAGCGTGCGCCACGCTAATCAGAGCAAGTTTGAATCACGTTCCGGGTCAGCGAGAAGATGCAGTCTGTCAGCTGCTGTACGCGCAAACGCCAGCAGAACGGCTCGTCGTGTTGCGCCGGATATCTTGTGGAGTTCAGCCTCGCGCATGACCGTAGCCCCATACGCGTCAGCAATGATCAGGCCGGCATTTTCTGGGAATATTGACGTCGGCACAATTTCTGGCGCAGCAAAATAAAATCGGTCGCAATGTTCACGATATGTTAGCCATTTTGTATCGGCACGAAAGTCCGTGATCGATGATTTAATTTCAACAATTATCACGATGCCTTCGCGGGTGACGGCCACAATGTCTGCTCGTTTGCCATTTGAGAGCGGTAGTTCGGTGATCGTTGAAAAGCCCTGAGCGCTTAAAAGCCGCCTAACTCCGCGAGCCACCCAAACGGCTGTCTCCGATTGTCGCCCGTCGGTCGGCGCGCGCATATCAACGATACGAGGCATTCCGGTGGGCTCCGCGAATCGAAAATTGAAATAGTAGTCGCTAAATTCTCGCGACCGGCGTCAAGGCTCCTGATGTGAGCTTCGCCATTTCATAGCCGATGCCGTAAAGTCTATCCATGACGCCGCTCCGCAGGAAAGAGTCGGGGGTGGCGTCGGCAACGATTCGTCCTTCCTGCAGACCAATTGCGCGCGTTGCGTATCTCATTGCGAGAGCAACATCGTGCATCACGGCGATCACAGCCCTACCTTTGGCAGCTTCACGCGCCAGGATGCGCATCGTATTAATCTGATGTGCTGGGTCCAACGACGCGACCGGTTCGTCCGCCAAAATGATAGGGGCGTTCACCGAGAGCATACGAGCAAGCAGTACACGCGCCCTTTCGCCACCGGACAATTCTTCAATCGATCTGGTTGCAAGCGCCGACAAGTCGCAGTCGTGAATAGCTTGCGCAACCGTATCGTCAGCGTCGTCGAATGACCTCCGGCGCCATGAACCGAACGGGAGTCTCCCGAGTGAAACGACTTCGGCAACGCTCATGGGCCAGTTCACCTCGCCGTTTTGCGGCAAATAGGCAATTTCCGTCGCCCGACGTCGCACGGGCATTTTCTTTACCGAACACCCAAAAACATCGAGCTGCCCCTCAGCAAGGGCTAGTCCCGCGATAGCCCGTAGTAAAGTCGTTTTCCCAGCTCCATTCGGTCCGAGCAATACGACGAGTTCACCCCCAAGAATTTTGAGATTTACGTCTTGAACCACGCGTCGCGCGCCGAGAGCAACGCTCACGCCTGAGAGCGATATGGCGGGGTTCCCTCGGTCAGCTCTTGCGACGCTCATTCCAGGGTTCCTGCGGATGAATAACGGCGCGCGATTACGAGATAGAGGAATAGAGGAGCGCCAAGCAGCGACGTGACAGCTCCAATCTTGATCTCTGATGTTGAAGGAATGAGGCGCACCGCAATATCCGCGCAGGTCAGCAAGATCGAACCCAAAAAAGCAGAAGGCGCCAATATGCGTTGAGGGTCAGCCCCCGCAAGAGACCGCGCAAGATGCGGAGCAATCAAGCCAACAAATCCAATGGCTCCGGAGACCGCAACCCCGGCTCCAGTTCCGATGGCGATTGCCGTCACGGTGGTCCATTGCACGACAGCAACGTTGATGCCGAGACTTGACGCAGTATCGGCGCCAAGGGTCAGAGCCCGATATCCGCGTCCGTTCAGAAAAATCAACACTGACGCGACAATCAGGAACGGTAGTGACAGGAAAACGTGTTTGACTGATCGATCTTCGAAAGACCCCATCAACCAGAAAACAATTTCGGTGATTGCAAACGGGTTGGCGGACAGATTGATGACCAGCGAAATGGCGGCGCCCGTAAAGCTTCCGAGCGCCAGTCCTGCGAGAATGAATCCGATGATCGATCCTTGTCGGCCAACAAGCAAATACAGAAGCGCTCCTGACAGTCCAGCTCCGCAAATTGACGCAAGAGGCAACCAGAAAGACAGTGCGTCGCTAAAGCCCAGATAAAGAACAAGCACAGCGCCTAGCGCCGCCGCTTGCGGCGCTCCGAAAATAGCGGCTTCCGCCAGAGGGTTTTGTAACAAGCCCTGCAGGGCGGCTCCGGAAAGACCAAGAAATGCCCCGATGGTCACAGAAAGCAGCATGCGGGGCATTCGGATTTCCCGGACGATGAGGCCCGTGACGCCATCGCCGTCCCGAAGCCCTGACCAGACATCAGCAATCGAGAGTGGCGCCGCACCGACCAGAAGAGAAACCATCGCAACTGCCAATACCGAAAAAATCAGCACGGGCATTACAAGACTTCGAGTATTTCTGATCCGGGCTGTAATCATCTTTCTCCGTCGGCTTCCAGATCTTACCAGTTGACTCTGAGACCCCCGAAGATCGAACGCCCTGCGACACCGAAGCTGTAGACCTCCTCGTACCGGGCGTTCGTCAAGTTTTCGAGTCTGGCAAAAACAGTGAGACGTTGATCAACCTTGTAGGAAGCGAGCAAATCCCATTTGGCGTAAGACCCCAGCCGAACAGCTGGCGTTGCAAAATCCAGTCGCGGTCCGACAAACGTGACTCGACCCTCGGCCTCGAAATTGGACAGGCCAGTAAATACCAAAGACGCAGCGGCCTGATTTCGCGGCCTTTGATACAGTGGCGCGTTCGTCAGCAAGTTGGTTGATTGCAGATAGGTGTATGTCGCACGCGCTTTCCACGTGTCCGGGACGATGACGAAATCGCCGGATACCTCAATGCCTCGAGTCAGGGCGCGTCCGACATTATAGTAGCAACCGAATATCTGCGCCGGACTGCAGGATGCGACAACATCGAAGCCGATCAGATTCTTGTACCTGTTGGAAAACGCCGTGATATCGAGAACAAGTCGACCATCGAGCAGCTTCTGTTCAATGCCCGCATCACCTCCGAGACTTTCTTCGGCAATCAGGGCCGGGTTTCCATATTGGCTGAAGCGTTGAAAAAGCGATGGAGCCTTGGCGCCGGTTCCAATGCTGGCATGAAGCCGGGTCTGTGTTTCGAGCAGCCGGTAGGAGGCCGTCGCCCTCCATGTGGCGAATGTTGGCCCACCCGAGACGACGTCAATGCGTCCGCCTAAGCTCAAATCGAGACGTTCACCGAGTGTGACGCGATGCTGGGCGAAGGCCGAATTGATCGTCTGCTGAGCATTGATGGCTGTAAACGTCCCGGCAGGAGCAGGATCTTGAGATGTTCGGGCAAATTCAGTTTCGGTTCGTGCGCCGAAGATCACGAGGCCAAACAAACCAAGCTTCAGGTCGCCCTGGTATTCGGCGCCGCGCCGGCTGCCGCGATAACCGCTGCGGCAATCGAATGCTGTGAAGAAAAGATCGAAACATCCTTCCGTCTGGGCAATCGTTCTGTCGGTAAGATTTCCGAACACGCTGAACTGATTTTGAAGTGCGCCGTCAAACGCTAAACTTGTGAGACGCCCGTAACCCTGCAAAAGGGTCGCGTTCGAATGATTTCTGGCGTTGAAGACATTTGTCGGGACGAAAGCGAATGAATTGTCGAATCGAATGGCGTTTCCGTAGCCGGAAAGTCCGAACTCGAATGTTGCCGAATCGGAAAGGCGGTAGGAAATGCGACCTGATGCGCCCCCTCTGTTTGTCGGATCGCCCCATGGCAACTTTGGCAAAGGCGTGACGCCGTCTGCGAGTGTTAGCGGCCGGTTGATGCGATAGCCATAACGGGCAAACCCGTCCGAATGCAGGCCATCGATCGCGAAGGCGTATTTAAGTTGATCTGCGCTGCCGGATACCGATGCGCGCGAATGGATGGTTCCATAGCTGCCGCCTTCGACGGAGGCGGCATATTTCGGGGGGCCATCGCCGCGCCGCGTGATGATATTGATGACGCCGCCCATAGCATCGGAGCCGTAGAGAGCCGATTGCGGGCCGCGCAGCGCCTCGATACGCTCAACATCGGTAACTGCGAGGTTGCCGAAATCAACGGCGCCGTCGGTTGATGATGGATCGCCGATGCGGATTCCATCTATGAGCACCAGCGTTTGACCCGGGTTTGCGCCCCGGATGCTGACCGATGCCGTTGAGCCGATGCCGCCCGCTTCCCGGACTTCGACGCCTGCTACGCCCCGCAGCACGTCCGCCATTCCCTTGGAAGAGTGCTTCTCGATGGCCTCATTCGAGACGACACTCACGGATGAGCCTGATCGGGAAATTGATTCTTCGGAGCGACTGGCGCTCACCACGATCTGGTCGAGCGTATCCGCCAAAACAAGATCAGCCGAAAAAAGAGCGGAAAGCGCGAATGTCGCGCGCAAAAAAGATTTGGTCGCGAACGACCCGTTCTTGCCAGACATGATTCCCCCACCGTCCCGCCGACGGCGCTTGAGTTGACCAGACGCTGGCCGGTCTCCTGGCTTGCGGGTCGAGGCCTTTTCCGGTCTTCCCGGAGACATGGTCTCCAGTGACTTTGCTCGGAATCGGCTCACCGCTTACAGTTGCGGGGGCAGCTGCGGAATTGGGATAACCCTCACCGCATTCCCGTTTCACCCCGGCTTAACCCGGGGCACCAACGACAATCTCAAGGTAAAGACGGACCGCCGCCCATGCAATCGAAACTTTCTGGCCGATTTAGACGGGCGACCGTGTTCGCCGCCGTTCTTCTCTTGTCAAACGCCCTTTGGGGGCTGTGCGCCGGCGCCGAGGTTCCGAGGCGGGTTGTTTCGGCAAACCTTTGTGCAGATCAACTTCTGCTGGCGTTGGGTGACCCCGATCAGGTTGTCTCGTTGAGCCCATATGCAAAAAATCCGCAGATGTCTTTCCTTGCCGACGAAGCGCGGCCATTCCCGACAAATCTTGGAAGCGGTGAAGATCTCGTACGGTTGCAGGCTGATCTTGTGCTGGTTGGTCCCTATGACAGCCGTTACACACGCCAATTGTTGGCAACACAGAAGATGGAATTCATGGTGCTGGAGCCCTGGAGCAGATTCGAGGACGGGCGCGCTCAAATTCGCGAACTGGCAAACCGACTGGGCCATCCAGGCCGCGGTGATCACTTGATCGACGAAATCGGGCGCGCCTTTGATGAAGTCAAAAATTTAGCGCGCGTCGGCGACAGACCGCTCAGCAATCTGGTTCTGCATCGGCGCGGATATGTGTTTCATTCAGGTATAACGGGCGAAATGGCGGATCTTGCCGGATTTCGCGACGCTGCGCCGCTACTGGGCGTCAAAGGCGCCGGCTTCGTTCAGTTGGAAAAACTGGTGGCCAACAGACCAGATTATCTGATCGTTGCCGGCAACCCTGCAGATGCCGAGGATCAGGGGGAGGCTTTGCTAATCCATCCGGCCTTGCTCAAACTATTCCCGCTTGACCGGCGGATGGTGCTTCCGGATCGATTGACGATTTGCGGAGGGCCGTCGACGCCCACGTTGATCCGTCAATTTGCAGACGAAATAAAGGCCAAGGTGCATCGTTAACCCTCAAGGTTTGATCCTAAGAGGAAGCCCGGCGACGATCAGTTCTACGTGGTCGCAAACCTGCGCCATGCGCTGATTGAGGCGTCCCTGAGCGTCGCGGAATGTGCGGGCCAGTTCATTTTCAGGAACGATCCCCAAACCGAGTTCGTTGGACACCAAGATGCACGGCCGATCGAGCCTCGCCAACCCTGACGCAAGTTCGTCGATCGAGTGTTCAACCAGCCTTTCACTGAAAAAAAGATTGCTCAACCAGAGCGTCAGGCAGTCCACAACTAGAATATGCCCCAAGAACTCAGGCTGGCCTATCGCACTGAGGATTTCCAGCGGCTCCTCGATCGTCATCCATTCTTGGCTCCGTTCGGCGCGATGACGCCCGATACGTTCCGCCATTTCGCTATCGCCCGCTTGGGCGGTTGCGATCATGACAGGAACAAGGCCGCTCTCCTCGGCGAGGGTCTGGGCCCGCCGGCTTTTCCCGGATCGGGCTCCTCCTAGAAGCAAAGTCAAACGTGGCAGGTCGGCAGTCAGCATGATGATCCAGCGATGAAAGCCGATTTTCTCGCGCTCCATACCCATCTTCATAGCGCGTCTGATCGATGCTAGGAATTTCAAATCCTGGAGATCGGACAGGCTATGAACTCGGTTTTTTCAAATCTGCCCACGACCATTTTCGAAGCCATGTCGAGCTTGGCGCGGGAGCACAGCGCCATAAACCTCGGGCAGGGATTTCCCGATGATCCAGGCCCAGAGGATGTGCGTCGCAAAGCGGCCGATGCGGTCCTGAATGGCTACAATCAATATCCGTCGATGATGGGAGTTCTCGAACTGCGAGAAGCCATCGCAGCCCACTACGGTCGATTCCAGGGTATTGATCTTGATCCCCAACGCGAGGTTCTGGTGACCTCAGGGGCGACCGAGGCAATTGCGGGGGCTCTTTTTGCGGTCCTTGAACCCGGTGACGAGGTCGTGCTGTTTCAGCCGACCTACGACGCCTATGTACCACTGGTCGAGCGGGCGGGCGGGATTCCGAAGTTTGTCAATCTTCGACCGCCTCACTGGAGCTTTACGGAAGAGGATCTGGCGAGTGTATTTTCAAGCAAAACGCGCGCGGTCGTTTTCAACAATCCCCTGAATCCTTGCGGAATCGTCTATCCGCGGGAACAACTGGAGATGCTGGCCAGATTCTGTATCCAGAATGATACGATAGCCATATGCGACGAGGTTTGGGAGCATGTCGTTTTTGATGGCCTGCCTCATATATCGATGATGACGATCCCCGGTATGCGAGACCGGACGATCAAAATAGGTTCTGCGGGCAAGATATTTTCTCTGACCGGCTGGAAGGTCGGCCTTGTGGCCGCTGCACCGGATTTGATGAAAGTCCTAGCCAAGTCCCACCAGTTCCTGACGTTCACGACCCCGCCAAATCTGCAGGTTGCCGTTGCGCATGGATTGGCGAAGGACGATTCGTACTTTCAGTCGATGCGGGCGTCCTTCCAGAGAAGTCGCGACAGACTGTCCGATGGTCTTTCACAACGCGGATTTTCCGTCATGCCAAGTCAGGGCACCTATTTTGTGACAGTAGATCTTTCAAATTTCGGATTGAGCGACGATGCGAATTTTTGCCAGCAACTCGTGTTGAAGCGGGGCGTGGCGGCAATCCCTGTTTCGGCATTTTACACTGTAAATCCGGTGCGCCACGTTGTGCGCTTCTGCTTTGCAAAACATGACGCAACACTCGACGCAGCGCTTTCCCGCCTCGAAAGAATTGATCGCTTCGTCGACGGACTGGAGAAACGGGTGTGAGGAATTATCTCTGGATCGCAATGGCGACATTGACACTATTGTCGCCCGCCGCTGCTCAGAATCGTGTCGTGAACGTCTACAATTGGTCGGACTATGTAGACCCGACGGTGCTGGATGACTTCACCCGCGAAACAGGGATCCGGGTTGTCTACGACACCTACGATTCAAACGAAACGCTTGAAACAAAACTTCTGGCTGGGAAGACCGGTTACGACATTGTCGTTCCGTCAGCGACATTCCTGCAGCGCCAGATTCAGGTTGGCGTTTTTCAAAAGATCGACAGATCAAAACTTGGCAACTATCGAAACCTGAATGCAGACATCATGGGACGCCTCTCAGTCTATGATCCGGGCAACCAGTATGCAGTCAATTATATGTGGTTCACAACCGGCATCGCTTTCAACGTCGGAAAAGTGAAAGCCCGATTCGGCGACAAGGCTCCCGATAACTGGGACGCTATTTTCAAGCCTGAGAACCTTCGCAAATTTGCCGACTGCGGAGTCTATTTGCTCGACAGCCCTGAAGATATTTTTTCTGCAGCACTGCGATTTAGTGGACTGAATCCTGATTCAAAAAATCCGGCAGACATCCGCCGCGCTGCGGATACTGTGATCAAGATCAAGCCGCTGGTGAAGAAATTTCATTCGTCCGAATATATCAACGCCCTCGCCAATGGAGACATTTGCCTTGCTGTCGGTTGGGCGGGCGACAGTTTTCAGGCACGCAACCGCGCGCAGGAAGCGCGCAATGGCGTCGAGATCGACTATCTAATCCCCAAAGAGGGAACGCTTATTTCGCTCGATAATCTGGCGGTCCCGAAAGACGCTGATCACGTGGAGGAAGCATACGCGTTCATCAATTATCTGCTGAGCCCCGAAGTCGCGGCCCGAAATTCCAGGGTGACAAATTTTGCAAATCCGGTTAGCGATTCTAGGAACTTCCTCCCTAAGGAAATTCTGGAAAACAAATCAATCTATCCAGATGATGCAACGATGAAACGGTTATTCACCGTTTCATCCAAGGATCAGGCTACACAGAAAATAATCACGCGCGAATGGACGCGTGTCAAAACGGGCAAATGAACGAATGATCTTTCAATCGTTCAGGATGCGTTTCAGAAGCTCGATAACTTCTGACAGGGATGCGTCTTTTGCCGCCAGGCCGTCGATCTTTCGAACGGCATGCAGAACTGTCGTGTGATCCCGACCACCGAAGCGCCTTCCGATCTCCGGCAAGGAACGAAGCGTCAGAACCTTCGAAAGATACATTGCGATCTGGCGAGGCCTCACAACGGCGGCCGTCCGGCGTGCTGAAAGCAGGTCCGATCTGCTGACGTTGTAATGCGAGGCAACCAGCTTTTGAATATCTTCAATCCTGACCCGCTTGGGTTCCCGCGAACGAACAAGATCGCTGATCGCGACTTCCGCCATTTCGGTCGTGAGCGCCGCGCCGGTCAGAGTTGCATGGGCGAGTAATCGGTTGACAGCGCCGTCAAGATCCCGACCATTGGTTCGGAGTGCCTTTGCCAGATAAATGACGATTGGCGCTGGAACATCGAAATTGGCATGCGTACGTTGTGCGTTTGCTATACGGGCTTCCAGAATCTTGACCCGCAATCCTTCATCAAGACCGCCCATTTCCACCGACAGCCCTCCGGCCAGTCGCGAGCGAACGCGCTCATCAAGGCTTTCAAGCTCTGTCGGAGGTCTGTCAGCAGCCGTCACCACCTGACGCCCTGCATCTATAAGGGAATTGAGCGTGTGGCAGAACTCCTGCTGGATTTGCTTGCCTTGCAGAAACTGAACGTCATCGATGATGAGTGTATCGATAGCGCGCAGCTTCTCTTTGAAGGCGATGGCCGTTTGGGACTTCAACGCCGACACAAAGCCATACATGAACTTTTCGGCTGTCAGATAAATAACTCGTCGCCCCGAAGCGGAAACAGAATGAGCAATTGCCTGCAAAAGGTGGGTTTTCCCAAGACCAACCGATGCATGAACATACAGGGGATTATACCGAACGGAATTTGCTCCGGTCTCGGTCATCTTCACTGCCGCCGCATGTGCGAGCTGATTTGAGCGGCCGACCAGAAAGGTCTCGAAAGTCAGGCGGGGATCAAGGGGCGATCCGGCCAGACTGCTTCCACTCTGATCCCATGGCCTCGTCGAAGAATTGAAGCCTGTCCCGATGGCATCCCGCACAGATACTGAGCGGCCCTGATCTCCGCGCTCCAGACCGAAGGAAGAAGATCGAGTCGCAACCGATACCGCCGACAGCGATTTGACAGAGATGGATTGTATCAAATCCGCTCCGCGGCTCGGCGGGATACGCGATGATGTACGCACAGATACCGAGAGCCTTTCAACGCCTCCCAGTTCGGAACAAAGGATTAGCAAAATACGGTCTGTATAATGGGAATCGATCCAACTCTTCAGGAATTTTGTCGGGACGGTCAGATAAGCGACGCCATCGCGAACAGATGTCATTTCAAGGCGGGCAAACCACGAATTGAAAACATCTTCTCCAACTTCTGCACGCAATCGCTGAACGATCCGAGACCAGGACGATGTATCAAAGGCGCTCAGGGCATCGGCTTCATGATCTTCGTGCAAAGCCAATCCCCGCATGTTGCTATTTGTCATTTTCGTTGCGTTCTTCGTTATAGAAATTTCTTCTTACTGCGAACCGGAATCAAACTGACCCCGGCTTACCGAATAAAGCGGATGTGAAAATCGTTGGACCTGAGATCGCAAAAAAGATCTGTCGCCCAGGACATAGAAGCTCCTTCTGTGCAACGCGCACAGCCTGTCATACAAAAATGAAAATGAACCAGAACGAACCGCAATCGTTCCAACGACCTCCAGCGAAACTCAGGAAATCAAGCGCAGGAATTCGCTACCTACCACCGGACTAAGCAGAATTCTGCGGTGTCCATCAATGATGATTGGAGTAGCCCCAAGCGCCCAAAAATCTTCAGTCCCACTGTCATTAAACATTACAATCCGACTGATCGGGGCGCAACGATTCCTGTCATGGGACTGCCATAATCCGGGATCGAAAGGCTGATGTAGATTTTGGTGATTCAGTCTTGACGCTTGCAAGCGCTTGAATCCGGGGGGAGAGTCCTGAAGCCCAGTGCAGGCATAGCAAACATGTTGCCGCCGAAACAAACCTAGTGTCGAGCGTTCGTCAGATGAGTCAAGTGCAGAGTGTTCGTCAGCATTTAGTGCTTGGTCCGCAACCCATTGAATCGCATCCGAATTGATTGTGCGGCAAAAAAGCGAGTTCAAAATATTCGCGTGTGGCATTCCTGCAATGGTGACGGCACATTCTAGAATCAAAAAAGGCCCGGTCATGACCGGGCCTTTTCCGAAAAGAGCAAAATTTACTTTGCGAGCTGCTTCACGCGGGCGGTCAGGCGTGAAACCTTCCGGCTGGCAGTGTTCTTGTGCACGATACCCTTCTGGGCGGCGCGCATGATCAGTGGCTCAGCTTCGTGCAGGGCGGTCTGGGCCTGAGCGGCGTTTCCAGACTCAAGAGCCTCCTCGACCTTGCGGATATAGGTGCGCATCTGGCTGCGGCGCGACCGGTTATCGGCCGTGCGGCGAGCAATTTTCCTAACAGCCTTTTTGGCCGAACTCGTATTCGCCATGGATATTCCCCGGACGAGCGCAACACTCGAGCGCTCAAAACAAAACCCGGCGCCCCATGGCACCGTCGTTGCGGCGGCTTATACCGGCAGGTGGCGGTCGCCGTCAATGCTCCGCAGGACAAAGAAATGTCCTGACTGAAGATTCAACGAAAAGCATCAAACAGAAGCTTGCCGGCGAGCAGAACGCTCATCGTCACCACCGCGGGCCGAACCCAAGCGCCGCCGGTGTTGATCGAAGTCTGGGCTCCCAGCCAGCCGCCCGCAAGCTGGGCCGCAGCCATGGCCAGACCGATCTGGTAAATGACACTGCCGGCCATCGCAAAGGCGACAAACCCGGCAAGGTTGGAGGCGAAATTTGCTACCTTTGTCCGGGCGGTGGCGTCGAGAATTCGAAGTCCACCTAGAGACACAAAGGCTAACATGAAAAACGAGCCAGTTCCTGGTCCGAACATGCCATCATAAAGGCCGATCGCCGGGATTGCAGCTGTCAAAGCGAAGGGACGGGACTTTGTGGGTGTGTTGGACGGCTTTCCGAACCGAGGCGACAGGGCAAAATAGCTCGCAACCATCAGGAGAGCCACGGGCAGCACGCGGGCGACCGAGCCGGCAGACATGTAGGGAAGCAGTCTGGCACCAAGGATCGACCCAAGGCCGGCGGCAATAACGAGTGGCAGAACGGTCTTGCGGTCGAGGAAGCCTCGTCGGGCGAATGCCAGCGTGGCTGCGCCAGACCCGAAAGTCGATTGCATCTTGTTGGTGGCGATGGCGCTGACGGGATCGAGGCCGACTATCACCAGGGCAGGGAGCGTCAACAATCCGCCGCCGCCTGCAATCGCGTCGATAAATCCGGCCACGAAGGCCACCAGCGCCAGCAGAACGACAATCTGCCAGCCAACATCGGCCAATTACAGTACCGCCCTCAGGGCCGACAGGTCGTGCGCAAGTTCGCGCCGATCGGCGCTCGACCAGACAGACAGGGGCGGCATGGGCGTCGCGAAGGCCGGGTCGTCCATGATATGCGCCACACCGGCTTTCACACCCGCCACCAATGCCTTGCCGTCAAACAATTTCCGGATAGCCACTGCGTTTGCGTGAGCCGCAGCATCGCCCTGCCGGAATGCTCGCGCGCAAAAGGCGGAATTGAGATTGGCAGTCGCCGAGATGCACCCGGCGAATTGCCCGGCGCGGGCCTCCAGCAGGATAGCTTCCGTCGAGGGGAAAACGGCCAGTTCAGAATGAGCGTCGGCAATGGACTTCGCATAGGCCATGTCGCCGGATGAATCCTTCAGGCCGACGATGCGCCCGGGGTTCTGCCTCACCAGCTTCTCGACCAGCGTGGGGGTAAACGGAACGCCCGACAAGGCCGGGTAATGATAAAGATAGATCGAAATGGCTGGCGACGTATTCGCTTCTGCGATCGACTGGAAATACCGAAGCACGCCTTCGTCGCCAACGCCCTTGTAATAGAAAGGCGGAAGGATCAGGGCTCCCGCAAATCCCAGTTCGGCAGCATGGCGCGTCAGCGCGATCGCGTCGTCCAGCGCCGCTGCCCCAGTGCCAACCATCATGCGCGAGGCATCCGCATGTTTGGCGGCCGCAGTCATGACCCGCATCCGCTGGGCGCGGGAAAATGATGTCGCTTCCCCGGTTGTGCCGAGAACGTTCAGTGCGTCGCAGCCGTTTCCGAGCAGATAATTTGCAAGCCTGCCGAAGCGCTCGACATCGGGCTCGAAACTGGCGTCGATGGGCGTTGCAATGGCCGCGATCACGCCGCGCAGTCTGCGTTCCATGGTTCGTCCTGTGCCTTCATATCCGTGCCGCGAGGCACAAGAAGCCTCGCGGTTCTGGAGATGTCTTTACAGGCCTTCGAACAGGGCTGTCGACAGATAGCGCTCAGCAAAAGACGGGATGATGATGACAATATTTTTGCCCTCATTGCCTGCGCGCGCCCCGACTTCCAGAGCCGCCGCCACAGCCGCCCCGGACGAAATGCCAACCGGAATGCCCTCAATGCGCGCAAGCAGTCGCGCGGTATCGAAGGCGGTCTGGTTTCCGACTGTCACCACCTCATCGATCACCGAGCGATCGAGAACCGCCGGGACAAAGCCGGCCCCGATGCCCTGAATCTTGTGGGGGCCTGGCTGCCCGCCGGACAGAACAGGCGAGTCCTCTGGCTCGACGGCAACAATTTTGACGGATGCCTTACGGGATTTCAGCACCTGACCGACGCCCGTGATGGTGCCGCCGGTGCCGACGCCCGAGATCAGGAAATCGACGGTTCCGTTCGTGTCGTTCCAGATTTCCTCAGCGGTCGTCTTGCGGTGGATCTCGGGGTTGGCGGGGTTTTCAAACTGTTGCGGGATGATGGCGCCCGGCGTGGCGGCGACAATTTCCTGGGCTTTTGCGATAGCGCCTTTCATGCCCTGCGGGGCAGGCGTCAGAACGAGTTCGGCGCCCAGTAGTGCCAGCATCTTCCGGCGCTCGATTGACATCGATTCCGGCATGACCAGCATGAGCTTGTATCCGCGCGCCGCAGCCACGAAGGCGAGCGCAATGCCGGTATTGCCCGATGTTGGTTCGACCAGCGTCGTCTTTCCGGGCGTGATTTTTCCGGCGGCTTCCAGCGCATCGATCATCGCGACCCCGATACGATCCTTGACGCTCGAAATTGGATTGAAGAACTCAAGTTTTGCCAGAAGGTTGGCCTTGACGCCCTTTTCCTTCGCTAGTCGATCGAGCCGCACGAGGGGCGTATCGCCGATGGTTTCCGTAATGGATCCGTAAATCCGGCCCCGACCCGCTTTGCCTGCAATCGCCATGGTACGCTCCTTGAGTTGATCGTTGGAGTAGTTTGCCAAATTCACACTATATGTCGATAAATCGTTTTTAATACATTTTAAATCGTGAAATCGGCATCATCCCTGGCCATGTCGAAAGCCTGTCTTTCCGAGGCCTGCCGGCACAGATCGTCGACCGTGACAGCATCCAGTGCGGCCAAAAAAGTTTCTCCAGCGAGGTCGATCATAGGGGTGACGACCTCACGAACGAGCTTTGACTCTGCCACGACCTCTTCTTCATCGAACCCGTCGCTCATGGCCGCCCGTACAATATCACCGGCTGAAATGCGTCGCCGCTCGCGCGCGAGTTCATATCCCCCACGGGGGCCGCGGACGCCCTTGAGAATGTTGGCCTTCACCAGCGCCTGCAAAAGGGTTTCAAGGTGTCTGGGCGGCAGATTATGGCGATTCGCTAGAGCCTTTGCGGCAACAGGCTGCGGTCTGGCATGGAGCGCCACATCGACCACAGCTGCGACAGCCAGTCTGCTGCGGCGAGAAAGCAGGTTCATGATTGCCTTTCCGGTGTCGACAATAGTCCCGTCGATCCAAACCCGTCGGCGCCGCGCCGGGTCGCAGACAGGTCCGAAACTTCGGACAGTATAATTCTTGTTACCGGCGCAACCACCATCTGGGCGATTCTGGCCCCACGCAAAATCTCAAAGGGAACCGACCCGTGGTTGATCAGCAGGACACCGATCTCACCTCGATAATCGCTGTCGATCGTTCCCGGCGAATTCAGCACCGTGACGCCATTTTTCAGCGCAAGCCCCGATCGAGGACGAATTTGCGCTTCAAAACCCTCCGCTAGTTGAATCGATATGCCGGTTGGCACGAGTTCACGCGCACCGGGTTCAATAATCAGTCGTGAAGTTTCGGGAATAGCTGCGAGCAGATCGATGCCCGCAGCGCCGGGCGACTGGTAATCGGGGGCAGGCAGCCCTTCGCCGTGGGGTAGGGTCCGATACGGGACAGGCGTTGTCATGACTGGCGTTCCAGCAACGTTGCGAGGCGTTCGATCAGCTTTCTGCCGACATCCGATTTGGACATTTCGGGCCAGGATTCGACGCCCCGAGGTGTCACGAGATGGACGGTATTGCTCGTGCCGCCCATGACGCCTTTTTCAGGTGAAACGTCGTTGGCGACAATCAGATCACAGCCCTTGCGCGCCAGCTTTTCCTGCGCGTGCCCGATCACCTTCTCAGTCTCGGCCGCAAATCCTACGACCAGTCCCGGTCGTCCGGCTTTGCGCATGGAGATTGTCGCCAGAATGTCGGGATTCTCGATCATCGACAGAACCGTAGGGGTTGGGCCCGACTTCTTGATCTTCTCGCTTCGGGCTTCTGCGACTCGCCAGTCCGCTACCGCTGCCGCCGCAATGAAAATATCTGCCGGGAGAGCCTTTTCGGCGGCAGCCAGCATCTGTTCCGCGGTCTCGACATGAACTGTCGTAAGGCCTTTCGGATCGGCAATCTCGACCGGGCCGCTGATCAGCACGACATCGGCACCAGCTTCCGCAGCGGCGGCCGCTATTGCGTGGCCCTGACGGCCCGACGAGCGGTTTGCGATATAGCGAACCGGATCAATGGGTTCATGCGTAGGACCCGACGTGACGATCACGCGCCGTCCGCTCAATGAGCCCGAAGTCATCGCGCCTTTCGGCAGGGGCAGCAATGTTTCTCCTGCAAGCGCCGTCTCAACGGCGGCGACAATTTCCAGCGGCTCGCTCATCCGGCCTGGCCCGAATTCTCCACAGGCCATCGCGCCGTCACTGGGACCGACAAACAGGATGCCGTCCCGCTGCAACTGTTCGACGTTGCGCCGCGTCGCCGGATGCAGCCACATCCGCAGATTCATGGCCGGTGCGACCAGAGTTCGCTTGTCGGTGGCCAGCAGCAAGGTTGACGCCAGATCATCCGCAAGGCCCTGCGCCATCCTGGCCAGCAGATTGGCGGTTGCGGGAGCAACCACCACAAGGTCGGCGTCACGGGACAATTCGATATGCCCCATTTCGGCTTCATCGGTCAGCGAAAAAAGCTCATCGTAGACTTTGTCGCCGCTCAGGCTGGCAACCGAAAGCGGCGTGACAAATTGTTTTGCGGCGTTGGTCATGGCGACACGCACGCTCGCGCCGCGCTCACGCAGTCGCCGGATGAGATCAAGCGACTTGTAGGCGGCTATGCCACCCCCAATCACCAGTAGAATGCGTTTCCCAGCCAGCATCGGCGTTCCTCTTGCGAACAGCACACTGCTCGCGTTTGACCGAAACTATCTCACGACAACAAGGACCGCCAGAAGGCCTGCGATGACCCAAAGCGCCGCATTGCCCCAGCGCGCCCTGCGCGCCTCGGCGCGGCCGATGTCGGCAACCGAATCTGCCGAAAGCCGCAGTCCGTGGCGGGTCGAGGCCTCTATATCTCCGACGAGCCTTTCGGCCCGCTCGAAAAGATCCGGCGCTCCGGCTGCGATCCGTCCCAGCGAAGCAAGTCCGCGCCCGAGATCCTGCAATTTTCCCGCCGGTCCCAGATTCTCGGCAATCCATGACCGCACGACCGGATCGGCAGTCGACCACATGTCGAGATGGGGATCGAGCGACCGCGCCACGCCTTCGACTACCACCATGGTCTTCTGCAGCATCACCAGTTCTGTTCGGGTTTTCATGTCGAACAGAGCTGTGATCTCGAACAACAGGGTCAGCAGTTTCGCCATCGATATCTGGTCGGCCGTGCGCGAATGGATGGGTTCGCCGATGGCCCGGATCGCCTGTGCGAAATCGTCGATACTATGGGTCGCCGGCACATAGCCGGCCTCGAAATGCACTTCGGCCACACGCCGGTAGTCGCGGGTGATGAAGCCGTAAAGGATTTCGGCCAGAAACCGCCGTTCCTTCAGCCCCAGGCGGCCCATGATGCCGAAATCGACAGCTGTCAGGCGGCCCTCCTGATCGAGGAACAGATTGCCTTGATGCATGTCGGCATGAAAAAAACCATCGCGCACTGCGTGACGCAGAAAGGACTGGATGATCGTCCGTCCCAACGCCGGCAAATCAACGACGCGCGCCTGCAAGGCTGCGATATCCGACAGTGGCGTGCCATCGATCCATTCCAGTGTCAGGACCGATTTGGCTGTCCGGTCCCAGTCTACCTTGGGAAGCCGGAAATCGGGATCATGCGCAATATTTTCAGCAAACTCCGACGAAGCCGCCGCCTCGAGCCGGAAGTCCATTTCCATCCGGACCGAACGGGCCAGCGTTTCGACGACCTCGACAAGTTTCAGACGCCGCGCCTCCGAAAAGTGGCGTTCGGCGAACCGGGCGGCGAAAAACATGTCATCCAGATCGCGTCGAAAACGCCGCTCGACGCCGGGGCGCAGAACCTTAACCGCAACATCTCGGGCGCCCTGTCCGTCGACAATCCGGGCCTTGTGGACTTGGGCGATCGAGGCCGCCGCAACGGGCTCGCTGAAAGTGACAAAAAGTGAGTCGATCTTCGTATCGAGCGCTGTTTCTATGGTTCGGATTGCCTCCGCTTGCGGGAACGGCGCCATCCGATCCTGCAGCGCCTCAAGCGAATGAGCGGCCGCGATGCCGACCACGTCGGGGCGGGTCGCCAGAAACTGCCCGAGCTTGACGTAGGAAGGGCCAAGCCGGGCGATGGCGACCGGGAGGCCGCCAGCTTGATTCTTCCGGCGGGCCAGCTTTCGCGCCAGCGCCAGAGGAGGGCGAAGGCCGGGCGGCGCAATGGAATCGTCGATTTGCGAAAACACGCCTTCGCGCGCCATCACGAAACCCGCATGCGCCAGCCGCCAAAGGTGAAAAACCGTTCGGAGCACCGTCAGCGCCTCAGAGTTTCCAGCCGGAATGGATCGCCACAACGCCGCCTGTCAGCCGCGTAAAGGACGCGCGCCGAAATCCGGCTTCCTCGACCATGGCCTTAAACCTCTCGGCATTGGGAAACCTGCGGATCGATTCCACCAGATACCGATACGGGGCGCCGTCTCCGGTCACGACCTTGCCGATGGCCGGAATGGCAGTGAACGAATAGGTCTCGTAAATCCTGTCGAGGACCGGTACATCCACCATGGAAAATTCGAGGCACAGAAAGCGCCCACCGCGCTTCAGAACCCGATAGGCTTCCGCCAGAGCCTTGTCGGTCCGGGGTACGTTCCGGATACCGAATGCGATCGTGTAGGCGTCGAAATATCCGTCCCCGAAGGGCAGTTCCTCCGCATTGGCCTCCACAAAATCGACCATATGGTCGAGGCCGCGCTTTTCGGCGCGTTCCAGCCCGACGCCGAGCATGCCGATGTTGATGTCAGCGACGGTGACATGCGTGTCATGACCGCCCGCCTTCGCGATGCGGAACGCCACGTCGCCGGTTCCGCCCGCCATATCGAGGTGCCGGAAAGGGCGATCCTTCGGCGGTTTCACCATGCCCACCAGCACGTCTTTCCAGGCCCGGTGAAGGCCTGCGGACATAAAGTCGTTCATCAGGTCGTATTTGGATGCGACCTTGTGGAAGACGTCGTTCACCATGCTCTGCTTTTCGCCGAGCGGAACTGTCGAAAAGCCGAAATGCGTCTCGGCCTCGTCGGCTTGTGACCCTGCAGGATGGGAAACGGTCATGAATGAACTCCAGAACGCGGCGGACCATAGCGTCTGACCGACCGAATGGCTATGTAGTCGATCTGACTGTAGCCACCGGAAACCAATCGACGGATGCCCGAACTCCCCGAAGTCGAAACCGTGCGTCGCGGGCTGGAACCGGCCATCGTCGGACAACGCATTGTGGAAGTGACGCAGCGGCGTCCGAACCTTCGTTTCCCGTTTCCTGAAAATTTCGAGGAGCGGCTGACCGGGCGGCTCATTGAGTCTCTGGGCCGGCGCGCCAAATATCTTTTGGCCGATATGGATAACGGCGATGTGTTGATCATGCATCTCGGAATGTCAGGTTCATTCCGGATTGACGGTCTGACTCCGGGCGTTTTCCACCATGACCGTTCCCGGCTTGCAACGCACGACCACGTCGTCTTTCGGTTCGGGAATGGCGCCACGGTGACATACAACGATCCGCGCCGTTTCGGGTTCATGCTGCTCGAAAGCCGCGTCGATCTGGCTCAACACGCCTTGTTTTGCGATATAGGCATCGAGCCTCTGGGGAACGAACTGGATGGGGCGACCATCGCCCGCGTCTTTCGCAACAAGGCCGCGCCTCTCAAGTCGGCGCTTCTCGATCAGAGTCTCATCGCCGGACTTGGCAATATCTATGTCTGCGAGGCCCTGCATCGCACCGGTCTTTCACCCCGACGCGCGGCGGGGTCGCTCGTCAGACAGGACGGCAAGCCCACGGCGCGCGCCAACGCCCTGGCGATCGTCATCCGCGAGGTTTTGCTGGAGGCGGTCGAAGCCGGAGGCTCCTCTCTGCGCGATCATCGGCAGACCGATGGCGCTTTGGGCTATTTTCAGCACCGTTTTCGCGTCTATGATCGCGAAGGCGAGCCCTGTCCAAATCCCAAATGCGCCGGAATTGTGCAGCGGATCGTGCAGTCTGGACGATCGACTTTTTTCTGCGGCGAATGTCAGCGATAGGATGAATGCACTGAACAAGGGAAATGTAATGAACGAAGTGTTGCTGTGTTCAGGCGTTCGCACGCCGGTGGGCCGCTATGCGGGGGCTCTCGCATCCGTGCGTCCAGACGATCTGCTCGCCCACGCCATCAAGGCTCTGGTCGAAAAGAACCCGCAATTGCCCGTCACAGCCATCGATGACGTTTTCGCCGGTTGCGCCAACCAGTCCGGCGAAGACAACCGCGACGTCGCCCGCATGGCTTTGTTGCTGGCAGGGCTGCCGCAGGAAATTCCTGGCGTTACGTTGAATCGCCTCTGCGGCTCGGGCCTTGACGCTGTCGGGACCGCAGCCCGCGCCATCAGGTCGGGCGAAATGGAGGTTGCGATTGCATGCGGCGTCGAATCCATGTCGCGCGCGCCGTTTGTGATGGGCAAGGCGACGGAGGCTTTCGCTCGTCAGCCGGAAATTTTCGACACCACCCTTGGCTGGCGTTTCATCAATCCGCGCATGAAGGCCATGTATGGCGTAGACGCCATGGGCGAGACCGCCGAAAACCTCGCCGAGGACAAGCACATTGCCCGCTCGGATCAGGATGCTTTTGCGTTCCGCAGCCAGAAGCGCGCCGCTCAGGCGCAGGCGAGCGGTCGCCTTGCGAAGGAAATCGTCGCCTACGAGATCAAGGATCGCAAGGGCAATGTCACAAGCGTTTCGCGCGACGAACATCCACGTGAAACAACCGTCGAAAAGCTGGGTGCCCTGTCGCCCATTTTCCGCAAGGGTGGTTCGGTCACCGCCGGCAATGCCTCCGGACTGAACGACGGGGCAGGCGCGATTCTGCTGGCCTCTCGCGCTGCTGCCGACCGTTATGGTTTG